>JBEANR010000024.1:0-20998 GCA_041165365.1 Actinomycetota bacterium | reverse complement strand
GCCGTTCCCGGCTTCGGTCACAACATCTCGCACTCGCACCGACGCACCAAGCGTCGTTTCGACCCGAACGTGCAGAAGAAGACGTACTACGTGCCGTCGCTTCGCCGCAACGTGACCCTGACGCTGAGCGCCAAGGGCATCAAGGTGATCGATGCCCGTGGCATCGAATCCGTCGTGAAAGACATTCTCGCTCGTGGGGTGAAGATCTAGTGGCCAAGCAACAGGACGTTCGTCCGATCATCAAGCTCCGCTCGACGGCGGGCACCGGTTACACCTATGTGACCAAGAAGAACCGTCGCAACAACCCCGACCGTCTCGTGCTCAAGAAGTACGACCCCATCGTGCGCAAGCACGTCGAATTCCGCGAGGAGCGCTAAGCATGGCGAAGAAGAGCAAGATCGCGAAGAACGACCAGCGCGCCGTCATCGTGGCGCGGTACGCCACCAAGCGGCTAGAGCTCAAGAAGGCGCTCGTCGACCCCGCGTCGACCGACGCCGAGCGCGAGTCCGCCCGCCTCGGGCTGCAGAAGCTGCCGCGCGACGCGTCGCCGGTGCGCCTCCGTGGCCGCGACGCCATCGACGGACGACCCCGCGGCTTCCTGAAGCAGTTCGGCGTCTCCCGTGTGCGCTTCCGCGACATGGCTCACCGGGGCGAGTTGCCCGGTATCTCCAAGTCAAGCTGGTAGGTTTTACGCGGTTCCCCGGGTCTCCGATCCGAGGTTCCTGTACTGGCAACCAGTCACTCGGCGGTTCCGATCGAGTAGACCTGTACCGCAACAATCGTCCGAGGAGGACACCACATGGCTGACAAGTCACTGAACCGTACCGAGCTCGTCGCGGCTGTTGCCGCTGAGTCTGGCCAGAGCCAGGCCGCCGTCAACGGCGTGCTCGACTCCCTCTTCTCGACCCTGGCGTCGTCGGTCGCCGAGGGCACCAAGGTCACGATCCCGGGTTGGCTCGCCGTCGAGCGCACGCACCGCGCCGCTCGCGCGGGTCGCAACCCGTCGACCGGTGAGGCGATCCAGATCGCCGCCGGTTACGGAGTCAAGGTCAGCGCCGGCAGCAAGCTGAAGGCCGCCGCCAAGTAACACGGTCTTTCGAACCACCGGAGGGGATGTCGCTGTGAGGCGCCATCCCCTTCGTCGTACCCGGGCGGCTCAGTGGCAATCGGCTCAGTGGTGATCGACAGGGGCCGGCGTCGGTCGGGCCGCGTCGGCGGGGGCCGTGACATCCCCACCGCGACGGATGCTTCCGCTCACGATCGCGGCGATCACGCACAGGCCTGCCGCCGCGAACCAGGCGACCGTGTAGTGGCCGGTCTCGTCGCGGACCACGCCCGCGAGCACCGAGGCGATGCCCGCACCGATCTGATGCGCCGCGAACACCCAGCCGAAGACGAGCGGTCCGCGATCGCCGAACAGTTCGCGGCACAGCGCGATCGTCGGGGGCACCGTCGCCACCCAGTCGAGGCCGTAGATGATGATGAAGATGACGATGCTCGACTGCACGGTCGCCGACAGCAGATACGGGAGCGCGAGCAGCGACACCCCGCGGAATCCGTAGTAGGCCACGAGGAGGATGCGCGGGTTGACCCTGTCGGTCAGCCACCCCGAGGCGATCGTCCCGACGATGTCGAAGATCCCGACGACGGCGAGGAGCCCGGCCGCCGTCGTGGTCGGCATCCCGTGGTCGTGCGCCGAGGGGATGAAGTGGGTGCCGATCAGTCCGTTGGTGGTCGCCCCGCAGATGGCGAAACCGATGACCAGGGCCCAGAACGTGCGGTGCCCGCTGGCGAACCCGAGTGCGCTGATCGCCGCTCTCGCCGGGTTGCCCTTGGCGAGCGCCGGGGCCCGGTGGCCCTCGGGGGCGCCGAAGGGGGTGGTGCCGAGGTCTGCGGGGGTGTTCCGCAACCAGATGAGCACGATGGGCACGACCGCAATCGCGGCGACAGCGATCACGAACGAGGCCGCGCGCCATCCGGAGTCCGTCGCGAACTGCGCGACCACCGGGAGGAAGATGAGTTGACCTGTGGCGCTTCCCGCTGTGAGGATTCCCGAGATCAGACCGCGACGACTGTGGAACCAGGTCTCGCTCACCATGGCGGCGAACACGAGCGCCATGGACCCGGTGCCGAGCCCGATCAGCACACCCCAGGTCGCCATCAGGTGCCAGGGTTCCGTAGCGAACGTGCTCAGCGCACTGCCGGACGCGACGATGGCGAGTGCGGTGGCGGTGACGGTGCGGATGCCGAATCGGCGCATGAGCGCCGCGGCGAACGGTGCCATGAGGCCGTACAGCAGCAGGTTGATGCCGACGGCGACCGAGAGCTCGCTGCGCGACCACCCGAACTCCGTCTCGATGGGCAGGAGCAGCACGCCGGGTGCGGCGCGGAATCCGGCCGCTCCGATCAGGGCGAGGAATGCGACGGCGGCGACGATGAAGGCGGGGTGGATGCCTCGGGGCCAGAGCACCTGCCTGCGCGTGGTCATGCGGCCTCCTCTCCCCGGGGGAACGCTAGCACCGGGCGGGGACCCGCCCTGCGACGAGCTCGAGAGCCCCCGTCGCTTCGGGACCGGCCGTACGGAGATCCGCGCCTCCTGGGTCGCCGACCCTGTCGAGGCGTCACCCCGGGCTCGCACCCACCTGGTGCGCCTAGGCTGGAGGCCGTGTCTCGGCTCGTTCGCATAGCAGGGCCGGCCCTGCTGCTGGCGGTGTCCCTGCTGAGCGTGATCGTCGCGCTCGAGTTCGGTGGGGGCGCCACAGCGCCGACGGTCATCGACCCCGGGGCGGCGGTGCGCTACGGGCTCCCCGTCGCCAAACTCATGGTCAACCTGAGTACGGCAGCCACTCTCGGAACCCTCGTGCTCGTCTGCTTCGCCCTCACCAAGGGTCGCCCTGAGTTCGATCGGGCTCTGGATGTCGCGGCCGGCGCCTCCGCGATCTGGGCCGTGTCATCGGCGCTCACCGGGTTCCTCACCTTCCAGAGCGTCTACCTGCAGCCGATCACCTTCGACGCCCAGTACGGGCAGCTGCTCGGCAGCTTCTTCACCGAGGTCGACTTCGGTCAGGGCTGGCTCGCCATCACCCTCATCGCCGCGGCCACCACGGTGCTCTGCTTCGCTGTTCGCAGCCGTACCGCTCTGATCTTCGTCACCGTCTTCGCGGCGGTCGCGCTCGTGCCGATGGCGCAGCAGGGGCATTCGGCAGGAGCATCCGGTCATGCCGCCGCGGTCTCGTCGCTCGGGTTGCACCTCGTCTTCGCGGCGGTCTGGCTCGGCGGACTCCTCGCGATCGTGGCGCTGCGGGGCGCCCTCGACTCCGGCAGGCTCGGGGTGATCCTCGCCCGCTATTCGACCATCGCCCTGGTCTGTTTCGTGGTGGTCGCCGTCTCCGGATACGTGAACGCCGCGCTCCGGGTCGGCTCACTCGACGGTCTCGGCAAGCCCTACGGCATCCTGGTGGTCGTCAAGGTCGGTGCCCTGCTCGCGCTCGGGGTCTTCGGAGCCGTGCAGCGTCGCGCCATGATCGGCAGGATGACGCGCTCCGAGCACACCGGCTCCCGCTGGTTCTGGGGGCTGGTCGCCGCCGAGCTCGCCTTCATGGGAATCGCCTCCGGGGTCGCCGCCGCGCTCGCCCGCACCGACCCGCTGGTTCCCGAGGTCGAGATCACGACGACGCCGGCGTACATCCTCACGGGCGAGGCGCTGCCGCCTGAGCTGACCGTCTCGCGGTATTTCACCGAGTGGCGGTTCGACGTGATCTGGGTGCTCGTGGTGGGCTTCCTCGCCTTCTTCTACCTCGCCGGCGTGCGGCGCCTGCACCGCCGGGGCGACCGCTGGCCCGTGCACCGCACCGTGCTGTGGCTCACGGGGCTCGCCCTGCTCTTCTATGTCACCAACGGCGGCGTCAACGTCTACGAGATGTACCTGTTCAGCGCCCACATGCTCGGACACATGCTGCTCGGCATGATGATCCCCGTGCTGCTGGTTCCCGGGGCGCCGATCACGCTCGCGCTGCGCACGATCGCGAAACGCACCGACGGCAGCAGGGGGGCCAGGGAGTGGATCATGATCGCCGTGCATTCGAGAGCCGCCGGCATCCTGGCGAACCCGATCGTGGCCGCGGTCATCTTCACCGGGTCACTCTGGGTCTTCTACTACTCGCCGCTGTTCCGGTGGGCGACGGAAGACCACATCGGTCACGAGTGGATGATCGTGCACTTCCTGATCACGGGCTACCTGTTCGTGCAGGCCCTGATCGGTGTGGACCCCGTGCCGTACCGGGCGCCGTATCCGCTGCGCCTCGTGCTGCTGCTCGCCACGATGGCCTTCCACGCGTTCTTCGGGCTGAGCCTCATGACCGGCACCGGGTTGTTGCTCGCCGACTGGTACGGCGCCATGGGTCGGCCGTGGGGTGCCTCGGCGCTCGCCGACCAGCAGACGGGCGGTGGCATCGCGTGGAGCGTCGGCGAGATCCCGACGATCATCCTCGCGATCGTGGTCGCGTTCCTCTGGTCGCGGAACGACACGAAGGAGGCGAAGCGGCTCGACCGCAAAGCCGACCGCGACGGCGACGCCGACCTCGAGGAGTACAACAGGATGCTCGCGGGGCTGGACAGTTCCCGCCGGTAGCGCTCAGGCCCGCACACCTGTGGTTCTGGACCTCCGCGTGGCTTTGAGCACGCCGAAGCGGATGGCGGTCACGACACCCCACGCCGCGGCGAGCGGAAAGAGGAACAGGACAGGGCGGAAGACCCGTTCCCGTAGCAAAATCAGGAGATCCTTGACCGCCCTCGGCGTGTCGACATCTACACGCCGAGGGTCGCGCCCGATCTCCTGATTTTGCAGCGGGGGCAGCGGACGGGGGGCAGCGGACGGCGAGAGCGACAGCGACCGGACGGCCCGGGCCCGCTCCACCCCTACTGCGGCACGATGTTCACCTGACCGGTGGCGCCCACGGTGATGAGGTAGCCCACGTCGAACGCGACATCCTCGTCGAGTGTCGTCACCGTGCCGTCGAAGAGCGACCGCACGTCGACCACGAGCCGCGCCGCCCCCGCCGCCCGCGGCACGACCCAGGTGCCCGGCGTGGTGCCCGGAACGATCGAGATGGGCGGATAGGTGGTCATCGACCACGCCGGGGTGGTCACGATCCTGTCGCGGATGGTCTTGCCGAACGGGCATCCGGTCGGCTGCAGCACGGCCTGGGTCACGCACTCGTCGAGCAGGTCGTCGAGTTGCCGCTGCACGAGGTCGACGAAGCGTTCGGTCGCCCGCGCCTCGATCGTGACCGGCACGACAGACCCGGGCTCGGTCACGAGCGACTGCCGCCGATCGGCCATGAACAGCTCGGCGTCCTGCCCGATCGCATAGGCCGACGGCACCAGGGCCGGGAACGCGGATGCCGCCCCCACCCCCTCCGCGGCGGTCGCCGCCATCCCGTTGGCCTCGAACCCGCTCGCGCTCCGCGGGGTGACCTCGAGGGTCGCGACCGGGCTCACCGCGAACCTCCACGACGGGAACAGCCAGAACGACGTGCCTTCTCGCGCGACCGTCAGCACGGTCTCAGCCCGCGTGCCGTCGAGTTCGATCTCGTACGTGAGGCGGTGGCGGCCGTCCTGATCCTGCTGCTGGGCGGTCACCCCGACGACGGTGAGGGCGCCGAGCGCGTCGGCGGTGAGCAGATCGCGCGCCGCGCCATCCGGCACCTGCACCCCTGGTGTGTCGAGAACGGCACGGATGTCGTGGCGCGCGAGTGCGCCGAGATACGAGTCCGTGAAGCCCGCGGCGCTGTAGAGCGTCGAGTTGAGGATGATCACCGTCGCGACGAACGAGACCCCGAGCGCGGCGAAGGCGATACCCCAGCGAAGGGCGAACGAGCGGCGCGTGAGCGGGGAACGCGAGCCGGAACGCCGGGTCGCGGGGTTGCGAGGGTCGAGAGGCCGGGGCTCAGCGGGCTGAGCGGGCTGACTGTCGGCGGGGTAGCCGTCGAGCGCCGGCGGCCTTCCCGACCACTCCTCCCCAGTGCCCTCGGCCATCCCGACATCCTAAAGCGACCGTCTCTCCACAACACGTGCGGCCAGCCGGACCGACCGACGCCCCGGCGGTAGATTGGAGCCGATGAGGGAGAGGCCGTGATCGAACCGCCGCTGCGTCTCGCGGCCGAGCAGCAGGCCGTGTTCGACACGATCGAGACGACTCGCGAACACATCTTCGTGACCGGCCGCGCGGGCACCGGCAAGTCGACCCTGCTGAACCACCTCGCCGACAACACCTCCAAGCAACTGGTGATCTGCGCGCCCACCGGAGTCGCGGCGCTCAATGTGGGTGGTCAGACCATCCACTCGCTCTTCCGCCTGCCGATCGGGGTGATCGCCGATCACGAGATCCAGCAGGGACGGGATGTGCGCAAGCTGCTGAGCACGATCGAGACCCTGGTGATCGACGAGGTGTCGATGGTCAACGCCGACCTGCTCGACGCGATAGACAGATCGTTGCGGCTCGCGCGCCAGCGCCGCTACGACGCGTTCGGCGGGGTGCAGGTCGTGCTCTTCGGCGATCCGTACCAACTCGCGCCGGTGCCCGGAGACGCCGACGAGCGGGCCTACTTCACCGATCAGTACAGGTCGATGTGGTTCTTCGATGCGAAGGTGTGGGATGCCGCGGAGCTGCGCATCTACGAGCTCGGCGTCATCCATCGCCAGCACGAGGAGGAGTTCAAGTTCATGCTGAACGCGGTGCGTCACGGGGGCGTGACCGCTGACATCGCCCAGCGTCTCAACGACACGGGCGCGCGGCCCGCGCCGACGGACGGTGCCATCACCCTCGCCACCCGCAACGACACCGTGAACGCGATCAACGCGCGCGCCCTGGCCCGACTTCCCGGGCGGGTGCTCACTGCGAAGGCCGAGATCACCGGAGACTTCGGCGGACGGTCGTTCCCCGCCGACGAGGCGCTCGAGCTCAAGGTCGGTGCGCAGGTCATGCTGTTGCGCAACGACGCGGATCAGCGCTGGGTCAACGGATCCGTCGGCACCGTCACCCGTATCGCCGACACCGTCTGGGTCGAGATCGACGGCGAGGAGCACGAGGTGCAGCCGTCGATCTGGGAGAAGTTCAAGTACAACTACTCGCCGGTCACGAAGGAGCTGAAGCGCGATATCGTGGCCGAGTTCCAGCAGTTCCCCCTGCGCCTCGCGTGGGCCGTGACGATCCACAAATCGCAGGGCAAGACCTACGACCGGGCGATCGTCGACCTCGGGCAGCGCTCGTTCGCCCCCGGCCAGACCTACGTGGCGCTCAGCCGCATCACGGCGCTCGACGGGCTCTACCTGTCACGTCCGTTGAGGCCGTCGGACATCATCGTGGATGACGACGTGCGCCGGTTCATGGAGAAGGCCAGCGCCATCCCGGCGATCCGCGCGCGCTGACCGCCCTCGGAGTGCACTCTGACCGTCGCGCCACACTCAGTGCGCGTCGTGCCCCGGCAGGTCGAGATCGGCGAGCGGGTCGTCGCCACCCGGCGCCGGCACGAACCCCGGGTCATGGTCGCCGTGCGGCTGCGCATACCGTCCGGCTTCGGTCGCGGCGAGAGCCGGGGTGGTGAGGCCGCCGACGAGGAGGGCTCCCACGGTCAGGGCGAGCAGGTAGCGACCCGCGGTCGGCGCGGTGGGCGCGGCCGCGGCATCCACAGTTCCGTCGTCAGTTGTGGATGCCCGGCGCAGGTGACGCGTGATCACCAGCGCGATGAACACCTGGAAGATCAGCGCGATGCTCATCGGCACGAGGGTGAGCGAGGCGACGATGTCGTCGACCGCGAGCAGCATCGACACGACCACGAGCAGACTCCACAGGATGACCGGCGCGATGGCGACGACGCGCGCGAGCCGGGGGAGCACGACGTCGTCGCGCGCGAGGGTGATGATGCCCCAGGAGAACTCCACGAGCCCGAGCAGCACGAGCGTGATCGCGAGCGGCGCCGGAGCGCCCACGACGAGCGCGAGATGGATGAGCCCGGCCCCGAGGGCGGCGAACGCGAGCCAGGTGCGGGTGATCTGCGGCATCCGGTCCGCCGTCCGCCGAGGGTCCGTCGCTACGCGGCCGCTCGGACGTTCTTGTCGGCCCCGAGCCCGACCGCGAGCAGCACGGCTGCGCTCGCGAAGTGCAGCACGTTGTCGGCGGCGTTGATGGCGAGGATGTTCGCGGCCGACCCGACGAGGAACAGCCCGGCCACCCCGAGCAGCAGGTACGCGGCGCCGATCGTGGTGTTGACGGCCTTGGCGGCTCGCACCGTGCTGAGCCCGGCGATCACGAGGGCGGCACCGATGAGCAGGTGCGCGACGTTGTGGAACACGTTGACCTCGAAGATGCCGAAGATCTTGCCGCCACTCGTGGCGAAGAAGTCGACGCCGCCGGTGAACGCGAATCCGATGAGGCCGATGAACAGGTAGACCGCGCCGAAGACGGTCGCCAGCAGGCGGTTCGGAGATGTGGTCATGGTCAGTCCTCTAACGCCGGGCCCCGCGATCGCGGGGCGTGTACCTCATTCGTACCCATTGTGGTCGATGATCGGCGCCGACCCGCCCTCGAGACGCCAGAAAGTGACCGGATGGCTGTTGCCGTCCGCGTCGATCCGCGCCACGATCATCGGATGCCGAGAGAACTGGACACCAAGAACTGGACCTGGGTGCTCGAGCGCCGCTGCCCCGAGTGCGGGTTCGATGCCGCCTCCGTGCCCGCGACGGAGGTGGCCGGGATGCTGCGCAGCAACGCCGCAGGATGGCCGGCCGTACTCGCCCGTGAGACGGTGCGGGACCGGCCGGATGACGCGACCTGGTCGCCTCTCGAGTACGCCGCGCACGTGCGCGACGTGTTCACCCTCTACCGCACCAGACTCGCGATGATGCTCGAGGAGCACGACCCGCTGTTCGCGGACTGGGATCAGGACGCGACCGCGGTGAGCGAGCGCTACGACCTGCAGGACCCGTCGGTGGTGGCGGCGTCGCTCGTGGCGGAGGCGGAGACCCTGGCGGACGCCTTCGACCGGGTCGAGGGGGCGCAGTGGGATCGCCCGGGGCGACGCAGCGACGGCGTCTCGTTCATCGTCGAGAGCTTCGCGCGCTACTTCATCCACGATCCGGTGCATCACCTCTGGGACGTGCGCTGACGGCGGCGGCCTCTACTCGAGCAGGTGCTCGCGGAGGAAGCTCGTCGTGCGCGTCGAGGCGAGGGCCGCCGCATCCGCGTCGAAGTCGCGTGCGAGCGTGGCGTTGGCGAAACCGTGCCGGGTGCCCGCGTAGTCGAAGGTCGAGACCGGGGTGCCGTGTTCGAGCAGTCGCGTGACGAAACCCTCGGGCTGCTGTCCCTCGCCCCACGAGTCGTGCTCGGCGAGGTGAAGTTGAACAGTGCAGGGGATCACGCCGTGGTCGGTGGCGGTGAGGCTCGCGTAGTAGGCGATGACCGCATCGGCGTCACCGTTCTGGGCGTGGAGGAGGGCGAGCCAACCGCCCATCGAGAATCCGAGCAGTCCGACGCCGGTGGACCCCTGCTCGCGGGCGTCGCCGACGAGGTCGTCGAGGGCCGCCAGGGTGCCGCCGATGTCGAGCGCGGCGAGCAGTGTCTGAGCGGTTTCGTCGTCGGTCGTGGCACCGCCGCCGAACAGATCGGGCACGAGAACGCGGAAACCCCGGTCGGCGAGCGCTCTCGCCACCGATTCGACCCACGGCAACCTGCCGAACCAGTCGTGCAGCACGAGCACCAGTGGGCCGCCGCGGGCGCCGAACTCGAGGGGCACGCCGGGCGACGGGATCGGCACCAGCTCAGCCATCGGCGACCTCTGTCTCGGTGGACACGTCTGCCGTCGAATCTACGTGACGCAGCAGACCCGCCACGCCCGGGCAAGGGGTGGCGGTCGACGGGCGCGGACCCCACCATGGAACGATGCCCTCCCCACGAACGAACCTCGGCCCCGCGACATCCACCCTTCCCGACCCGGCGGTGTCTGTGCCCGCGGTGTCGCCGCGCGGTGTCGCCGTCGTGACCGGCGGCAGTGCCGGACTCGGACGCGCCATCGTGCGTGAGCTGGCCGACCGGGGGTGGGATGTCGCGGTGCTCGCCCGCGGTGTCGACGGCGTGTCGGGGGCCGTCGCCGACGTGGCCGCCCGGGGTCGCCGCGGGCTCGGCGTGCCCACGGATGTCGCCGATCCGGACGCGGTGCAGCAAGCCGCCGACCAGGTCGAACGCGACCTCGGGCCCATCGAACTCTGGGTCAACAACGCCATGGTGGGGGTGTTCGGCGAGTTCCTCGACACTCCGCAGGCCGACTTCGACCGGGCGACGGCGGTCAACTACTTCGGCTTCGTGCACGGCACGCGCGCCGCCCTCGATCGCATGGTGCCGCGGGATCGCGGGCACGTGATCCAGGTCGGATCGGCTCTCGCGCACCGTGGCATCCCGCTGCAGGCGGCCTACTGCGGGGCGAAGCACGCCGTGCAGGGCTTCACCGAATCGGTGACGACCGAGCTCATCCACGCGGGGAGCGCCGTCACGGTGTCGACCGTCGACATGCCGGCGCTCAACACCATCCAGTTCAATTGGGTGAAGACGTCGCTGCCCGATCATCCGCAGCCCGTCGCCCCCATCTTCGAGCCCGAGGTGGGAGCCCGCGCGATCGGGGCTGTCGCCGACCGGCCGCGCCGACGCACGTGGGTGGGCGAGCCCACAGTCGGCACCGTGCTCGGCAACCGTGTGGCCGCCGGGTTGCTCGACCGGTACCTGGCTAAGACGGGCTACTCGGGCCAGCAGGCGCCCGACAAGTCCGAGCCGATGCTGCCCGACAATCTGTACGCTCCCGTGGCCGGTGACCAGGGTGCCCGTGGCATCTTCAGCGACCGGGCGCTCTCGATGTCACCGCAGGTCTGGGCGATCTCGCACCGCGCAGCCACCGCCGTCATCGGCGCCGGCGCGCTCGCGGCTGGTCTGATCGCCGGGGCCTCGGCACTGCGTCGACGGTGAGCATGGATGTCGCGGTCGTCGGTTCGGGCCCGAACGGGCTCGCCGCCGCCGTCACCCTCGCCCGGGCCGGCCTGTCCGTGCGCGTGTACGAGGCCGAGGACACGATCGGCGGCGGGGCGCGCACCGCCGAGTTGACGTTGCCCGGGTTTCATCACGACATCTGTTCCGCCGTGCATCCCATGGCCCTCGCCTCGGGGTTCTTCCGGCGGTTCGAGCTCGAGCGCCGCGTCGACCTGCGGCTGCCACCCGTGTCGTACGGGCATCCGCTCGATTCCGGACGCGCGGCCATCGCCTACCGCGACCTGGCCCGCACAGCCGACCGCCTCGGGCGCGACGGCGCAGCGTGGTCCAGGCTCATGGGCCCGCTGGCGCGCCGGGCCGATCGCGTCGCGAGGTTCACCGGATCGCAGCTGCTGCAGGTGCCGACCGATCCGATGGTCGCCGCCATGGTGGGGCTTCGCGCGATCGAACAGGGCACCGCCGCGTGGAACCTGCGCTGGACGGATGACGCGGCCCCCGCGCTCCTCGCGGGAGTGGCGGCCCACACCATCCAGCCGATGCCGTCTCTCGCCTCGGCAGGGGCCGGACTCGCGCTCGCGACTTACGCCCACGCCCGAGGCTGGCCGATCCCCGTGGGCGGTAGCCAGTCGATCGTCGAGGCGATGGTCGACGATCTCGTGACCCACGGCGGCGACGTGATCACCGGCGCCCGCATCGATTCGCTCGACGCGCTCGCCTCGGCGCGCGCCGTCGTGCTCGACGTGACACCCCGCGCGCTCATCCGCCTCGCCGGCGCACGGATGCCCGAGGGCTACCGCCGCGCGCTGTCGCGCTTCAGATACGGGAATGCGGCGGCGAAGGTGGACTTCGCGCTCGCCGGACCGGTGCCGTGGACCGACCCGGCGCTCGCCGGCGCAGGCACCGTGCACGTCGGCGGCACGCGCGCGCAGATCGCCGAGGCCGAGAACACGGTCGCGAGAGGTCGGCACAGCGCGACACCGTTCGTGCTGGTGTCGCAGCCGGGGGTCGTCGACGACTCGCGTGCGCCATCAGGCCGCCAGGTGCTCTGGGCCTACACGCACGTGCCCGCCGGGTCGGAGATCGATCAGACGGAGGCGGTGACGGCTCAGATCGAGCGGTTCGCGCCCGGATTCCGTGATCTCGTGCTCGCGACATCCGCCCGTACCGCGGTGGAGATGCAGCACCACAACGCCAATTACATCGGCGGCGACATCTCGGCAGGGGCGCCGTCGGCGCTGCAACTCGTGCGCAGGCCGGTGCTGTCGTCGGCGCCCTGGCGCACACCCATGGAGGGCGTCTACCTCGGCTCGTCGTCGACCCCTCCCGGCCCCGGTGTGACGGGTCTGCCCGGCTACTATGCGGCGCGCGAGGCACTGAGGCATTCGTTCGGCATAGACCGGATGCCACGGCTCGGCCTGTAGTAGAGCGCGCTGCGCGCCTCGCGCTTCTCGCGCCCGCTCGCGCCCGTTCGCGCCCCGCGCCCGCTCGCGCCCCGCGCCCGTTCACAACTCAGGCTGGCCTGCCGGTTTTGGCCTCTGGAGTCGCCTCTGCGGGGTGCGCCGCCTCTCCAGCCTGAGTTGTGAACGGGCGACGGTTGCCCGGTGACGCCGCCGCGCTACGCCTGCGCGAGTCAAGTGCCGCGGGTGGCGAATGCGGATACTCGCGCCCCGCGCCCGCGCCCGCGCCCGCGCCCGCGCCCGCGCCCCGCGCCCGCCCGCGCCTGCTCGCGCTCGGCTCACGCCCCGCTCGCGCCGCCCCGCGCCCGTTCGCAACTCAGGCTGGCCTGCCGGTTCCGGCCCCTGGGGCCGCCTCTGCGGGGTGCGTCGACTGTGGAGCCTGAGTTGTGAACGGGCGCGCTACGCCAGCGCGGGTCGGCGCGCCGCGGGCGGCGAATGCGGATACTCGCGCGCCACGCCAGCCCGGTGCGGCCCTCTACGCGAGTGCGGGCACGCGCTCCCCGGCGGGCGGCGGCGCGGCGCTCTACGCGAGCGCGGGCACGCGCTCCCCGGCGGGCGGCGGCCCGGGCGGAGTGCCTTCGCCGAAGGGCCGACCACCGAGCGACTCGCGGCCGTGCGGAGTGAGCCAGGCCGCGACATCCGGACCCTTGGGCACGATCCCCGACGGGTTGATGTCGCTGTGAGTCACGTAGTAATGACGTTTGATCTGATCGAAGTCGATCGTGTCGCCGAATCCCGGGGTCTGAAACAGGTCGCGCGCGTACGCCCACAGCACCGGCATCGACGCGAGGGTGTTGCGGTTGCACTTGAAGTGTCCGTGATAGACCGCGTCGAAGCGCGCGAGAGTGGTGAAGAGGCGGATGTCGGCCTCGGTCATCGTGTCCCCGACGAGGAACCGTTGCCCGGCGAGCCTGCGCTCCAGCCAATCGAGGCGCGCGAAGAGAGCGTCGTAGGCCCGCTCGTACGATTTCTGACTGCCGGCGAAGCCGCACTTGTACACGCCGTTGTTCACGTCGTGGAAGATCAGCTCGGCCACCTCGTCGATCTCGGAGCGCAGCGCGGTGGGGTAGAGATCGGGTGCGCCCTCCCGATGGTGGTCGACCCATTCCGACGAGAAGTCGAGCGTGATCCGCGGGTAGTCATTCGTCACCACGCGGCCCGTCGGCACCTCGACGATCGCCGGCACGGTGATGCCGCGCGGGTAGTCGGGGAAACGCGCGAAGTACGCCTGCTGGAGGCGCTCGATGCCGAGCACGGGGTCGACACCTCCCGGATCGAGGTCGAAGGTCCAACTGTTCGCGTCGTGGGTCGGGCCCGGGAGCCCGAGCGAGATCGAATCCTCGAGGCCGAGCAGTCGACGAACGATCACCGTGCGGTTCGCCCACGGGCAGGCCCGTGCCGCGACCAGCCGGTAGCGGCCCGGCTCGACGGGCCACCCGTCTCGCGCATCGCGGGTGATGCGGTCTTCGATGTACGCGGTGTCGCGGTCGAAGTCCTCGCCGGGCTTGATGTACGTGGGGGTGAGATCGTCGCTCATCACCCCACGCTACGTGCCCGAGGTGGGTGGATGTCCCCTGCCCGCTCCCGGCATCCACCCGGGCCGGCCGGGAGGAGGCCCACCCGCACCGATCGCGCCCCGCCCTCGCGAACACGACGTAGCCTGGAGAGGTCGCCCTCCGCTCGAGCGGAGCCGCCGACATCCCCCTCTCCCTCTCGAAGGATCCGCATGCCCACCACCGTGCCCGCCCTCGCCGCCCCGGCCTCCGGCCAGCCCCTCGAGCGCACCACCGTCGAACGCCGAGACGCCCGCGCCCACGACGTCGTCATCGACATCAGGTTCGCCGGAATCTGCCACTCCGACATCCACCAGGCCCGTGACGAGTGGGCGGAGGGCATCTTCCCGATGGTGCCCGGCCACGAGATCGCAGGCATCGTCTCGGCCGTCGGCGAGGGCGTGACGAAGTACGCGGTCGGCGACAGGGTCGGAGTCGGATGCTTCGTCGACTCGTGTCGCGAGTGCGAGAACTGCCTGGCCGGCGAGGAGCAGTACTGCCTGCGCGGCGAGGTCGGCACCTACAACGACAAGCACCCCGACGGCGAGCTCACCTACGGCGGCTACAGCACGCAGATCGTCGTGGACGAGAACTATGTGCTCGGTATCCCCGAGGGCATCGAACTGTCGGATGCCGCCCCTCTCCTCTGCGCCGGCATCACCCTCTACTCGCCGCTCAAGCACTGGGGTGCCGGCCCGGGCAGAAAGGTGGCCATCCTCGGCATGGGCGGACTCGGCCACATGGGCGTGAAGATCGCCCACGCGCTCGGCGCGGAGGTCACGGTGCTCAGCCAGACCCTCAGCAAGAAGGATGACGGGCTGCGCCTCGGAGCCGACCACTACTTCGCCACGAGCGACGAGCAGACCTTCAGCGAACTCCGCAACCACTTCCACCTCATCGTCAACACCGTCGCGGCCAACCTCGATATGGCCGGCTACCTCGGCCTGCTGAAACTCGACGGCACGCTCGTCAACGTCGGGATCCCCGCGGAGCCTGACGCCATCGGGATGTTCTCGCTCGCCGCCCAGCGCCGGTCGCTGGCCGCATCGAAGATCGGCGGCATCGCGCAGACGCAGGAGATGCTCGACTTCTGCGCGGAGCACGGCTTCGGTGCCGACGTGGAGGTGATCGGCGTCGACGACGTCAACGACGCCTATGACAGGGTGATCGGGAGCGACGTGCGGTACCGCTTCGTGATCGACGTGAGCACCTTCGCGGCGTGAGCCGCGGACACGGTCGCTGCCGGGCACGCTGCCGGGCACGCTGCCGGGCGCGCTGCCGGGCGCGCTGCCGAGCACGCGCGGCCGGCGGCTCCCCCGCAGGCCGATGAGTCGCCTGCGGCTCGGCCTACTCGGTCCGCTCGGTGGCGGCGAGCCGCTTGTGGATCGCGGCGGTCACCGCGCGCAGTGATTCCGCGGCCAGATCGACCTCCGCGCGCGTGAGGCTGCCGGTCGCGACATCCACCATGGCGGTGAAATCGGTGTGGATGCCGGTGACCACCTCGTGTCCGGCCGGGGTGAGTTCGAGATGCACACTGCGCCGGTCGTTCGGGTGCGCGGTGCGATGCAGAAACCCGGCGGCGACCAAGCGGGTCGAGATGCCGGTGATGGCGCCGTTGGTCAGGGACAGGTCTTCGGCGAGTTCCTTGGGCATCAGACTGCCCGCCTCGCCGATCCGGAACAGGCTGCGCAACTCGACGGCAGTGAGCCCGTGGTTGCTGGCGATGCGATTGCGATTCAACTCCAGCGCGCGGAGGAAGTGGATGGCCGCATCCGGGAACCCCGTTAGTACCCGCCGCACAGGCTGATCGTCGGCCATGAGCCCTCCATGTGGGCGATCGATGACCGCTCTGGCGTGATGCAACATAGTACAGGATCAAAATCGCTGCGAGAATGCTGTGTTTCAGCCCCTAAAAGTTTTAGAGTGTGAACCAACGAGACCGGGTCGGAGCCGACAACCCGTCTGCTGCCCGGTCGTCCAATGGAGGACACCGTGATCCCCGATGCACTCACCCAGGGTCAATATGACACCGTCTACAACTTCCTGTCGCTCGTCATCGCCTCGCAGCTGTTCACGGCTGCGTTCCTGCTGATCTCGCTGCCGCGCATCCTGCCGCGCTATCGCAACGCGATCACGGTGGCGATGATCGTCTGCGGAATCGCGGCGTACCACTACTTCCGAATCTTCGATTCGTTCAAAGCCGCGTTCGTGACCGATGCGCCGGGTGGAGACGGCACGTACACCCAGGCAGCCGGCGAGTCGTTCAACGAGGGCTACCGCTACGTCGATTGGCTGCTGACCGTTCCGTTGTTGCTCGTCGAACTCGTCGCCGTACTCGCTCTCGCGCGGGCCGTGCAGTCGCGACTGCTGATGCAACTCGTGCCGGCCGCAGCCCTCATGATCGCCCTCGGCTACCCGGGTGAGATCAGCGACGACAACGCGGTGCGCGGGATCTTCGGTCTGCTGTCGTCGATTCCGTTCGCGTTCATCCTCTACGTGCTCTTCGTGCAGCTGAGCAAGTCGCTCGCCCTGCAGCCCGCCGGGGTGCGCAAGACCGTCGGCAACCTGCGTTACCTGCTGCTGCTGAGCTGGGGCGTCTACCCCATCGCCTACCTGCTGCCCATTCTCAGCATCTCCGGAGCGGATGCCTGGGTCGGAAAGCAGATCGGGTACTCGGTGGCCGACATCGTCGCGAAGGCGGTCTACGCGCTGCTGATCTTCCAGGTGGCGAAGGTCAAGTCCTACGCGGACGACGCCGACTTCGCGCGCATCGAGTCCTCGCACGACGACGCCCACGCGTCGGCGAAGACGCGCGCGTAGCAAACGCGACGGGAGGGCGGAACAGTGCGAATGCCCGCCCTCTCGTCGTCTCCGGCCGCTCTGGCGGCTGGGCGTGCGCCCGTCCGCGACCGTGGCCGCATCACCCCGGTGCCGGAGTCGCTGCTGAAGCGCAGTGACGTGGCCGTGTACGACGTGGCGATCCTCGGCGCCGGATGTGCCGGACTCTCGGTGTGCTGCGCCCTGCTCGAGGCGGGGATGACCGGGCCCATCGTGATGCTCGACGGTCGCGAGGAATTCGCCGACGACCGCACCTGGTGTTTCTGGGATGTCGAGCCGACACCGTTCAGCCACCTGGCCCGTGCGAGCTTCGACACCTGGTCGGTGCGCGACGGCACCGAGTGGATCACCGTTAACGCGCCCGAGACGCCCTACCTCTGCCTCGCGGCGATGGACTTCTACTCCCATGCCCTCACGTCGATCGCCGCGCATCCCGGGGTCGAGTTGAGGCTCGGGGTCACGGTCGGCGAGGTCGTCGATCATCCGGTGCCCGACGAACTGTACGGACTGGTGTCGGTCTCGACCACCGAAGGGTCGGTGCGCGCACGGCAGGTGATCGACTGCCGCGGGTTCTCGGCGCTCCCAGACTCGGCGCTCCCAGACTCGGCGCTCCCAGACTCGGCGCTCGCCGGCTCGGCGCACTCGGCGGAGGCCGACCACGCCCGGGAGTCGTCGACCTGGGTGCCGCAGCAGTTCGTCGGCCTGCACGTGGTCGCCGACCGTCCCGTGTTCGACGTCACCGACTGCCGGTTGATGGACTTCGGGGTCGACCAATCCGGCGGGCTCCGTTTCGTCTACGTCGTGCCGACATCGCCCTTCGAGGCCCTCGTCGAGGACGTGTACCTCGACGAGACCTCGTCCGACCAGGCGGACTACGTGGCACGCATCGAGGGCTACCTCCTGAGCGAGTTCGGTCTTGCGAGCGACGACTTCAGGGTGGTCGGCGACGAGCGCGGGTACATCCCGATGACCGATCACGCTTTCGTGCGACATCCGTCCGCCCACGTCACCCGGCTCGGCATGCTGGGTGGGGCCACGCGGCCGAGCACCGGCTACACCTTCCTCGGCATCCAGCGCTCGTGCCGGCGCGTCGTGCAGAGCATCGTCGACGGGGTGGCGGATGTCGCGGAGCCGCCGTGCTCGCTGCTCGACTCCATCTTCCTCAGGTTTCTCAGCGACCGGCCCGAGCTCGCGCCGCGGGTGTTCCGCCTGATGTTCGAGAGGGTGGAGACCGGAGCCCTCGTGCGGTTCCTCACCGAGCGCAGCAGCACCGTGGATCACCTCGCGCTCATCCTCGCGCTGCCGAAGCTGCCGTTTCTGGCGACGGCGTGGACGGTGATGCGACACCGGCTCCGGGGTCGACGCACACGGTGATCGACGCCGACCGCACGGTCTGGCAGTCGGCGAGGCGCCGACTGTTCCGGCCGGTCGACGGTCTCTTCCTGGCTCTGACCGTCGCCTGCGCCCTGGGGCTCCGCATCCCCGACGCGCTGCAGTACGTTCCGTTCCTGGTCAGTCTGGTGCTGCTCGGGCTGCCGCACGGCGCCCTCGACCACCTCGTGCCGTCGCGCCTCGCGGGGCGGGAGCCCGACGCCCGCGGGATCGCCCGCGTGGTGCTGCTCTACCTCGTGGTCGGGGCGGTCGTGCTCGCGCTGTGGTTCATGAGCCCCACGCTCGGCTTCGTGGCGTTCATCCTCACGACCTGGTTCCACTGGGGTCAGGGCGACGTCTTCGTCGAGGCGACCAGGGAGGGAGCGGGCACTCCGTCGAGGGCGACCAGGGTCGGCATGCTGCTGGTGCGAGGGGCCCTGCCGATGCTCGTGCCGCTCGTCGCGGCGCCCGACGAGTATCTGCGGGTGTTCCGCGACACCACCGGCGTGCTCGCGGTGTCGTCGGAGCAGGTGCCGCTCGCGCTGGACGACCCCGCGGTGCGGGTCGCGCTCGCCGCCGCCCTCGCCGCGCTCATCGTGATGACCTTCGTCGGCACCGCCAGGGCGCGGTGGTCGACCGGTGCCGGGCGGCGGGCGTGGTGGGGCGACCTCGGCGAGGTGGTGCTGCTCGCGGCGTTCTTCTGGGCGGTGCCGCCGATCCTCGCGGTCGGCCTGTACTTCTGCCTCTGGCACTCGCTGCGTCACATCGTGCGGCTCTCGCTGCTCGACCCCGCGTCGCGCCGACCCCTCGAGCGTGGGCGGCCTGCCGCCGCCCTCGGCAGGTTCGCCCTGCAGTCGGCACCGGTGACCGTGGTGGCTCTGGTGCTGCTGGTCGTGCTCTTCGTCGTCGCGCCGGGATCGGCGACCGGGGATGGTGCGCTCCTCGGCCTCTATCTCGTGCTGATCTCGGCGCTCACCCTCCCCCACGTGGTGATCGTCTCGCTCATGGACAGGAGGCAGGCGGTCTGGGCGTCCGTGCCGCGACCCGCTTCGTCGACTCCCGCCTCGTAGACTCCCGGGCGGCGCCTGCCATGATCGAACCATGAACTGGCGCAGCATCGCGAAGGTCGTTCCCACCGTGATCCTCGTGATGGACATCATCATCAGGGTGGCCGCCGTGCTCGTGGTTCCCCGCAATCGGCGCCCCACGTCGTCGATGGCCTGGCTGCTCGCGATCTTCGTCGCGCCCATCCCCGGCAGCGCGCTGTTCGGCATCCTCGGGAGCGCCAAACTCCCGAGCGACCGACGCGCCCGGCAGCGCGAGATCAACGGGCGGATACTGAAGGCGAGCGCGGCGTTCGGGGCGGTCGATACCGCGCGGAGCGAGCCTGCCTGGTTCGGCTCGGTCGTGCACCTCAACAAGCAACTCGGCTCGATGCCCCTGATCGGCGGCAACACCGTCGAGCTGCTGCCCGACTACGCGGGATCGATCGCCTCGATGACCGAGGCCGTCGACGCGGCGAAGCAGTACGTGCACGTCGAGTTCTACATCTTCGCGCGGGACGATACGACCAGACCGTTCTTCGACGCCCTCGAGAGGGCGTTCGCCCGCGGCATCCCGGTGCGTGTGCTGTACGACCACTGGGCGACGATCCGGGGTCCGAAGGGACGCGAGACCAGGCGCTGGCTGCGGGACAGCGGCATCCCCTTCGAGGAGATGCTGCCGTTCCATCCGTTCAGGGGCATGTGGCGCAGGCCCGACCTGCGCAATCACCGCAAGATCGTGGTGGTCGACGGCGAGGTCGCCTTCACCGGATCGCAGAACATGGTCGATGCGAGCTACAACCGGGCCGGCAACATCCGGAGGGGCCTGCACTGGAAGGATCTGATGGTGCGGCTGCACGGACCGGCCGCCCTCGGCCTCAACGCGCTGTTCATCACCGACTGGTACAGCGAGACCGACGAGTTGCCGCCGGTGGACACCGAGATCATGGAGCCGCACACAGGCCCGGAGGCGCTCGAGTGCCAGGTCGTGCCGAGCGGCCCCGGGTTCGACGGGGAGAACAACCTGCGTCTGTTCAACGCGCTCGTCTACAGCGCGCAGGAGCGGCTGATCATCGCGAGCCCGTACTTCGTGCCCGACGACTCGATGCTCTACGCGATCACCACCGCGGCCGAGCGCGGGGTCGATGTGCAACTGTTCGCGTGCGAGGTCGCGGACCAGTTCCTGGTCTACCACGCGCAGCGGTCGTACTACGAGACGCTGCTGCGGTCGGGGGTGCGTATCTTCCTCTACGAGAAGCCGACGGTGCTGCACTCGAAGCACTTCACGGTCGACGACAGCGTCGCCGTCATCGGGTCGAGCAACATGGACATGCGCTCGTTCAGCCTCAACTTCGAGGTGTCGCTCATGGTGCGCGGCACCCGGTTCGTGCAACAACTGCGCGAGATCGAAGACGATTACCGTTCCCGTTCGCACGAGGTGACTCTGGATGCCTGGCTCACCAGGTCTCCGGGCATCCAGATCATCGACAACATCGCGCGCCTGACGGCGACGGTGCAGTAGGGGGCGCCGCCGCTTCGACAGGCTCAGCGACCCGGTGGGGGCTCAGCGACCCGGTGGGCCCTGCTCGGGTCCCGGAGCTTGTCGAAGGGCCCCACCCCTGTCGGCCGGCCGCTTCGACAGGCTCAGCGACCCGGGGGGGGCTCAGCAACCCGGGGGGGCGCGCGGCGACCCGGGGAGCTCGG
>JBEANR010000023.1:0-4112 GCA_041165365.1 Actinomycetota bacterium | reverse complement strand
CGGGCCCCTGACCCCGCGGGTCCCGCAGCGTGCGGGTCCCTGAGCTTGTCGAAGGGCCCCACCCCGCGGGTCCGTAAGCCTGCGGGTCCCTGAGCTTGTCGAAGGGCCCTGCCCCTACGGGTCCCTGAGCCTGTCGAAGGGCCCCACCCTGCCGTGAGGTCGGCCTTCGTCCTCGTTCATCGGCGAGAACATGCTGCTCGCCGCACCCGGGGAGCGCCACTTCTCACCGATGAGTCGCGCCGACGCCCATCACCCCTCAACTCCCGCCCGACTCAGTCCTGGCCGCCGCGTCCGCGAGGGAGGAGATCCCGTCATCCGGCTACCGTTTCTCCTTCGTGGGGTGCGGGTCGCTCGATTTCTCCTCCGGAGGCCATCCCGCCGCACCCCGCCGCATCCCGACCCGCTCTCACCCCCACCCCCGTGCCCCAAACGGGCGGCAGAGATTGCCAGCCGTCCTGTCTAGGCTCGACGACGTGCAGTACGCCTATCACCGCCTCGCCCGTTCGGCTCCGAAGTACGCCTGGTGGAAGGCGCTCGTCGTCGGCGTCATCGGAACGGCGATCTACCTCTTCCTGTCGGTGATCGTGGGGGTGGCGGTCTTCGCCATCGCCATCTTCACCGACCCCGACTTCGACGGCTCGACGGATTCGATCAACGCGCTCGTCACCCGCTTCACCGAACTCGACCTCACCGACCCCCTCGTATTCACCCTGGCCGTCGGCTCGATCGCCCTCATGCTGCCGTCGGCCTTCCTCGCGCGACTGACCCTTGGACCTCGCCCGGTCGGCCTGATCTCCTCGGTCGCCGGGCGGCTCCGATGGGGGTGGCTGGCCCGATGCATCGTGCCGGCCGCCGTGGTCTACGGCGTCGTGTTCGGGCTGTCGTTCCTCGTGCTCGATCCGCTGCTCGGAGCGGAGCCCATCGCGCCGGTGGTGAGCTCGACGACGCTCGTGCTCGTGCTGCTCGCGATCATCCTCACCCCTCTGCAGGCGACCGCCGAGGAGTACGTGTTCCGCGGCTACCTCATGCAGACCATCGGCGGGTGGCTGAAGCATCCGGCATGGGCGATCCTGCTGCCCGTTCCACTGTTCGCGATCGGTCACGACTACGACCTCTGGGGGCTTCTGGATGTCTCGCTCTTCGCCATCGCGGCCGGCTATCTCACTTGGCGCACCGGCGGACTCGAGGCGGCCATCGTCGCCCACGTGATCAACAACACCACGCTGTTCGTACTCGGAGCGTTCGGTCTCGTCGACCTGAATGCCAAGTCCGGCAGCCCGATCGCACTGGTCAGCACCGTGGTGCTCATGGGCGCCTACTCGGCGTTGGTCGTGTGGCAGGCGAAGCGCACCGGGCTCGTGACCACGCGCGAAGTGGCGCCCGCGGCGACCCCGGTCGGGAGCGTGCTCGGCGCGGGAGACCATGCTGCGTTCGGCGTGTCCTTCGCGTCCGGCGTGCCTGCTGAGCCTGTGCCGGCGGCCGACGCGCCTGCGGCCGACGCGCCTGCGCCCGCCGCCCCCGCACCCGCCGCGCCTGCGCCTGCTGCCGACGTGTCCGCCGCGCCTGCGCCTGCCGCGCCTGCGCCTGCCGCGCCTGCACTGATAGGGCCTTCCGCGCCGTCCGCGGAACCGTCCGCCACACCTGCCGCACCGTCCGCCACCCCACCTGTGGACGGCTGGACCCCGCCTGGGGAGAACGAATCGAGGTCGTAGGGAGCGTCTACACTCGCCCCATGACCGTGACCTCGCCCGCGCGCCCGCCCGCGGCCGAGGTGCTGCACCGGGTCTTCGGCTACGACGCTTTCCGGGGTGATCAGGCCGAGATCATCGACCGACTCGTGGGCGGAGGCGATGCCCTCGTGCTCATGCCGACGGGCGGCGGCAAGTCCCTCTGCTATCAGATCCCGGCCATCGTGCGGCCGGGAACCGGCGTCGTCATCTCGCCCCTCATCGCCCTGATGCAGGATCAGGTGGATGCCCTGTCCGCCGTCGGTGTGCGTGCCGCGTTCCTCAACTCCACCCAGAGCCCGGACTCCCGTGCTGCCGTCGAGCAGGCGTATCTGGCCGGCGAACTCGACCTCCTCTACCTCGCCCCGGAACGCCTCCGCGTGGAGTCCACCGCGGCCCTCCTCGGCCGCGGACGCATCTCGCTCTTCGCCATCGACGAAGCCCACTGCGTGTCGCAGTGGGGCCACGACTTCCGGCCCGACTACCTGCGGCTGTCCGTGCTGCACGAACGGTGGCCGGATGTTCCGCGCATCGCCCTCACCGCGACGGCGACCGAGCGCACCCACACCGAGATCGCCGAGCGCCTGCAACTCGGGGACGCGAAGCATTTCGTCGCGAGCTTCGATCGCCCCAACATCCAGTACCGCATCGCCGCGAAGAACCAGCCGCAGCAGCAGCTTCTGCAGCTGATCCGCTCCGAGCACGCCGGTGACGCGGGGATCGTGTACTGCCTGTCGCGGGCGTCGGTCGAGAAGACCGCCGAGTTCCTGGTCGCGCAGGGCATCCCCGCGCTGCCGTATCACGCTGGGCTGCCCGCCGAGGTGCGGGCGGCGAACCAGTCGCGGTTCCTGCGGAACGACGGCATCGTCATGGTCGCCACGATCGCGTTCGGCATGGGCATCGACAAGCCCGATGTCAGGTTCGTCGCGCACCTCGACCTGCCGAAATCCGTCGAGGGGTACTACCAGGAGACCGGACGTGCGGGGCGTGACGGCCTCGCCTCGACGGCCTGGCTCGCCTATGGCCTGCAAGACGTGGTGCAGCAGCGACGCATGATCGATGATTCGACAGGCTCACCGCAGGCGACAGAATCAGAGAATCTCGCCCACCGACGCCAACTCAGTGCCCACCTCGATGCGATGCTCGCCCTCTGCGAGACGGTTCAGTGCAGACGGATGCAGCTGCTCGGGTACTTCGGAGAAGCCGCGACCCCGTGCGGCAACTGCGACACCTGCCTGGCCCCGCCGGAGACGATCGACGGCACGGTGGCCGCGCAGAAGCTGCTCTCGACCGTTGTGAGGCTGCATCGCGAACGCAATCAGCGCTATGGCGCGGGTCAGCTGATCGACATCCTTCTCGGAAAGTCGACGCCGAAGGTGCTGCAGAACCGGCACGAGTCGATCAGCACGTTCGGTATCGGCACCGAGCTCTCGGAGCAGGAGTGGCGCGGCGTCGTGAGACAGCTTCTCGCGCAGGGATTGCTGGCGGTGACCGGGGAGTACGGCACACTCGGCATCACCGAGGCCAGTTCCGAGGTGTTGTCTGGTGGCCGCAGCGTCTCGCTGCGACGTGAGACGGGCCCGGTGCGCGCCGCGTCGAAGAAAGCCAGGGGTGCGGTCGTCGACCTGCCTGCCGAGGCGATCCCGGTGTTCGAACAGCTCCGCGCCTGGCGCGCCGCCGCGGCGAAGGAACAGGGGGTGCCCGCGTACGTCATCTTCCACGACGCGACGCTGCGCGAGATCGCGACGGGGCGCCCGACGACCCTGGAGCAACTCGGCACGGTCACGGGGGTCGGCGACAACAAGCTGGAGAAGTATGGACAACAGCTTCTCGACGCGATCGCTGCCTGAGCGCGACATCCGAACTCCACGGTTGCTGCTGCGGCACTGGCGAGACGACGACCTCGAGCCGTTCGCCGCCCTGAACGCCGACGTCGAGGTGATGCGGTTCTTCCCGTCGGTGCTGACGCGCGACGAGAGTGACGCCTTCGTCGGAAGGATGCGCGCGCGGTCTCTCCGCGGAAACAGCACGAGCGGCGGGAGAAACGCACCTATGGCGGGAGTTGTTTCTCCCGCCGCGTGATGCTTTCTCCGTCCGCTCGGTCTGAGGCGTGACAGCGGAGGGAGAAGACCCGTGGTGGAGGGGGTTGTTCCTCCCGCCGCGCGGAGGTTTCTCCCGCCGCGCGCTACCTTGCGCGAAGCTCGCGGGAATAGGTCGACCACGTCCGCGGTTCACTGGAGTATACGTTTGCATGAATGACACATCGGGAGACACAGCATGGCCAAGCAGCTCGAACTCGGACTCGACACCTTCGGCGATGTCACCGCCACAGACGCAGGAGCGGATGTCGACTACCCGCAGGTCATCCGTAACGTGATCGCCGAG
>JBEANR010000022.1:0-5318 GCA_041165365.1 Actinomycetota bacterium | reverse complement strand
CGACATCTTGGCCACGCCGATCAGAATGGAGGCGGGTCGTCGATCCATGTGGACGGGGCTGCGGATGCGCCGCCGAGCGACATGGCGACCTCGGTCTGGTAATCGCGGCCCAACGGGCTCGTCCACGTGAGGGCACCTGAGCCGTCGCGGGCCTGTGTCACCTGCCACCCGGCATCCTTCGTCTTACGGTGCCCGCGGCACAGGTGCGCGAGGTTGTCGTGGGCGGTCAGCCCGTCGCCCGCCCACGGGATGGTGTGGTCGATGTCGCAGAACCGCGCGCGTCGAGCACAACCGACGAAGCGGCAGGTCGCGTCGCGCTCCCGCAGATACCGTTTGAGCTCGGGCGGGACCGCGTACCGGTCTTTGCCGAACGAGAGCGTGACCCCCGTCTCCGGATGGGTGAGGATACGGGTGAAACCTGTCGCGGTGCCGGCGATAGCGCGAGCCGTCTCAGGGTCGAGCGGGCAGGATCCCTCGAGTGTCGCCGGCTCGGTGGACCGCCCGAGGAGGGTGAGCACGGGCACGGTGACGGAGACCTCGGCGCGGATTCCTCGGTGGGCGACCGGCGCCCTCAGCTCGGTCTCCGACTCTCCGGGAGGCAGCAGCCGCCCGTCGTCGAGCAGGATGTCGGTGAACGCATCGCTCTTCAACTGCGGCAGTGTGCGCTGCTCGCCGTCGACCTGCAGCGAGCGGGCAATCGCGTTGAGCGTGTTGTCGATCGCCATCAGCTCGGGGTTGGGCAGATACGCGGTGAGCCACCCCATGCCGTCTCGGCCCGGGTCGATGGTCACCTCGCGCCTGGCACGAGCATCCTCATGTCGCGCGGCGAGGTCTGCGCCGTGCACGAGCTCGCGGATCTGACGTGCTTTGCGCTCGAACAGTGCCGCCCTCAGCCGCTCTGCCTCGGGGAGGACTCGCCGCTCGAACTCGGCCCGCTCTTTGTCGTCGAGGCCGACGGATTCGTCGGCGATGATCACCGCGTGCCGCTCCGAGAATCGACCGCGTCTCAGCGCGGAAAGCGTAGCGGGCAGATCGTTCACGAGAATCCGAGCCCGCGCGAGCAGAGTCTCGACCGACCGCTCGGGAAGCCGCAATGCCGCTGCGAGCTCGGCACGCAGAGCCCGGGCGAACATCCCGTCCGCATCGCGCCGCGCTGCTGGCGACGCCTCACGGTGCCGACGGAAACGATCGACCTGCGCGAACCTGAACGCGGCAGCCGTGAGCCTGGTCGCGCTGAGCCTGCTGCAGACCGTCGAGCAGTGCGTCGCCCTCTTCGAGATCGATCACCGCGAGATCGAGGTCCCCGCACAGTGGGCTCTGCTCCATATCTGGCAGTCTCCACAACTGCCGAATCGGGTTCTCGATCTCCATGCCTTCAGTAGATACCCGACCACTGACATTGGTGCGTCTAACTCTTATGTCGGTAGTCGTTGAGAAATGAGTCCCGCTCGCTGTATCGGGAGACGGACTGCACCTCATCGGGCGGCTGATGCCCGACCCAGACCGTCGTCTTCGGAGTAACGCCAGTGCTTGTTCGGCAAGGTCACTCTGGATGACCGATGCCTCAACGTGCGTGCCCCATGCACCCAATGATGCAGATTACCGAGGTTGTCGGGGTAGAGCTTGAGGCCAGTCTGCGGGATGCCATGAATGCCTCGGCAAAACAATGGCTCGATGAGCGGGACCAGTTGGAGTCCATGTCTGTTACCTGCGACGGCCGCAGTGACGCTTCCTGCGATCAGATCCGCCAGCTGAAGATGCGGGTGAAGATGAGACGGGGCCGTCAACACCTGCGTCACAATCGCATTCGGTTTCACATAGTCGGTTCCGACGCGAACCATCTCGCTCCGTCCCGTCAGCCAGTCGTCTTCGTCCCGGTGATCGCCGCCCGGCTTGTCGAACACGATGATCCCGCGCTGCCCCGAGTTCTCAATCTGCATCGAGATACGTTCGAACATAAAGGTGACAACCGCATCCTCAGGACCTTCTCCTCCCGCTGTTGCGACGCCACCGTCGAGATCCCAGACCACGACGATCACCTTCACCGCATGTTCCGCGGCGGCGGTGAGTACCGCTTGGCGAAGCGGCGTCTGAATGCTTGTGTTCTTGGTATCGCGGTACCAGTTCCTGCCCTGCGAATTGGACCATTTCAACTCCACCTCGTGAGGGACCCCGAACGACTCATAGGTCGCTCTGAATGAGTCGGCGAACGGCTGAATGTTCTCCTCGTTGAAGATGACCGCTCCGAGGCCCACGAGCCTGCCCATGCCCTCGCGCTTGCCGTTTTGCTGCGTGTCATCGACATAAGCGATTCGCATCGAAAACCCCCTGTCACAGGGTAGATCCGGGCGCCGACCGCTGGAAGTTAAATCCCCACATCGAGTAGCAATGGAATGCAATGCGCTGCATCGACTACGCCGCACTCCCCCGGCCTCGATACAGCGCTCGCCCGATGATCTCGACGAAGCGCCGCAGCTTCGCGTCGTCGTCGAGCAGCTCGTCGGTCATCCCCCGGTGATTGGTCGCGGCGGTGATGAGCGCGTTCACCACGGCTGGTTTCAAGTCCGGGCTGGCCAGGAACTGCGGTTCGGAATTGGCGTCGCGCTGGGTCACCAGCCGCGCGTCCTCGGCGATCTTGCCCTTCACGTGGGTGAAGATGCCGAGGGCGTCGGCGTCGGTGAAGGTGTTGTCGTCGAACAGCTGGTTGAGCTGTGACACGGCTTCCATCAGCGAGGCGAGCACCGGGTCGACGGGAGCGGCGGTTCCGGCGTGAGTCAGCGGATCGAGCTCTCCGCCACCCGTCAGGCCCAGGTCTTCCGTCGCTTTCTTGCGGATACCGAAGCCGATCAGCTCGACGCCGATCAAGTCGATCGGACTACGGCGGGTGTCCTCGCGGATGACGCGCGCCAAGGCGCGAGCGAAGATGGCGAACTTCTCGACGGACGTGTCCTCGTAGTCCAGCACCTGGGAGAGGAAGTCGTAGGCGTTGACGTAGGCCGTGAGGTCGGATCGGAACAGCTCGAGCCGATCGCGCTCCTCGCCGTCATTGCTGTCCACCGCATCCTGGTAGCGCACGTCGCGATCTGCTCGATCGTCACTCCGGGCTCACGGCCCCGCGCAACGCGCACGACGTCGTCACGGAACTCTGTGGGGTAGGGCTTGGGCATGATGGCATCCTTCCAGGCCGCCCCCCGCGGGCAAGCCAGACCAGATGTCACCTATCCGTGCAGCAGTCCCGTTGTTGCTGTCTACCATGCGTAGTGGTGCTCCCCGTAGATACCGAATCCTGCGTTCAGCCTAGAGGCTCGGTCGTTTTCTACTGCAGGGATCCTCGCGTGGCGATCGTCTGTTGCACCTGCGGCGGAAGCATCGTTGACCAGAGGATTTCACCGTGCTCGGGGTCGATCTCGAGACCTCCGGCAGGCTCCGCCATCCAATCGTCGGAGGGTATCGATGGGATCGCGCTGAGCAGTGTCACCACGAACGCGGCATCGATGGAGCCCACCGCGCCGATCGCGATATACGCCTGCCCGTCACGATGCACTTTGATGCGCACGCGTACATCACGATCGCCGATCGTGAATCCGCGGATGTCCGAATTGATCAGCGACTCGGCTGCGGCATCAAGCACCAGCTCGTGGATAACCCGAACGGCATTCACTGCAGCCTCGGCGCTGAGCCGTCGGTGATCCCAAGCGACGGGCAGCAGAAACTCAGTTGAGCAGGAATGCGGTCCGGCGCGATGGGCCTCAGCCTTCAGCTTCGCGTAGAAGTCGAGTTGCGGTGAGTCTTCGCTGCGGACTCCACCCGCACACAGCCACCACTGCTGATCGAACTGCGCAAGGTCTGACGGCATCTCATCGCCCACGGCGCCAGCGACACCGCGAAAGTGCGAAGTCTTGACCTTGAACCAGCGCCGGTCCGTGAGCGACTTGACCGTTTCAGCGCTTCCGACGGCGACGTGAACTGGCGTTTGCTGCGCCTTCATCACCAACGGATGCTCTGCGTCACTGAGCCGTTCGCCGAGATCAGGAATGGGGACAGCAAGGTCGTCAAGGCAGCGTTTCGTCGGTCGAACCGATGTCGGAATTTCACTCACAGTTGATCACCATACTGATGACAACCGTCAGCGCTCGGGAACACCGCCCAAGTCATCTAGCTCGTCACGGCTGAGTCCTGTGATCTCTACAACAACGGCGGCATTGGAACCGTCAAGGCGGGCGAGCGAGGCCCGGATCGCCTCGCTCATCTCGCTTCTGTGCGCTTCGACATAGTCGCGCACTGCTACGTCAACGATGTCTTTCTTGGTGCGGCCGAGAAAATGTGCGGCGTCGGAAATGAGTCTGTCGGTCGCGGCATCGACTTTGATCGGGCTGACGGTAGCCATGGTGGGAGTCCTCTGGATCGGGAGCAATCGGCGAGATGGGCGGTCGACGCCTTCGCGGGCTGGTGCCACAGTACCAAAGTACCCTGGGCTTAGGTCAAGCCCAGTCGGTTCCGTCTCTCGCGCTGATATGGAATGCCCCGCCGACGAGAGTCGACGGGGCATCCGAAGCCCTATTGCTACAGCTTCGTGACCTGATCGAAGCTGAGCTCGACCGGGGTCTCGCGCTCGAACAGGGAGACGAGCACGGTGAGCTTGCCGCTCTCGGGCTTGATCTCGCTGATCGATCCGGGGAGCCCGGCGAACGAGCCCTCCTTGATCGTGATGGTCTCGCCGATCTCGAAGTCGACTTCCTGCGGAATCGAGCGCGCGGTGGTGCGGCTGCCCTTGGCTCCGGCCTTGACCGGGGCCTCGACGATCTGCACGAGGCTCTTCAACATCGAGAACGCCTCCTCGAAACGCAGCGGCGTCGGGTTGTGCGAGTTGCCCACGAAGCCGGTGACGCCGGGAGTGTGACGCACGACCGACCAGCTGTCTTCGTTGAGGTCCATGCGCACGAGCACGTATCCGGGGATGCGCACGCGGTTGACGAGCTTGCGCTGGCCGTTCTTGATCTCGACGACGTCTTCCATCGGCACTTCGACCTCGTAGACGTACTCCTCCATCGACATCGACACCTTGCGGTTCTCGATGTTCTGCTTCACGCGCTTCTCGAAGCCCGCATACGAGTGGATCACGTACCACTTGCCCGGCTTGGCACGCAGCTCGGTGCGGAACGCCTGGTACGGATCGACCTCGACGTCCTCCTCGGCGGCCGCGACGGCGTCGACCGCGTCATCGAAGGCCTCGCCGCTGAGCGCGTCGTCGGTCAGGGTGCCGTCGCTCTCGGTGCCCGCGATCGCTCCGAGTGGGCGCTCGGTCTCGACCGCGGCAT
>JBEANR010000021.1:0-2746 GCA_041165365.1 Actinomycetota bacterium | reverse complement strand
TCGACAACTGGAAGTTCTGGTCGCGCGAGTTCTCTTACGACGGGCGCTGGTCCGACGTCGTGCAGCGCAGCGCGCTCGCTTTGAAACTGCTGGTGCACAGCCCGACCGGAGCGATCGCGGCGGCGGCCACGACATCCCTCCCCGAGTCGATGGAGGGCGGCAAGAATTGGGACTACAGATTCGCCTGGGTGCGCGATCTCGCCTACACGGTGCACGCGCTCATCCGCTTCGGACTCCGCGAGGAGACCCACGCCGCGGTCTCGTGGCTGCTCACGACCATCCGCGCCCACGGCCCTGAGCTCTCGGTCTTCTACACCCTCGACGGTGAGTTGCCCGAAGGCGAGGAGCAGCGGGAGGTCGACGGATGGCGCGGGGTCGGCCCCGCCGCCGTGGGCAACGATGCACGCCACCAGTTGCAACTCGGATGCTTCGGCGACCTGTTCGACGTGGTGCGGGCCTACGTCGACGACGGCAACGTGCTCGACGCCGATACCGGTCGACTGCTCGCGCAGCTCGCGGATCAGGCCTGCGACCTCTGGCAGAAACGCGACGCCGGCATCTGGGAGCTGCAGGACGAGCAGCACTACACGACCTCGAAGCTCGGCTGCTGGCAGGCTCTCGAGGGTGCGGTGCACCTCGCGGATCTCGGGCAGATCCCCGGCGGGTCGGAGCGGTGGGCGGCCGAGCGTGATCGCATCGCGGAGTGGGTGCAGTCGAACTGCTGGTCGGAGTCCCGTGGCGCCTACGTGATCTATCCCGGCAGCGAAGATCTCGACGCGTCGATCCTGCTGCACGCCCCGAGCGGTTTCGAACGTGGTGAGCGGATGTCGCGCACGATCGACGCCCTCCAGGCCGAGCTGGGGCGCGGCCCGCTGCTGTACCGCTACTCGGGTATGCAGAACGAGGAGGGCACCTTCGTCGCGTGTGCGTTCTGGCTCGCCGGCGCTCTCGCGTGTGTCGGGCGGGTTGATGAGGCGTGCGAAAGGATGAACGAACTCGCCGAACTGGCGAACGATGTGGGTCTCTACGCCGAGATGATGGATGCCGATTCCCACGACTTCGTCGGCAACCTGCCTCAGGCGCTCTCCCACCTCGCGCTCATCAATGCGGCGATCACGATCGAGGAGCTCGCGTAGGGCTTGCGGCTATCCGACGGTTTTCTCGCTACTTGCGCAACTGGCCCCAGCCGAACGTGCTTTCTGCGATCCACGTCTGAAGCTCCTCGTAGACGCGGCTGCCGAGGTTGTCGTCAGTCTCGAGAACATTCGAGTCGAATAGATCAAGCTCGAACTGCTCGTCCACGGCGAGAAGCGTCATCGTGCAACGGACGCCCGCGGGCGGATCTTGAACATTCAATTCACGGTCGCTTGGAGAAACCCGCAGTGACACTCCCGCCAATTCACCGGGGAGAAGCAACTTCGCGATTTGGGGAAGCACAACTGTTGCGAACGGGGAAGCCGCGAAGGATGTAAGGCTGAAGGCCTCTGTCGCCTCGGATTCCATGGGATCCCTAAATGAGTTTGAAAGCGCCCTGGATTGACACCAATCCAGACCCTCCGTTGAATCTGAACGAGATTGTGTCATTCCAGTTGACCGTCCTTCCGGCGGCGACATTAGAAAAGGTGCCATGGAACTGGTATCCGGCCGGAACTGCAGGATGGGGAGCCTGCCGACCACGGCTCACTCCATTCACGGCCCAGTCCATCCTCCGCTCCGCGACCGTTCCGACCACTATTAACTGAACCGCAGTCGAAAGTCTGTATCCCCATGGGACATTCGTCGATCCGCACGCCCACTGCACGGCGAATGTTCCGTTGGTGTCAATCACCGTGAAGCCGCTGTTACAGTTCAGCCCTCGGACCGCTGCGGCTCGGGACGCTTCCTGTTGTGCGGCTTGAACCGATTCGGCCATGGACTGCTTCAATTGCGATGCGAACGCGTCTGCCTCTTGCTTCGGTTTGGGCTGGTCAAAGGTGAGTCGGAGGCTAGAAGATACGGTCCCTCCTGCAACAGACGTAGATGCGGGCACTACAACGGTCGACACGTAGCCGTCGTCTCGGTCACCCGCGTGCGAGGGGGTCACCATCCCGAGTCCCATGGCCATGGCGAGAGCGAGTGTGAGAGTGAGAGATCTGGCCGTCTTCATGCGCTTTCCTCCGTTGGATCAGAGTTCTGCATACGAACCGAAACATACTCCGATCTAGCACCGTCGACAAGGTCCTCAGGAGCGCGAGCACTGTACATCTGATTCAGATCCCCGGTGGATCGGAGCGGTGGGCTGCCGAGCGTGATCGTATCGCCGAGTGGGTGCAGTCGAACTGCTGGTCGGAGTCCCGTGGCGCCTACGTGATCTACCCCGGCTGCGAAGATCTCGACGCGTCGATCCTGCTGCACGCCCCGAGCGGTTTCGAACGCGGTGAGCGGATGTCGCGCACGATCGACGCCCTCCAGGCCGAGCTGGGGCGCGGCCCGCTGCTCTACCGCTACTCGGGCATGCAGAACGAGGAGGGCACCTTCGTCGCATGTGCGTTCTGGCTCGCCGGCGCCCTCGCGTGTGTCGGGCGGGTGGCTGAGGCGTGCGAACGGATGAACGAACTCGCTGAACTGGCGAACGATGTGGGTCTCTACGCCGAGATGATGGATGCCGACACCCACGACTTCGTCGGCAACCTGCCTCAGGCGCTCTCCCACCTCGCGCTCATCAATGCGGCGATCACGATCGAGGAGCTGGCGTAGGGCACCACAG
>JBEANR010000020.1:0-5364 GCA_041165365.1 Actinomycetota bacterium | reverse complement strand
CCGAGACCGCCGACCTGCTTTCCGGCGCGCACCAGTCGGTCATTCTCCCGAACCTCGCGGCCGGCTGCTCGATGGCCGACATGGCCGATGCCGACAGCGTCGCCGAATGCTGGGAGCAACTGGACGAGGTGTTCGACGGGATGAGCCGCGCGGATGCCGACGGACTCGCCCCCGTCATCCCGGTGACTTACATGAACTCCTCGGCCGCGCTCAAAGCATTCTGCGGACGCAACGGCGGAATCGTCTGCACCTCCTCGAACGCGAGCACCGTGCTCGAGTGGGCGTTCGCCCGTGGTCGCCGCGTGCTGTTCTTCCCCGATCAGCACCTCGGCCGCAACACGGCCAAGGCGATGGGCGTCCCGCTCGAGCAGATGCCGCTGTGGAACCCGAACAAGCCCCTCGGAGGCAACACCGTCGAGCAGCTCCGAGACGCCAAGGTCATCCTCTGGCATGGTTTCTGCTCGGTGCACAAGCGCTTCACCGTCGACCAGATCGCGGATGCCCGGCGAGAGCATCCAGGAGTGCGCGTCATCGTGCATCCGGAGTGCCCGTCACCCGTGGTCGACGCCGCGGATGAAGCAGGCTCCACAGATTACATCGTGAAGGCGATCGAGGCGGCGCCGAGCGGCACGACGTTCGCGATCGGCACCGAGATCAACCTGGTCCGACGATTGGCGGCGCAGCATCCGCACCACACGATCTTCTGCCTCGACCCCGTGATCTGCCCGTGCTCGACGATGTATCGCATCCATCCCGGATACCTCGCGTGGGTGCTCGAGAGGCTCGTGACGGGCGAGACGGTGAACCGCATCCAGGTCGCCGACGCCGACGCCGACTCCGCTCGGATCGCGCTCGAACGGATGCTCGCGGCGCTCCCCGCGGCGAGGAACGCCTGATGGCCACCCGACTCGGTGTGATCGTCGTCGGCAGTGGCATCGCTGGTCTCACGGCAGCCCTGCACGCGAGTGAACACCACGATGTGACCCTCGTCACCAAAGGAGCTCTCGGAGACGGCAACACCCGGTGGGCGCAAGGCGGCATCGCCGCGGTGACCCCCGCGGTCACCCCCGCCGTCTCGCCACCACCCGGCTCTGCCGCAGAGTCCGCCGCCGACTCCACGGCCGACTCGGTCGCGAGTCACTTCGCGGACACGATCGTCGCCGGTGCCGGGCTCTGCGATCCGGCGGCCGTGCGCGTGCTCGTGAACGAGGCTCCGCATCGCATCGACGAGCTCGTGGCGAGCGGCGTGCGCTTCGATCGCGATCCGGTGACGGGTGGATTCGCCCTCGCGCTCGAGGCGGCCCACTCCCGCGCGAGAGTGCTGCGGGCCGGAGGGGATGCCACGGGAGCCGCCATTGCGAGGGCGCTCGCCGCTCGAGTGAGATTTCGCGACATCCGTATCCTCGAACACCACGCACTCCTCGACCTGCTGCTCGACGGGGGGAGGGTCGTCGGGATGACTGCGCTCGAGCCAGGAGGGAGAGTCGTGAGCATCGCGGCGGACGTGGTCGTCATGGCCACGGGTGGAGCGGGCCGATTGTTCACCCACACGACCAATCCACTCGAGGCCACAGGAGACGGGATCGCCGCCGCGGCCCGCGCGGGAGCCGGTCTGGCAGATCTCGAGTTCGTGCAGTTCCATCCGACCGCCCTCGCGGGGCCGGTGAACTTCCTGATCTCCGAGGCGGTGCGCGGTGAGGGTGCCGTGCTGCTCGATCGCGACGGCGACAGGTTCATGCTCTCGGAGCACGACGACGCCGAGCTCGCCCCTCGAGACGTCGTCGCGCGCACCATGGCCCTCACCATGCAGAAGCAGGGTGGGCTCCCGATTCGGCTCGACGCCCGGCATTTGGGAGCATCGTTCCTGCGCGAGCGCTTCCCGACGATCGATTCCGAGTTGCGCGGCCACCGCATCGACTGGACGGAGGAGACCGTGCCGGTGACTCCGGCTGCGCACTACATGATGGGCGGCATCGATGTCGACCTCGACGGCAGATCGAGCCTGCTGGGCTTGTTCGCCGTCGGTGAGTGCGCCCGCACCGGGGTGCACGGAGCGAACAGGCTCGCGTCGAACTCGCTCATCGAGGGCGCGGTCTTCGGAGCGAGGGCGGCGGCGGCACTCGGGCGACCGTGGCCGAGGGGCGCGACCGGCCCGCGAGGCCGGATCGGAGAGTCGACGTCGACCATCGGGACGGTGGCCGCCGCGCACGCGTCCGGGCCATCCTTCGACTTGCCGGCCACGACCGCGCCCTTCAGCCGCAGCGCCCTCCAGCGACTCCTCTGGTCTCACGTGGGCTTGATCCGCGACGACCGCGGGCTCGGCGAAGCCGCACGCACACTCGCCGGGTGGACGACGAAGCGGGGAAGCGCCTCGCCGACCTCGGTCACCGAGATCGAAGACCGCTCACTTCTCGAGCTCGGAGTGGCCGTCGTCGACGCCGCGCTCGCCAGAACCGGCTCGGTCGGGGCGCACTTCCGATCCGACGACACGGCGACCGCGATCACTCGAGCAGACATCGCGAGCGCTGGAGCAGACACCGCTCGCCTCGGATCCGACAGGCACACCGAAGAAGCACGCCTGGAGCCCGCATGGTGACTCCACGGCTCATCGCCGCCGTCGTCGGCGCGGCGCTCGACGAGGATGCGCCCTACGGCGACCTCACGTCGAGAGTGCTCATCCCGACCGACGCCGTCGCTTCGGCGACCCTCACCGCTCGAGTCGCCGGCGTCTTCAGCGGAGGTGACGTCTTCGCGGCAGCCATGACTCTCACCGACCCGACGATCGAGGTGACAATTCTTCTCGCCGACGGCGCGGCTTTCGACGCCGGAGACGACCTCGCCCGGGTTCACGGCCCTGCTCGCTCTGTGCTGACCGCAGAGCGGGTCGCCCTCAACTTCGTGCAGAGGATGAGCGGCATCGCGACCCTCACGAGCAGATTCGTCGCGGCGGTGGCGCACACCGACGCCCGCATCGCCGACACCCGCAAGACGACTCCGGGGCTCCGTGCGTTCGAGAAGCATGCCGTGCTGTGCGGGGGAGGGCGCAGCCACCGCTTCGGACTCTCGGACGCCGTCATGGCCAAGGACAACCACCTCGCCGTGCTGCAGGCTCGCGGCCTCTCGATCACCGAAGCGCTGATCCACGCTCGCGCGCAGCTCGGGCACACCACCCACCTCGAAGTCGAGGTCGACAGACTCGATCAGATCGAACCGGTGCTCGCGGCGGGAGTGGACACGATCATGCTCGACAACTTCGACCTCGACGATCTCAGAGCAGGTGTCGCCCTCGTGGCCGGCCGCGCGATCGTCGAAGCGAGCGGCACCGTGACCCTCGAGACCGTCGGCGCCATCGCCGAGACCGGAGTGGACGTGATCTCATCCGGGGCCCTCACCCACAGTGCTCCCGCCCTCGATCTCGGGCTCGACATCACGGTCTCCGCCTGATGAGCACTCTCGACAGGCTGCTCTATCTCGACACCGCCGCAACGAGGCCCGTGCGACCCGAGGTGCTCGAGGCGATGTGGCCCCATCTGGTGGGCACGTTCGGCAATCCGTCGAGCGCACACACCGTGGGCGAGGAGGCCGCGGCGGTGCTCGCCGAGGCCCGCGCCGACCTCGCAGACACCGTCGGATGCCGCCCGGGCGACATCGTGTTCACCTCGGGTGGGTCCGAGTCCGACAATCTCGCCGTCAAGGGCATCGCCCTCGCGTGCCTCCGAATCGATCGACGACCGGGCCAGGAGCGACGACTCGTCGTCACGACCCCGATCGAGCATGAGGCCGTTCTCGACTCCGTCGACCATCTCCGTCGCCTGCACGGATTCGAGGTGTGCATGCTCCCCGTCGATGCGCACGGCCTCATCGATCCGAGCGATCTCGCGAGTGCACTGGCGCGCGGGAATGCCGCGCTCGTCTCCATCGCCTACGCCAACAACGAAGTGGGCACAGTGCAGCCGATCGCCGAGCTCGCCGCGATCACGCGCGCCGCCGGCATCCCGTTCCACACCGATGCCGTGCAGGCCGCCGGGGTGCTCCCGCTGCGGATGGATGACCTCGGGGTCGATGCCCTGTCGCTCTCCGGTCACAAGTTCGGCACCCCGAAGGGCATGGGGCTCCTCGTCGTGCGCGGTCGTGTGCCGATCGAACCCCTCATCCACGGCGGAGGTCAGCAGCGGGGGCGACGCAGCGGCACCGAGAACGTCGCCGCCGCGGTCGGTCTCGCCACCGCCCTCAGACTCGCCGAGTCGGAGAGAGCCGAGGTGGCGGAGCGGATGACGCGGCTCCGCGCCAGGTTCACCGCGGGTGTCGTCGCCCGCGTGCCGGGCGTGGTGCTCACCGGCCACCCGACCCGCCGCCTGCCAGGACTCGCCTCGATGTGCTTCCCGGGCACGAGCGGCGAGGCCGTGCTTCTCGAACTCGAGCGCAGGGGAGTGGTCTGCTCGAGCGGATCCGCGTGCGCGGCGGGCCACGACGGGCCGTCACCGGTTCTGCTCGCACTCGGAGTCCGCCCGGAGGTGGCGCAGACGAGCGTCAGGTTCAGCTTTCCGACGACCATCACCGAAGGCGAGGTGGTTGCCGCGATCGCCGCCGTCGACCAAGCGGTGCTGGCAGTGACATCACTCAGCGCTCCTCGCCAGCCTGCTCCTCGCCAGCCTGCTTCTCGCTAGCCCGTCCGGTGACGGTCCCGGGCACCCGATGCACCCCGGAGACCACCATCGGGATGAGCACGAGAGATCTCAGGTCGATGAGCGCGTGCACCACGATCGCCGCGACGATGCTGCCCGTTCCGAGGTACAGAGCCATCAGCACAGCACCGATCACCGTCGACCCGATGACGCCTGCGATTCCCTGGTAGACGTGTAGTAGGCCGAACACGGCGAGCGAGATGCCGATCGCGATCCAGGCATCCCCGGTGACGCCGAACACGAGTGCAGTGAGCCCGAGCCTGAAGAGCAGTTCCTCGACGATGCCCGCATTGACGGACAGGGCTGCGCCGTATCCGAGCTCGACGCGGTTGCGCGGCAGGAGTGCCGCGATGTCGCCCACGGTCGCGACGGTCTCGGTCTTCCGCGCGAGCACGATGGCGAGGATGCCGCCGCCGAGCGCCACGACGACGATTCCGATCACCACCGCGACACCGAGGTCGGACTCCGCGAACCGCTCACGCACAGCAGCGACCCATCCTGTCCGCCGCACCTGCTCGAGCATCGGGGAGATGAACTGCGCCGAGAGGAGGAGCACGACGATCGTCGATCCGCCGAACCAGGTCACAGAGTCGCGAAGCCATCTGCGAAACATCCGCTGCCGATCGAGCGTCTCGGTGTAGCTCTTGAATCTGGAGTATTCGCGGCGGCCCTTCCTGAC
>JBEANR010000019.1:0-17982 GCA_041165365.1 Actinomycetota bacterium | reverse complement strand
CGGAGGTGGCGCATGAGGTCGACGAGGTCGACGAGGTCCGGGGCTTCGAGCGCCAGGATCCACTCGTAGTCGCCGAGTGCGAACGACGCGACGGTGTTGGCGAGCACCTGGGGATACTGCGAGCCTTTGCGGCCGTGGTCGCCGAGCATCGCCTTGCGCTCGTCTTCGGGCAGCAGATACCACTCGAACGACCGCACGAACGGGTAGACGGTGAGCCACGCCTCCGGCTCCTTGCCCTTCATGAAGGCCGGTAGGTGGTTGGCCGAGAACTCGGCGTCGCGGTGCACCCCCATCGCGTTCCACGTGGGCTCGAGGGTGCGCAGCAGCGGTGTGCGTCGCAGCTCACGCAGCCCGGACTGGAGGCGCTCGGGTGACGGCCCGTGCAGCCAGATCATGAGGTCGGCGTCGGAGCGCAACCCCGAGACGTCGTAGAAGCCCCGCACGACGACGGCTTCGGCAGCCAACATCCCGACGGTCGCATCGAGCTTCTCGATGAGGATCGGGAGGTCGGCGCCGGGCAGCGCCTCGGTGAGCGGCCCCCGTCGCAAGACCGCCCACAGGGTGTAGCCGAGATCCTGGTCCTGACCGCGTGGCGCCGTGTCTGTCATGGTTCCATTCTCCCCCGGTCGAGGCATGCCCGCTCTCCGCGGGCGACACCGGGGGAGGTCACTTGCGTGCGGTCACGGCCCACACCACGATTCCGCCGACCACGGCAACGGCCGCGCCGACCCCCGCGATCCACGGAGCCGGATCGTTCTCGTAGGCGGCCCTCGCCCGCTTCGCGGCGATGCCGAGCTGCTTGGGCACGTTCAGTTTGTCCTCGATCTCGTCGAGGGTGTTCTCGAGCTGGGCGCGGGTCTGCGCGACCTTGCTCTGGATGTCTGCGGTGCTCATCGGATCGGTCACTTGGCCATCCCCTTGATCGTGTCGATATCGCGCTTGACGCTCGCGATGGTGTTCTCCGGAACCGGCGGGATGCCCCCCATGAGCTTCTTGTAGCCGACGAAACCGATGATCGCGGCGGTGATCAGCAGCACCAGGGCCACGAGGAGGGCCGCGAGCCAGCCGGGCATCACCAGCGAGAGCGCCAGAACGGCGGCAGTCAACAGCACGCCGACCATGAACAACAGGATGACGGCGGCGACGGCGATGAGCGCCCCGCCGATGCCCAGCGCCTTCAGCTTGCCGATCATCTCGGACTTGAGTTGATCGATCTCCGCTTTCACCAGGTCGGTGACGAGGGTCGGGATCTCGCCGATCAGCGTGAAGAGCGACCGCTTCTTCGTGGAGGTCGTCGTGTCGGTCATGCTGTCTCCGTGTCGGTCTGTCGTGTGGTCGCCCGGGGAGGCGGTCATTCCGACGGGGATGCCGGGGCGCCGGGCGGTCGCTTCGCCGCGGGCTTGCGACGCACGGGCGTCTTCTTCTCCGCCGTCGACCCACCGACGAGCTTCTTGGCGGCGCCGCCCACCAGGTCGACGACCATCGGCGCGTTGTCTTTGGCGAAGTCACCGATGCGGTCGACCTGAGTCTGGACCGGCCTGCTGTGCCAGATCGAACTGCTCGCCTTGGCGATCTGGTCGTACCGCTTGCGTCCGGCTCGGCTGCCGAGCACGTATCCGACGGCCACACCGGTGACGAGCAACAGTTTTCCGCGCATGCCCACTCCATCCCGCGCCTCCGGGTCTCCCGAACGACGCTACAAGTCTCCACCCAAGCGTAGTGCGGCGTCTGCGACGAGTCTGTCGCGGATTCTCTCGGCCTCAAGCGACGAATGGCTGATCACGGCCGCCAAACCGGTGCCGGAGATCAGTTCGCCCACCCGCACCACTCCGGCAGGGGTTGACACGGGCGTGCCCGTCGGGGCCGGTCCCCGCCAGGTGACCCTGTCGAAGGCGATGACCTCCGTGTCGGCGATGGTCACCCCGAGCAGCCGCTCGGCGTCACGCCTGGCCTGATGCTGCAGCGCCGCGTCATCCGCGGGGGCGTCGCCCTCGTACGACAGTCGCAGGATGTGGGCGCCGTCTGCACTCTCGCGCACCCACTCCCATTTCGCGGTGAGGTGCGTGATCGCCTTCGCCCGCACCCCGTGTGCGCCCGGCGCGACGAGCACGCCCGAGCCACGAGGTGCCGGGTCGAGGGCGGCGCAGCGCACCACGAGGGTGGCGACGATGATCGGGATGCCCGGGCTTCGGTCGAGCCCGGCCGCGAGGATGACCGCGTCGGCGGGGTGGCGGGTGCCGTTTGCGAGGGTGATGCCGCCGGCATCCATCTGCTCCACCGGCGTCGACAGCGCGATCTCGACGCGGTCGGCGAGGTCGTGGGTCAGGGAGTGGTGCAGTGCGCGCACCAGGCCGAAGACGCCTCCGACGATGCCCTGCACCGCAGAACCGGCCGGCGCCGCCTCGCGGATGGTGAGCACGGCCTTCTCGAGCGAGCCCTCGCTGAGCATCGCTGCTCGCAGGCGCGGGGCGACCCTGTCGACGTCGAGGTCGTCGGGATGCGCGGCGTGGATGGCGCCGGCAACGGGCACGACGAGGCGTTCGAGCACCGCGCGCCCCATCCTCTTGCGCACGAGCGCACCGAGGCTGCGCTCGCGACTGCCGACGAAGCCGGAGAGGAGGGCGTCGAGCTGGGCACGGAGCGCGCCGGCGAGCCCGACGACGGCGATCACGTCGCGGGCGAGAGGCACCGACGGGATGCCCAGGATGCCCGCCTTCGGCAGGGGCACCGCGGCTCCCGTCGAGGGTTGGATCCACGCGCCGGCAGGGTCGGGCTGCACGAGCGCCGAACCCAGCCCGAGGTCGGCGGCGAGCGCCGCAACCGTGCCTCCGCGGGTCGCGAAACTCTCCGCACCGGCGTCCAACTCGACGCCGCCCACGGTGTGCGCGTCGATCTTGCCGCCGAGCCTGTCACTCGCCTCGAAGAGGGTCACCCGGATGCCGGCCAGCGCGAGCACCCGCGCCGCGACGAGCCCCGCGATGCCGCCGCCGACCACGATGGCGTGCGGGCGGGCATCCGGGGTCTCGGCGGCATCCGGAGTCTCGGCGGCATCCGGAGTCTCGGCGGCATCCGGTATCGGGTCGGGCGAGGGCACCCTCCAGTGTCGCACCGACTCTCAGCCCGCCTCCCCGCCCCCACATCCTCCCCCACCTCCTCGACCATTTCCTCTCGAGTTGGCCGAATGACCCGCAGAGCGATGCATCGGCCAACTCGCGATGGAACGGTCGCGTGGGGGCGGCCGCTGCGAGGCGCGCGCTCAGATCGAGTGCACGAGTTCCACGATGCGGGTCAGCACCGCCGGGTCGGTCTCGGGCGGCACCCCGTGCCCGAGATTGACCACATGCGCCGGGGCCGCGCGCCCCCGCTCGACGATGTCGCGAACGTGCGCCTCGAGCACCGGCCACGGCGCACCGAGCACGGCCGGGTTGATGTTGCCCTGAACGGGCACCCGTGCTCCGAGCCTGCGGATGCCGTCGTCGAGCGGGATGCGGTCGTCGATGCCCATCACGTCGGCGCCGACATCCAGCATGGCGGCCAGCAGCTCGCCGGTTCCCACGCCGAAATGCACGATCGGCACCCCGAGGTCTGACACGTGGGACAGCGCCCGCGCAGACCAGGGGGCCACGTGTTTCGTGTAGTCCGCGAGGGAGAGCGACCCCGCCCACGAGTCGAACAGCTGCGCCGCGCTCGTGCCGGCGACCACCTGTGCGCGCAGGAACGCGCCCGTCACGTCCGCGGCCCATTCCATGAGAGCCGCCCAGGTCTCGGGCTCGGAATGCATGAGGGTGCGGGCGCGCAGGTGGTCCTTCGACGGTCCACCCTCGACGAGGTACGCGGCGAGGGTGAATGGAGCGCCCGCGAACCCGATCAGCGGGGTTCCGTCGAGGTGCGCGACGGTGCGGGCGACGCCGTCGGCGACGGGCGCGAGGGCGGCGGGATCGAGAGGGGCGAGAGCCGCGACATCCGCTGCGGTGGCGATCGGCGCACCGAGCACGGGACCGCGCCCGGGCACGATGTCGACATCCACACCCGCGAGCTTCAGTGGCACGACGATGTCGCTGAAGAAGATGCCGGCGTCGACGCCGTGGCGACGCACGGGCTGCAGGGTGATCTCGCTCGACAGGGCGGGATCGAGGCACGCGTCGAGCATGTCGACGCCGACGCGGAGGTCGCGATACTCCGGAAGCGATCGCCCCGCCTGACGCATGAACCAGACCGGCGTCACCTCCGGCCTGTCACCGCGGTAGGCGCGGATCAGCCTCGAGTCTCCGGTGCGCCCGTCGACGAGCGGATGATCGGCGGGCAGGGGTTGATCGTCGGCCACCCACCCATGATCGCGTCGCGACTGATCGGCAGGCGACGGCCGATGGGCGGGCGGCGGGGCGGATGTCGCGGTCGGCTCGGGCACCGGCCAAGTCTGCCATCCGGTGTCTCGGGTGGGCTGCGGGGCGGCGGGTGCTCCGCGGGGCGGCGGGTGCTGCGCGGGGCGGCGGGTGCTGCGCGGGGCGGCGGGTGCTGCGCGGGCCCGGCCCGACCCGACCAGTCTCGCGGAGGATCTGGACGACCAGCACCCGACGAAGGAGTTCTGGTCACGCGCGGCCGGTTTCTCCTCCCTCTCCGCTCCGCCATCCCTCGTGGCCTGCGCCGCACCACCCGGGCACCCCATGATCTCGCCGGGGGCGGCCCCTGAGGAGTCCGTTCAGACGCGGCGGTTACACTCATCCAGTGCTGCTCTGTCTCACTGCCAACCACCGGAATGCGAGCTTCGACCTCCTCGAGAAGCTCTCCTTCGGTGCACAATCGGCAGCCCGACACCTCGTCGACGGCGACACGTCGGCGGCCACGCGCTCCATCCGGGGTGCGGTGGTGCTCGCGACCTGCAACCGCTTCGAGGCGTACCTCGAGGTCACCTCGGCCGACGGGTCGGCCATGGATGACGCGATCGATTCGGTCATCGAGGCGATGAGCTCCTCGAGCGGGGTCGACCCACGCGCCCTCCGCGATTCGGTCTCGGCGCTGAGCGGCGACGCGGTGGTGGAACACCTCTTCGCGGTCTCGTCCGGACTCGAGTCCGTCGTCATCGGGGAGGACGAGATCTCAGGGCAGGTGCGCCGAGCCCTCGAGCGGGCTCGGGCGGTCGGAACGACGTCATCCGGTCTCGAACAGCTCTTCCAGAGGGCGTCGTCGACCTCGCGCGCTGTCAAATCGACCACGGCGGTGGGCACCGCGGGCAAGTCGCTGGTGCGGTTGGCCCTCGATCTGGCGGCGAGCCGCATCACCGACTGGGCACAGACCCGGGTGCTCATGGTGGGCACGGGCTCGTACGCCGGCGCGTCGCTCGCCGCGCTGCGCGAACGCGGAGTGCTCGACGTGACGGTGTTCTCGCCATCGGGTCGCGCGGCGAAGTTCGCATTCGGGCACGGAACAGCCGTGACGACCGACCTGGCCGGATCGATCGCGGTGAGCGACGTGATCCTCACCTGCACGACCACGATCGAACCCGTCATCACCGACGATCTGGTGTCGGACGGCGCGCGACGACTCGTGATCGACCTCGGGTTGCCGCGCAACGTGGCTCCGTCGGTCGCCGAGCTGCCCGGCGTCGAACTGCTCGACCTCGAGACGATCAGCCTCCACGCTCCGCTCGCCGAACTCAACGCGACCACCGACGCCCGTTCTCTCGTGGGTGCGGCCGCGGCCGAGTTCGCGGCGGCTACGGCGGAATCGTCGACCACCCCGGCCGTGATCGCCCTTCGTCGTCACATGTTCGACCTCCTCGACGCAGAGATCGCCAGGGCCAGGGCGCGGGGTGATTCGAGTGAGCGCACCGAGGGTGCGCTGCGCCACCTCACGAGCGTGCTGTTGCACACCCCGTCGGTACGAGCCCGCGAGTTGGCAAGGTCGGGAGCGGGACAGGACTTCGTCGACGGACTGGCCGCCGTGTTCGGGGTGGTTGCGGAGCCGACATCCGTGCCGGTCACAGACATTCTCGCCGACCTCGCCGAGCGCGCCGAAACGGCGTGACCCGCCCCTTGCCGACCGGCTCACAATGACCGGCGCCTCGTCGATCGGCTGCCGGTGACCGACCTCTTTTCAGCCGGCTGCCGGTGACCGATCCCTCGTCAGCCGACCGCCGCCGGGCTCTCGAAAGACTCCGCCGGCAGAAGCTCGCGGATTCCGCTGCGCTCGCCGTCTCGCTCGCCGACGTGCGTGAGGCTCGCGCCGACGGCACCGCCGATGACGAGCACGATCCGGAGGGGTCGACCCTCACCTCGGACTGGTCGCGACTGCAGGGACTGGATGACGCGTCCCGCCGGTCACTGGCAGACATCGACGCAGCCCTGCTCAGACTCGATGCCGGCACCTATGGCATCTGCGTCGGATGTGCGCGACCGGTGGCGCCTGGACGGCTCGATGCGAGACCCGCCACGGCGCTGTGCATCGACTGCGCGCGGGCGCGGTAGTACGACGAGGCGGCGGAGCCACGGATGTCGCGTCCGGACTCATCGCGGCAGCCGGAGGTCGAGGCACCACGCGTTGACCCTCATCGGGACGCCCTTCGGATACTCGAAGTCCTCCTCGCCGACCGACTCGAAGCCGACGGACCGGCAGAAGGTCGGGTCAGGGAGTCCCGACGACCACGACCCCCTCGTTGCGCGCGGCTGCGGCGAGAGCGGTGTCGAAGGTCGCCAGTGTGCCCCCGCCTCTGATCGCTGCGTGGAGCGCCACGGCATCCGGCATCCGGATCCGATGTCGAGCGCGGATCCGGGCAAGCGGCAGCGCATCGTCCGAATCGATGGGGAGGATGCTCAACCCGATCGACGACAGGGCATCCGCCGCCCGCTCGCCGATCCCGGCGCGGACCGGGTGCACGAGCGCCTCGGCGACGGTGACGGCGCTGGCGCCGTACCCTTCGGTCACGAAATCGTCGAGGATTCCGAGGGAAGCCGAGTGCCGCGGATCCGATCGGTCGAGGAGTCCGATGAGAACATTCGCGTCGAGAACGATCACTCCGGCCACTCCGATCTCAACCGGTCGGCCGTACCTGGGGGATAGAGGCCGGTCGCCATCCCCGCCACGCGCGCGATTGCGGCCCTGCGTTCGGTGAGAGTGCCTTCTTCCCGTGACGAGAGCGAGGCTCCGCCCACCTCTACCAGCCGGCGCAACAGCGACGCGCGATCCGACCGCAACTCCGGCCACGTTCTCGCCGCCGCGTCAAGCGCCCTCGCGATGGAGGGAGTCTCAGTGACGGTGTGCCTCGGTCGGCTTGTGGGCATGCGTGCGAGTGTAGCACTTTGATTGGGGTGCGGCACCGACCGTGAAGTGCCGAGAATTGAGCTTCGAGTCGAAAACCCACCTCACCAGGGGCGGGCCGGCACCGACCGCCGACGGGGTCAGGTTTGCCCCAGTGTCAGCGCGGCACCGCCCCACAACTGGACGATGAGGGCGATGACGGGTACCGCCGCGAGGTTACCGAGATTCACCCACACTGCTGTCAGTCCGTCCCATGAATCATGGTGTGTCGACCGCGAACGGAGCACCAGGTACGCGATCGGGGCAAGCAGCGCCCATTCGGGTTCAGGGAGACCGGAGTGCCCTCGACGCGCGAGTTCGTTCCGATCGGCTGCGGCGAGCATGTATCCGATGATCGCCGCGATGACGGACGTCGATCCGATGAGCAGCCACGTGACGCCGACTGCGCTCACGTGGGCGATGACGAGAATCGCGAGAACCTGTGCCAGGGGAAGGTTCGCCAACCGGACGGATGAGACGGTGCGGGCTCCCCTGCGACGAGCGATCGGCCTCCTCTCGCCTCGGCGACCGAGCTCGGTGTATCGGACCCCATACCCCATGGATTCACCCTTCCGGTCGGGTCACCGTACCCCTGCGAGTGGGACGGCCTGCAGTCCCCGTTCGCGGGGTGGCCCCCGAAGGTGGCTGTGTGAGACGAGTCGAACTCGCCGTAGGGTCACTCACGGGGGAACCATGTACACGAGGCGCTTGATGATCATCGGGGCGGCGGCGTTGTCGCTGAGCGCGCTCGTCGGGTGTTCAGCGATCGATGACACCCGGGCCGGAGCGGGGATCATCGCGTCGGATGCGTTCTCCGCTGTCGCGCTCGAGCGACTCGTCGGCGAACTCAAGGATCGCACGACGGTGCTGGATGCCCGATCCACGTATGACCCTTTCGGAGAGCTCGGACCTGTCGGCACCATCGCGGTCACGGTCGCGGGTGACACCGACGGCGACCGCATGGCGCGCGTCATCCTCGAATGCTTCGACGCTCTGACGTCGTCGAGCTTCCAGGACACAGCTCTCACCCTCGAGATCGTCGGGCAGACCGACCGTGGACGATTTCGACAGACCGGGTTCGACATGGAACCCCGAGTCCTCGAGGATGAGGTCGCCCTGTGGCAGAGGCAGAGCGAGACCACGGCACTTGCTCTCGATCTCACGATCGGTCAGGGAGATGGATCCGAGCTCTACTCGATCGCTCTCGCTTCGGACGAGCCGGCCACGGCATCCGCCTTCGCTCGGGGCGACGTCGACCTCGAGGGAGGCACGCGGGGATTGACTTCCGATCGCCGCCTCACCGGACCCGGCTTGGATGTCTACGGGGCTCTCGCGTCACGCAACGTGTTCGCTTTGGTCGACGAGCTTGCCACCGAGTTCCCAGTGCTCGACGTCACCCGAGGGGAGGACTCGAGTGGCACGGCGTCTCTCTCGGGCTCAATGGTCTGGGCGCGAACGACCTCGACCACCTCGACCGCGAATCTCATGACCTACCTCCCGTCCGGGGTGGCTATCGGCAATTCCCACGACTTCCGCTCGCAACTCGGCGTGCTGAGCGTTGCGCTCGATTCCGGGATCCCGGATGTTGGCATCGTCTACATGGGCTCGACTCGGAGCGGCGCGATCCATCTCGGGTCGTGCGGAACGGAACCCGGTACTCAGGAGGGAGACCTCGCGCTGCTGGATGCGGTCGCCGACGCCGGCATCACCCTCCCACCGACTGCCGGTCCTGGACTCTGCCCGTAGGCAGCACCGGGAGTCCAGCCGCCACGACCCTCACCGCCACCGCATCGTTCACCGCCACCGCCGGTCACCGCACCCGCAGATCCACCCACACGAGCCGATGGTCGCTGCTCGGGAACGGGAAGGTACCGGTCAGCCGCGACAGCGGGTCGGCTGCGACGGGCCAGAAGACGCCGGCATCCATCACGCGCAACCCCCGCGAGGGCAGCACGTAGTCGGCGCGGAGGTTGCCGGGGGCGGTATCGCCGAAGTCCGCCGTGTCGAACGCGGGGTCGCCGCGATGGGCGGCGTTCGCTCCGCCCTGCAGAACGGATGCCTCGGCTCCACCCTCTGAGGCGGGCGCGGGGTCGGCGATGCGGCGGTTGTCGAGCAACTGATCGATCGCGGCATCCACCGAGTCCCCATCGAACGGATCGGCGTTCTGGTCGCCGAGGATCACGAACGCGGAGCCCGGGCGGAGGCCACCCCGGCGGCCTGCGTCATCGGTCATGTACGACGATGTCCGACCCGGCGTCACGTAGTCCGACCAGAATCGGATCTCGTCGTGGTTGCGGCGTCCGTTGCGGTCTTCGGCGCCGTCGAAGGTGGGAGGAGTCGGGTGCGACGCCAGCAGGTGGACAGTGGTTCGACCCACGCGCACGGGCAGATCCCAGTGCGATTTGCTCGACAAGCGCACGACGTCGAGCTCCTCGGCCGAGTACCAGTCGGCCGGCGTGGCGGTGGCCGGATCGTCGGGCAGGAGCGCGCCGGGCATGTCCTTCCACAGGAAGCTCTGGAAGGTGCGTGCCTTCGCGACGTCGATCGGATATTTCGACAGCGCCGCCATGCCGAACTGCCCCTCGAAGGCGCCGAACCCGAAGGCATCATCGCCGCCCCCGACCAGCCCGTCGTTGTTCAGATCGAAGCCGCTCGGCACCCCGGTGTTCGACGGCGCGACGAACGCGTAGGGATAGGTCACCGGCTGCGCTCCGCCCTGGCCCACCTCGAGGTAGTTCGCGCGGAACAGGTCGGCCGTGCGCATCCCCTCGACGTAGTCGAACTCGTTGAGCAGCACGATGTCGGGATCGGCCCGCTGGATGACCTCCGCCACGGTCCGCGCCTGCGCGTTGTCACCCGTGCTCAGGTCGGCCTCGAGCTGTCCGGCTGCGGCGCGGTTGAGCGAGAGGTTGTAGGTGGCGACGCGCAGGGGTTCGGCGCGGCGGGCATCCGTGCGTTCCGAGGCGGATGAGACGGATGTCGCGTCAGCCCGTTCCGACGCGGCGGTCAGCGCAGTCCATTCCGAAACAGCGGTCGCCGCGGTCCGTTCCGAGGCCGCAGTCGCTCCCGTCGCGGCGGACGTGACGACGATCGCCCCGAGGATGGCGGCGGCGACAGCGGTGGGGTGGCGGCGGATCTTCATCGGAACTCCTCAGACGCTCGGCGGGCAGCCGGTTCGACGCTACGCCCACCGGGTGACGCGCGGGCGAACTCGGGGTGTACGACCGCGCGCACCCTGTTCGCAGCGATCGATTCACCGCGAGTTGGCCGATCCATCGCCCTGCCCATCACATGACCAACTCCCGACGAAATGGGTGCCGCCTTCGGGCTACCGTGAGGCCGTGCTGCCTTTCACTTTCACGCCACTCCGTACCAGCCGCCTGACCCTGCGCCTCGTCACCGTCGACGACGTGGACGACGTGTTCGCCTACGACTCCCTGCCCGAGGTTTGCGCGTACCTGCCCTACGAACCGCGCTCCCGCGCGGTGGTCGCCGAACGCCTCGAGACCTGGTCGACGGCGACCACCCTCGAGAACGACGGGGACTTCTGGCAGGTCGCGATCGAGCTGCCGGCGACGACGGATGCCGCGGCGCGCGTCATCGGTACGATCTACTTCTCGCTCCGCAGCGCCGAACATCGCGGCGCCGTGATCGGGTGGGTGCTGCATCCGGACGCTCACGGTCGTGGGTTCGCCGCCGAGGCGGCCTCCGCGGTGCTCGGGCTCGCGCTGGGCGAAGCGGGTCAGGGCGGCGTCGGGCTGCACCGTGTCGCGGCCGAGCTCGACCCTCGGAACGCGGCATCCATCGCGCTCTGTCGGCGACTGGGCATGCGCGAGGAGGCGCACTTCGTGAAGGACCTGCTGTTCCGCGGAGAGTGGGCCGACACGGGCATCTACGCGATCCTCGCCGAGGAGTGGGCCGCACGCTGACCTTCTCGGGTCGCGGCAGGGCAGGCGGTCACCCATCCGATTGACCTCCAGTTGGCCAATCCATCGCTCTAGCGGCGAAATGGCCAACTAGAGATGAAACGGTTGGGGGCAGGCGGGGCGGGACGGGTCGGGCGGGGGCGGGGCGGGCCGGCAAACCCGCGGCCCGGGCTCCCCTCAGACCACGTACTCCAGCAGATCGAGCCCGAACGTGCGCATCGCGTCGTGCACGGCGAGCCGCGTCGAGAGTGACGTGTCGGTGAACTGCACGGTCAGCGCGTAGGCAACACCGGCGCGCGGCCCGTTCAGCAGACCGGTCTCCGACCTGACCCCCTGGTCTGTGCCCGTCTTGTTGATGAGCCGGATGCCGTGATCGGGCACGCGGTGCGCGAGAGGATCCAGACCGAACGAGCTCGCCACCAGCGACAGGTCGACGTTGTTGCTCAGCCAGCCGAGCACCCGCTCGCTCGTCGCCTGGTCGATGATCTGGCCTCGCGAGAGCGCGGTCATCAGCCACGTGAGCTCGGCGACGGATCCCACGGAGACCTGGGGCGCGTCATCCGGCCCGCGTTCGTCGCGCACGACATCGAGCAGCGCGGTTTTCGTGAGTCCGAGAGCCTCGGCGCGGGTGCGCACGGCGTCGAGTCCGACCTCGCGCAGCAGCACGTTGGTGGCCACGTTGTCGCTCGTGGCGCCGACAAGAGCCGCGACATCCGTGACCGGAAGAGAGGGGGCGTGCAGGTGCTGCCAGACTCCGGAGTCTCCCACCGACTCGGCGGCGGTGCGATCGAGGATGTCGAGCGACGCCGCCTCGTTGACGGTGAGCCTGGCGGACACCTCGATGAGCAGCAGGATCTTGCCGATGCTCGCGGTGGGCAGCACGATGCGGTCGTCGATGGCGATGAGTGACTGCCCGGACTGCAGATCGACCGCCGCGGCCGACACCTTCGCGCCCGCGTACGCGAGCTTGCCGAGCGCGTCGAAGCCGCGCGCGAAACTGTCCTCGCCGACGACCCCCTGATGTCGACCCGTGCGGGCCCCCCGGATGCGCTGCCTGCGTTCCTGCATCGGCATCACCAGATCGTCACCCGCTCGGAGGGGGCGAGCCAGAGCTCGTCGGTCTCGGTGACGCCGAACGCCGCGTAGAACTCGTCGACGTTGCGCACGATCTGGTTGCACCTGAACTCGTTCGGCGAGTGCGGGTCGATCGAGAGCAAGCGGATGACCTCTTCATCTCGTGACTTCTGCTGCCAGGTCTGCGCCCACGACAGGAAGAACCTCTCGGCGCCGGTCAGCCCGTCGACGACCGGCGGCTCGGCGCCGTCGAGCGAGATGAGGTACGCCTTCCAGGCGATGCCGAGGCCGCCGAGATCGCCGATGTTCTCGCCGATCGTGAGGGCGCCGTTCACGTGGTGCTCGGGCACCTGCGCGGGGGCGAGGGCGTCGTACTGGGCGATCAGCGAAGCCGTCAGCGTCTCGAACGCGGCGCGGTCGTCTTCCGTCCACCAGTCGGTGAGGAGCCCGTCGCCGTCGAATCTGGAGCCCTGGTCGTCGAAGCCGTGGCCGATCTCGTGCCCGATGACGGCACCGATCGCGCCGTAGTTCGCCGCGGCATCCCTCGACCGGTCGTAGAACGGCCACTGCAGGATCGCCGCCGGGAACACGATCTCGTTGAACCCGGGGTTGTAGTACGCGTTGATCGTCTGCGGGGTCATGAACCACTCGTCGCGGTCGATCGGGCTGCCGATCTTGCCGAGCTCGCGCTGGAACTCGAACTCGTTCGTCGACCGTACGTTGCCGAGCAGGTCCGTCGAGTCGATCTCGAGCGCCGAGTAGTCGCGCCACTTCACCGGGAACCCGATCTTCGGGGTGAATTTCTCGAGCTTGTCGAGGGCGCGGAGGCGGGTGGCATCCGTCATCCACGGCAAGGCGGCGATGCTCTGCCGGTAGGCCTCGATCAGGGTGTCGACGAGCACGTCCATTCCGGCTTTCGCCTGCGGCGGGAAGTGCCTGTCGACATAGGTGCGACCGACGGCCTCGCCGAGCGCGCCCTCCACGAGCGACACGCCGCGCTTCCAGCGGGCCCGCAACTCCGGCGTGCCGGTGAGGGTGCGGCCGTAGAAGTCGAAGTTGGCCGCGACGAAGGGCGCCGAGAGATAGGCGGCGTTCGAGCGGATGACCTGCCACGCCAGCCAGTCCTTCCACGCGGGCAGGCGGTCCTCGGTGAGCAGGGCGGCGAGCCCTTCGAGGAAGCTCGGCTCGCGCACCACGACCTCGGCGAACGACCCGGCCGGAGGATCGATGGAACTCAGCCACCCCTCGAGGTCGACGCCGTCGGCGAGCGCGTTCGCCGCATCCCACGTCATCGGGTTGTAGGTGGCCTGGGTGTCGCGGGTACGCACGTTGTCCCAGTGTGCTGCCGCGATGGCCGTCTCGAGGTCGACGACGCGAGCGGCGCGGGCGGCGGGCGCTTCGTCGGGCTCAGCGGCTTCGACAGGCTCAGCGACCGGCGTGACGGGGGCGGCGGGCGCTTCGACGGGCTCAGCGGCTTCGACGGGCTCAGCGACCGGCGTGGCGGGGGCGGTGGGCGCGTCGACGGGCTCAGCGACCCGAGTGTGCCCGGCGAGCGCGAACATCGTCGCGATGAACCCGGCGTACTTCTCCCGCACCTCGGCGAACTTCTCCTCGCGGTAGTACGACTCGTCCGGCAGGCCGAGACCGCCCTGCTCGACGAACACCAGGTACCGATCGGGTCGCCCCGGGTCGTTGTCGACCATGAGTTGCAGAAACCCGCTGGCGCCACCGCGCTCGAGACGCCCGGCGGCCGCCAGCAGGCTCGGGATGTCGCCCACCGACGCCACCTCGGCCAGCAGCGGCTCGAGGGGTGCCGCACCGAGCTGCTCGATGCGCGCCTCATCCATGAAGCTCGAGTAGAGGTCGCCGAACTTGCGCTCCTCACTGCCCGCCTCGGCGGTCTGCGCCTCGACGATGATCGTCTGTACAGCCTTCTCGGCCTCCTCGGCGAGAACGTAGAACGAGCCGTAACGGGCTTTGTCCGAGGGGATCTGCGTGCGCGCGATCCACTGACCGTTGACGTGACGGAAGAGGTCGTCCTGAGGCCGGACCCCGGCATCCAGCTCGTCTGTATCGATTCCTGAGGTCAGGGGGGCGTCGGCGCTCATGGTGCTCAAGCCTACGGCCAGGGCCCGACAAGAGGGGTACAGTTCACCCGCTGTTGGGGCGCCTCCGCATCGGCGCGAAGGTAGGCACAGCGTCCGCCCCGAGGAAGTCGAGCAGCACGGCAGCGCACAATGCCGGCTTCTCGTGAACCAACCCGTGCGAGGTGCCGGGGATGACGGCGAGCTCAGAATGCTCGACACCGCGGAGAAACGCGAGGGAGTGCTCGAGCGAGACCTCGTCGTCGTCTCCCACCACGATGAGGGTGCGCGGCGTCACGCGACCGAGGTCGTCCACCGTCAGGCTCGGCTCGGTGCGCCGCATGAGCGCATGGCGAGCGCTGACGTCGAAGAAGTGCTCCCGGGGATGGGGGGACACCTCGGCGAACGCGTCCGCCATGAAGTCGGGCGGCGGTGCGTCGGTGTCGATGACCCCCGGAAGCCACCCATCCCGGTGGAAAACACTCGCGATCACCACGAGTTTGCGCACGAGATCCGGCCTGCGCAGCGCCACGAGAAGGGCGACGATCGCTCCATCGCTATATCCGACGAGGTCGACCGGCTGGGCCACGACCTCCTCGAGGAACGCTTCGGTGTCGGCCGCCATGATGTCGTAGTCCACCGGCCCCGCGACATCCGGTGTTCTCCCATGGCCTCGTCGATCGACGGTGATCACCCGGACTGCTGCCGCGAGCGGGTCGACGACGGGACCCCACGCCCGCGAGTCGGCGCCGGCTGGATGCAGGAGGACGGTCGGCATGCCAGACCCGACCTCACTCCACCAGACGTCCGCCCCGTGGACCTTGATGACGTTCCCCATGGTCACTCCTCCTCGATCGCTTGGATAATGAACAATCTACACATCGATGTCAGCCTCGTACCGCATGGTGCCACGCCTATTACCGTGGGCGGATGCCGCCCGCGACCCGCACCCTCGACCGCGAGATCGCGCGCCTCGCCGTCCCAGCCCTCGGCGCGCTCATCGCCGAGCCGCTGTTCCTGCTGACCGACACCGCCATGGTCGGCCACCTCGGGGCCGCCCCTCTCGCAGGCCTCGGCATCGCGAGCGCGGTGCTGCAGACCGTCATAGGCCTGCTCGTCTTCCTCGCCTACGCGACCACGCCGACGGTCGCACGACGTCTCGGATCCGGCGACCGCCGCGGAGCCATCCGCGCCGGTATCGACGGCATGTGGCTCGCGGCGCTGCTGGGGATCCTGCTGGCACTCGTCGGTGTCGCGACTGCCGCACCTCTCGTGAGCCTGTTCGGACCGGACACGGATGTCGCGGCGGCCGCCACCACCTACCTCCTGCTCTCCCTCCCCGGACTGCCGGCCATGCTGCTCGTCATCGCCGCGAGCGGACTGCTGCGCGGACTCCAGGACACCCGCACGCCCCTCGTCGTCGCGGGGCTCGGGTTCGCCGCGAACGCCGCCCTCAACGCCGTGTTCATCTTTGGGCTCGGCTGGGGGATCGGCGGCTCGGCGGTCGGCACCGTCGTCGCGCAGTGGGGGATGGCCACGGTCTACGTGGTGATCGCGGTCAGGGCGGCACGGGCCGCGTCGACCACGCTCAGACCCGGGCTCTCGGGAGTGGCGGGCGTCGCGGCATCCGGTGGCTGGTTGCTGCTGCGCACCGCCTCGCTCAGAGTGGCGCTGCTCGCAACGGTCGTGGTGGCGACGGGTCAGGGGGTGACCCAACTCGCCACGATGCAGATCGCGCTGACGGTCTTCTTCACCCTCGCCTTCGCGCTCGACGCGCTCGCGATCGCCGGGCAGGCCATGATCGGGCACGCTCTGGGCGCCGCGGATGTCGTGCGGGTGACGGCCATCACCCGCAGGCTCGTGTTCTTCGGGCTGATGGGCGGTGCCGCCCTCGGGGTGCTGATCGCCGCGGTCTCGCCCTTCGCGGGCGCCGTATTCACGTCGGACGCCGCCGTCGGGGCGGCGGTGACCCCGGTGCTGCTCACCATGGCGGCGGGGGTGCCGATCGCGGGGCTGGTGTTCGTGCTCGACGGAGTGCTCATCGGGGCCGGTGACGCTCGGTATCTCGCTCTCACCGGCATCGTGAACGTCGCCGTCTACCTGCCGTTGCTGGGGGTCGCCGGCCCAACGGGCAGCCCGACGCTGCTGTGGGTCGCCTTCGGGCTCGGGTACATCACCGCGCGGGCGGTCACCCTCTCGCTACGAGCGCGCGGGACGCGCTGGATGGTGACGGGTGCGGCCGGCCGCGCAGGGTAGACCGGTTCATAACTCAGGCTGGTCGGCCATCAAGCCGCTGTATCCGACGTTCTGGACGGGCTCCCGCCCGTCGGGCCTGAGTTGTGAACGCTGCGAGCCAATTCCCGCGCCGGGCGTCACTACGTCGGCGCCGCGGCATCCGTCCGGCTAGCGTTGACGGGTGACCACTACGACCCCCCTCACCCGCGCGCAGGTCACCGCCTGGCGCAACGCCTTGTTCGGCGTCTTCGCCCTCTGCGGCATCGGGCTCTCCGGCTGGGCCGCCCGCATCCCCGCGGTGAGCGACGGCCTCGAGTTGGGCACCGCGGATGTCGGCGTGCTGCTGTTCGGCGTGGCCGTCGGGTCGATCGTGGGACTCCTCGCCTCCAGCCACGCCGTCGCTCGGTTCGGGGCGCAGACGGTGATGCGCTGGTCGCTCGTCGTGATGCCGATCGGCATCGCCATCGCCGGCATCGGCGTCACCACCTTCGCGAGCTTCGCCATCACCGTCGCCGGGCTCTTCCTCTTCGGCGGCTCGATGGGCCTGTGCGACGTGGCGATGAACGTGTCCGGCGCCGCGAACGAACGAGCGCTCGGACGCACCGTCATGCCCGTCTACCACGCCTTCTTCAGCTTCGGCACGATGGCGGGCGCGGGCATCGGCTGGCTCGCCGAGAGAGCGGATCTGCCCCTCAGCATCCACCTCGGCATCGTCGCGGTGGGCATCCTCGTCGCCGGACAGGTGGCCATCGGCTTCCTCCGCCCGGAGGGCCATGACGACACCGACGCGACGCCGGAGGCCGCCGGATGGCGCGAACGACTGGCCATCTGGAAAGACCCGCGCACCCTCCTCATCGGGGTGATCGTGCTCGGGATGGCGTTCGCCGAAGGCTCGGCCAACGATTGGCTCGCGTACGCGATGGTCGAGGGGCACGGCGAGCTCCGCGAGACCGGGGCGCTCGTGCTCGGGGTGTTCCTCACCGCGATGACGGCGGGGCGCCTGGCGGGCGTGCGCGCGCTCGACAGGTTCGGGCGCGTGCCGGTGCTGCGCGTGTCATCCGTGCTCGCCGTCGTCGGACTGCTGATGCTCATCGCCGTGCCGGTGACCTGGATCGCGATCGTCGGGGTCGTCTTCTGGGGACTCGGCGCGGCGCTTGGTTTCCCGGTCGGGATGTCGGCGGCCGCGGACGATCCGCGTACCGCCGCCGCCCGCGTGAGCGCGGTCGCGACGATCGGGTACGTGGCTTTCCTGGTGGGTCCGCCGGTGATCGGATTCCTCGGCGAGCAGTTCGGCATCCTCAACGGACTCATCCTCGTGCTCGTGCTCGTCGGCGTCGCCGGGCTCGTGACGCCGGCAGCACGCGAACCCG
>JBEANR010000018.1:0-54035 GCA_041165365.1 Actinomycetota bacterium | reverse complement strand
ACCACGTCGGCCGACAGTCGCGGCACGGGCAGCCCCAGACGCCCGAGCTCGGCGACCACGGTCTCGCGCATCCGCTGCACGGTGAGGGCCTCCTGCTCGCTGATGCGCCAATCGATGCGCGACCGGCGCACGCCGAGCGCGTCGCGCGAGTCGGCGAGCATGATGCGGCTGTCTCGGTCGGGGCGCTGCTCGACCATGCACTCGAGGGTCAGTTCGTCGACCCGCCGGAGGGGGCTCCTGCCGCCGATCACCCCGAGTGCGCCCTCCGCCAGCAGTCCCGCGCCCCTCAGCACCTGCTTCGCGCGGCCCACCGGCGAGCCGTCTCGTCGAGCGAGCGCCCCGAGCGCGACGAACGGGTCCGCGTCGGACACCGTGCGCGCCGCCCAGGCGGCGCAGTTGAGTAGACCCTCGCGACGTTGCAGCTCAGGCGACAGCGCGAGCCCGATGGTCGCGGTCGCACGCCCTCGGCCGACGTCGAGACGCCGACCCCTGAAGAGCCGCTGGGCGGCCAGGTGGTCTCCCGGCTGGAAGTGCGCGACCGGCCCGCGCGGATGGTCCATGAGATACCTGCCGACGAGGTCGTTCCGGTTGCCCACTCCACCGGGCACGACCTGGTCCGAGGCGAGCAGCAGCCGTGCGTTCTCGATGGCTCCGGCGCTCAGCACGACCATCGGCGCCACCACGCGAAACCGACCGCCGGCACGATCGCTCACTTCGACGCCGGTGATGGCGGATGCCGCGGCATCCGTCTGCACAGTCGTCACCGTCGCGTGGGTGACGACCCTGATGTCGCCGAGCCCCTCGGCGACGGCACGGGGACCGAACCTCATGAAGTCGGACCGGTCGGAGGCATCGCGGCTGTACGACCACACGTAGCCGCGCAGCCTGTCGGCGTCGAGGGCGCGGAACGCTGCGGGCACGACGGCGGTCGCACCCCGCGCCGTGTTGTCGTCGACGCCGAGCCCGAGGTGGTCGGCCGACCTGGCGAAGAACCGGGCGACCTCGTCACGCGCGATCGGCCAGCCGGAGCCGGGCACCCAGTCGCGCCGCGCGAAGTCGGTGTCGTCGAAGACGGCGGCGCGCCCCGACCAGGTGCTCGAGGTCCCCCCGAGGATGCGGTTGCGCACGAGGGTCTGATCCATCACCCTCGGGGCACCGACGCTCTCGATCCCGCCGAGCGCGTCGGCCCAGGGGTCGGGATGCAGCCCACCGCTCTCGAGCATCACGATACGGAACCGCCGGCTGAGCCCGGCGAGCTCGCGGGCGATCGTCAGGCCGGCGGGACCTGTGCCCACGATGCAGAGATCAGCCTCGAGGACGGCTCCGGGCAGCAGTTCGCCGCTGTCGATGATGTGCATGCGCGAAGATCCCTGAGGCGGAGGCGGAGGCTGCTCGGGCGCTGAGGCCCCGAGTGACCCGATCCGCCGAGGCGACCTCGAGCGAGCGGAGCGCGGCGACCTCCCCAGCGATGATAGCCGCTGCAGATCGAGTCATCGTCGCATCAGCGAGAGCCGCTGCGGTGGGCCCGGTGCCGGCTCGGCCTCGCGGTTCTCCGACCATGCGGCATGGGCGAGCACCCCGCACGAGATCCATAGCAACGCGGCATTGTCGGAGATGTTCGGGCTCGAGACGATCTTGCTGACGAGCACCGAGACGAGAGCCCAGATCGTCGCGTGGTACTCCGGCTTCGCCGACGCCGCGACGATCAACCGGGTGATCGCGATGGCGAAGAACGCCGCGCCGATCACGCCCGTGCAGCTGAGCAGCGTCGCGAGGAAGCTCGACGGGCGATTCGAGCCGAGCCCGACCCCGAAGCCCCAGGTGTCGAGGGTCAGGAGGTAGGAGAACAGATCGACGCCCGTACGTGACCCGTACGAACTCGACGAGATCTTCACGCTCACCACCGACTCGACGAAGGCGATGAGAGTCGGCACGAAGAACAGTCCGACGCCGGACACCAGGATGACGACGGCAGCGAGCACGGGGTCGAGCCGCGTGCGGTTCACCACGAACCCACCGATCCAGAAGACCACGACGATGCCGACCATGATCAGCCCCGCGGCCACGAAGGTGCCGGCAGTGGAACTCGCCGCGTTGACTGCCGCCATCACCAGGATCGCTACGGCGCCGACCCGCCCCCAGCCACCGAGGTACCGCAGGCGCAGCGCGAAGAACACGAGGGTGGTGAGGGATGCCGCAGCCAACCCCGACGGCTCGGAGAAGATGCCTCGGAACCTGGCCTCGCCATCCGGTGTCTCCTCGATGATGCGCACCGTCGTCGAGTTGTCGAAGAAGCCCTCGGGGTAGGGCAGACCCGTGCCGAGCGACAGGAGCCGCCAGAACGAGACGACGGTGATGATGCCCAGCACGATGCCGAGCAGACCCGGAGTCGTCGCGGGCGACTTCGCGAGGAAGAACACGACACCGATCGAGATGACGAGGTAGGCGGCCTGCGCGACGTTCGACACCGTGTAGGTCAGGGTGCCGGGGTCGAGGAACTGCTCGTCGATGCCGCCACGAGCGACGAGCACCGGGATGCCCTCGAAGACGGTCGGGGCGATCAGCGTGACGAGCAGCGACCAGCCGAGGAAGATCACCAGACTCAGTGCCCCCGGGCGATGCTCGGAGCTACCGTCGCGCACCCGGCCTCGACCGGCGATCCACTCCACTCCGAGCCACAGGCAGGCGAGAGCACCGAGGGTGAAGAAGGTGGGGGCGGGCTGCCCGCCGACCGAGGCGATGACCCCGATGGGGAACCCGGCGGCCACCGCGATGAGGCGGGTGAACCCGCGTCTGAGCGCGAACGCCGTGAGGACGGCGAGCACGAGCACTATGCCGAGCGGTGTCATGGCCCCTCCGATCGCAGATCGACTCTAGGCCACCTCGTTTACACCGAGTTAACCGTCCGGCAACACACGCGGCGCAGGACCGTCGTGACGTCGCGTATCATGGAGAGGGTTACACAGGTGTGGCGGACAGCCCCTGTGCTCGACGGATTCCGTGCGTATCGGATTCTGTATTCACCATCTCGCCTGAGCGGGGCCTCCTGTTCGGCCACCCTCCCCGCACTCTTACCGCACCCTCCCTGCCCCTCCCCCCGAAACGGACAGTGACCATGCTCCACTCCCTAGCCCGCGTGGCGGATCGCACCAACTCCCTCGACACCTCGGCCACCTTCCAGGACCCGATGCTCGTCGCCCTCTGGATCGCCGTGGGCGTCGCCGGGCTTCTCGCCGGAATCATCGCCGTGTCGATCGCCGACCGTCGTCGCCGTGCCGAGCCCGCCCCACGCGTGAGCGAACCGGCAGTGATGCGCTCGGAGTCGGAGCTGCTTTCGCCGGCGTGAGGCACCTCAACCTCAGCCCGAGTGGCGTTCGCGGCCTCGCCGCGGGACGGGCTCCACGATGACCGGATCACCCCGCCGACGCGACGCCACCCGTGCCGAACCTCGTCGCGGTTGGGGCAGGCGTCGCATCGCACTGCTCTCGGCCGCCGCGATCACCATCGTCGCGATCGTGGTAGCTCTCGTCATCGTGCAACGCGTGCGGACGGCATCCGACAATCTCGCCGGCCGCGCCGAGATCACGGCGAGTTCGACCGCCCTCGGTTCGGCGGCCGAGGCCGTCGCCGACGGCACGGGCTCGGTCGCCCGCCAGGATCTCGGCTCGGAATGGGTCAGCGCCACCGAGACGGTCGGTGCCTCGGTCTCCCTCGCCTGGGGTTCCTCGCGCACCCTCGAACGGATCGTGCTCGAGCAGAGCTCCGACGACGGACTGCTCGTCGACGCCGGCTTCCTCTCCTTCGGCGACGGCTCGTCGATCGCCGTGGCCTTCGCCGGCGAGCGCACCCTCGATCTCGCCATCACACCGCGCGACGTCGACTCGCTGACCTTCACGGTGTCAGAGGTGCCCGAGGGATCCGGCGGTGTGGGCCTCGCCGAGATCCGGGCATTCTCGTCGGCGGAGGCGGGGCCTGCGGATGTCGCGGCCGACGCCATCGGCGACCTCGCGGGCTCCGCGACCGCGACCTCCGACGGCGCCGACGCCTCGGCGCTGACCGACGGCGCCGACCCCGTCGACGCCTCGACGGGTACCACCGACCCGATCGCGCTCGGTGAGGACTGGATCGCCGGCGGCTCCCCCGCCCTGCTCCGATGGGCCGCACCCGTGGAGCTCGCGAGCGTGCAGTTCTTCGGGGCGTCGTCGGGTGACGCCGGCATACCGTCGGGCGATCTCCGGTTCGACGACGGCAGCAGCATCCGGGTGGGCGGCATCCCGGCGGACCCCGCCTTGCCCACGCTCGTCGCCTTCATGCCGCGCATCACCTCGTCGATCGAGTTCGAGCCGGATGCGCCGCCTGACGATGACTCTGACGAGAACGCTGACGAGAACGCCGACGGCAACGCCGGCGACTCCACGGGCCTCGCCGAGCTGCGCGCATTCGCGCTCGGCGCCACCCCCCTTCCGGGGGCGACAGGGCCCGCAGAACCTGCTGCCTCGGCCACCTTCCCCACCGGGTGCGCGGCCGACTCCGCCGACGACGCCCCCCGCGGCCGCATCACCGTGCGGTGCCCGTCGTCGACCTCCTCGGTCGACGGCCCCACCGAGGTGTCGGTCTTCGCCCCGGGTATGCAGCGGGTCGAGGCCCAGATCTGGTCGCCTGACAGGTCTGACGCCCCAGCGCTCGTCGCCACGAGGGCCGGATCGGATGACCGCTTCGACCTCGAGTTCGACGCCGACGAGGCTCAGAGCGGCCCCATCACCGTGCGCCTCCAGGGTTTCGAGCAGGACGAGCCCGGAAGCAGCCCGAGCGACTCCGCGATCACCCACCTGCAGCTGTTCAACCTGGGCGGACGCCCCGCGCCGCAACCCGAGGTGCCGCAGACCGCCCGCGGCATGACCCTCGCCTTCGCCGAGGAGTTCACCGGGCCGCTGTCGATCTCGCGCGACGGCGCGGGTACCGCCTACACGGCGGCCAAACCCGAGCCGTGGGGTCCGTCGGGATTCGGCGACGCCGAGTTCGCCGACCCGTCGCTCGGCTACGACACCGTCTCGGTGGTCGGCGACGACTACCTCCGGCTCTCCGCCGCTCCCCTGCCGTCCGACTACGCAGGCGACGACACCGACAAGGACTACCTCGGCGGCATCCTGTCGTCCGCCCGGCCAGGAGGATCGGGGTTCTCGGCGCAGTACGGCTATTTCGAGGCCAGGATGCTCGCCCCGATCGGCGAGGGCACCTGGCCCGCGTTCTGGACCCTGCCGAGCCCCAACCTCATCGAGAAGGACGACGTCGGGGCCGAGGTCGACGTGATCGAGCTGTACGGTCACGACCCGGTCAACGCCTGCGTCGCCACGCACGCCTACGCGGACGGCGAGGAGGAGAAGAACATCCAGTGCGCCGACAGGTTCGACGGCATCCGCTCGGCCATGGCCTGGCACACCTACGGCGCCAGGGTCACCCCGACCGAGATCGTCTACTACATCGATGGCCGCGAGGTCGACCGGGCCCCCCAGGTACGCGCCGGTGATCGCCCGATGTTCTTCATGGTCAACCTCGCGCTCGGCGGCGGCTGGCCCATCGACCTGGCCGACGTCGGTGATCGGGCCGCGCTCTACGTCGACTATGTCAGGGTGTACACGTGACCCCGAGCCGTGACCCGATCCGGGTCTTCGTGCATCTGTCGCACGGTGTCGACGCGGAGGTCTGGCGGGCCGGGTGGGCAGACGGCTCGCTCATCGGGGTCAACGAGCCCTCGCCGTACGGCTACGACCGTGCAGAGGCCCTCGGATGCTCGGTCACCTACTCGGTGCCGGCGCGCGAGAACGCGGTCTCCCGCCTGATCCGCCTCGGGGTGCGGGCCATCACCGGGTTCGACCTCGTGCACGCCTGGCGCAATCGCCGCGGCATCCGCGAGGCCGAGGTCGTGTGGACACACACCGAGAGTCAGGGTCTCGCGGTGGCGGCGCTTCTGGTCTTCCGTCGACGCCCCCGCCGACCGGCGCTCCTGCTGCAGAACGTCTGGCTCATCGACCGGTGGGCGAGGTACCCTCCACCGCATCGCTGGCTGTTCTCCAGACTGCTCCGCACCGCCGACGTGCTCACCTTCCATTCCGTGCAGAATCGCGAGACCGCCGAGCGACTGCTGTCACCCGCGCGGTGCGAACTCGTGAGATTCGGCATCCGCATCGACGAGATGACCCCTCCGGTGCAGAGGCACGGCGGCGCGCGGATGTCGGTGCTCTCGCTCGGCAACGACGAGCACCGGGACTGGGCCACTGCGGTACGTGCCATCGAGCTCATTCCGAGTGCCGACCTCACCGTGCTGTCGCAGAGCTTCCCGGCGGCACTGGCGCGATCGAGGTCTGTCACCGTGCACCGGGCCAGGTCGAACGACGAACTCGCCGCCCTGTTCGCCGCGGCCGACCTGGTGATGATCGCCCTGTCGCCCAACCAGCACGCCTCGGGACTCACCGTGCTGCAGGAGGCGGTGATCCAGGGTGTGCCCGTCGTGGTCACCGCCACCGGCGGACTCACCGACTACTTCGACGAGACCATGGTGACCTTTGTACCTCCGGGGAACGCCGAGGCGATGGCGGAGGGGCTCCGCAACGTCGTGGCGGACGGCGATCGCAGCCACGCGATGGCCACCCGCGCCCAGTCGCGCATGTCGCCGGATCAGATCAGCTCCGTCGCCTTCGTGCGCAGCCACGTCGACCTCTCGCGGGAACTTCTCGGTCGGGTCGCCTGAGCGCTACCGCGGCAGGGACGTCAGCCGCCGCCACTCGTGTCGATGGCGAGCAGACGCATGAGCATCCCGGGTCCGCAGTCCGCGGTGAAGGCGGCGGGAGAGACGTTCACCCTGACGGCGTCACCGCCGGTGAGGGTTGCGCCGGTCTCCGAGTAGAGCGCCAGTTCGACGCCGCCGTCGGTCAGCATGCCGTAGCACGGGCCCGTTCCGCCGACCGTGACGACGCCGGTCTCCCAGCGGGAGCCCACGACATCCGTCGGCTCCTTCGGCGGTCCGGAGGGCGGACCGATGGTCGGCGGCGGTGTCACGGACATGCTCTCCGAGGGGGCGGGGGTCGCTGAGGGGGCGGGGGTCGCTGGCGGGGTGGGGGTCGTGCTGCCGGAGCCGGAGGCGGCGGGATCCTGATCCGACCCCGCCGCGCATCCGCTCACGATGATGCCGACGAGCAGGAGCATGACCGCCCCCGCCTGGCGTCCGCGCAGGCGGGAGGCACCCTCCGGCACCTCCCGCCGCGCCATGACCGTCAGCCTCTCGGCGGTCGACCCGAGAAGCGCACGGTCATCGAGGTGCCGTTCTGCTTGACCACCTCGATCTTGACGCCTACGCCGGGGGTCTTCACGCCCTGGCCGAGCGCCTCGATGCCCTCCCAGTTCTTCGTGTCGTCGAAGACCGGCTGGGCGGCCTGACCGCGGATGTACGACGGAGATCCGTTCACATTCAGGGTGAACGAGTCCGCTTTCCTGAGGCTGAACGGAGCGTCGTACAGCTGGATCCTGTTACGCCAGGCCTGTCCCGCGAGGTTGTAGATCGGCTTCGGGTGCGAATCGATGTACAGATTGAGTCCTTCGCCGGGGTGCACGCTCACGTTGTTGTCGCTCTGCGAGGTGTCCCAGTACGAGATCATCAGGCCCTGCTGATACGGGAAGTGCTCGACGAAATCGGGCTTCGTGTTCACGAATCCGAAGTTGTACGGCCCCGTCTGCAGGTAGCGGTCGTACGCGACGTACGACCGGTTGCCGGCGATGTAGTAGTTGTCGAACTCCTCCGTCTCGACCCCGGTGGTGCGGATGAATCCGCTCGCGGTCCACGCCGGATCGAGGGTCTCGGCACTGTCGGCGAACACCACGGTCTCCCCGGCGGTGACACTCACGTCATCGACGAACAGGCCGGAGGGCAGCGTCGCGTCGGTCCCCTGCGCGGCACCGTCGGTGACGTAGGAGAAGCGCATCGAGACCGTCTTGCCGGCGTAGGCGGCGAGATCGAAGCTGGCGGGCTGCCATCCCTCGCTCAAGCCGTCGATGCCGTTGCCCTCGTCGGCGTTCGCGATCGAGCCGGGCACCGCGGTCCATCCGGTTCCGTCATCGACCTCGACGTAGGCGTAGTCGCACGGGTCCGGTCCGCAGTCCTCGATGTTCCAGTTGGCCTGAAAGGTGAGGGCGGCGGGTTCGGCGGGAAGGGTGACACTGCGGGTGAGGGTCTGATCGAGGTCATCCCCCTGTCCGCTCCACCACTCGTAGCTTCCGGCGAACGGGGTCACGAGGGTCTTCGTGACGGTCTTCTTGGGCAGCACGACGACCGCGGCCTGCGGCTTGGCGGTGTTGTACTCCTCAGGGCCGAGCTGCAGGGTCGCCTTCTGACCGGCGACGAGCACCTCGTAGTCGAGCCATCCGAGCTGCAGCTTCTGCCACGCTCCCAGATCGCCGGGCTTCTCGCCGAGCGCGTCGCCGGCAGCACCGAGCCGGCTCTGCGACATCAGGGTCCACCACTCGTTGTTGGTGCTCGGCCCGCCCGCGGTGTCGTAGTCGTCGGGCAATCCGAGGTCGTGGCCGTACTCGTGCGCGAACACGCTCAGTCCGCCGTTCTCCGGCTGGATCGTGTAGTCGCCCACCCAGACTCCGGTGTCGCCGATCGGCGTGCCGCCGAGCTTGTTCTCGGCCGGGCCGGTCTTGCCCGCCTGGTCGAAGTAGGCGTACCAGCGGTGGCTCCAGATGCCGTCCTCACCCTGTTGCGGGTCGCCGTCGGCCTGGTCGCCCCCGGCGTGCACGACCTGGAAGTGGTCGATGTAGCCGTCGGGCTCGTTGAAGTTGCCGTCGGTGTCGAAGTCGTAGCGGTCCCATTCGTCGTAGGTGGCGATGGTGGCGGCGATCTGGGCGTCGGTCTGTCCTGCGGCCTTCTGGTCGGCGACCCACTGGGTCACGCCGTCACGCAGCAGATCCCAGGTGTTGCTGCAGACGTTCGACGCACAGGGAAAGCCGTCCGAACGGCCGTAACGCGCCTCGTTGAAGGGCACCTTGACCCAGTCCGAGACCGTGCCCTCGATGCTGTACCGGCCCGAGGACTGGGCCTCGTAGTAGGTCTTCAGCGACTCGACCCCGGCGCCCGTGCCGAAGTACAGATTCTCGAAGTACTCCGGGCTGTAGTCGGCCTGCCAGACGGTGCTGTTGTCGACGGCGCGGTTCGGCTCGGGGATCTGGTTGTGCAGGGGCCCGTCGAACACGGCGGGGCCGGGGATCGTCGGGTCGGTGTCCTGGTCGGGATACAGCGGGTCACGCTCGTCGCCGAACTCGGTGAGGATCACGAACACCTTCTCGGTCTTCTCCCGCGCGATCTCGACGAACTTGTCCTGCTTGCCCTCGCGGGCGGAGCCCTCGAGCTTGACGACGGTGCTGCCGTCGCTGCTGCTGGCGGCAGCGGCGCCCCCGATGACCTGCTTCACGGCCTCCTCGCGCAGCGCGCGGCGCTTGTCTTCGGCGGGGTTGGGCAGTTCGTCGCTGACGACCGCCGAGGCGGTCTCCTCGGTGGGTGGTGCGGATGTCGGCGGGCTCGCGGTCGCCGCGGTGGGCGAGAGCCCCGTGACGAGCAGGGCCGATACGGCCAGAGTGGACAGGAGAAGCGGGTACTTTCGACCCGGGGCTTGGCTCACAGACTGATCCTTCTTCATCGGGGGACAGAGAGAACGGCACAGTCGGGTCTGCACGGATTTCTCAACCTACGGGCGTTCTACCCCTGAAAGGGGGACGGAATGTAACGTTCTCGTTACGGAACACGTGAGAAGCCCGGGAATGCTGCGCTGAGGGCTGTCGCCGCGGCAGTCCACAGTCCTTTCCGAGACCCCTGACGCCATAATCGTGCACAGACTGCGACCCCGCGCAGAAACAGCGAGGAGATCCGATGACCATCACCCGCCGCACCACCGCCGCGCTGCTCGGCGGCGTCTCACTCACCCTCGGACTCGCCGGATGCTCGACCCCGAGCACCGCGACCGACGGAGGCTCGACAGACGAGCCGTCCACCGGCTCCACCACCTCCGGCGACTACGCCGACGGCACCTACTCGGCCACCGGCGACTACCAGAGTCCCGGCGGAGCCGAGTCGATCGAGGTGGAACTCACCCTGGCCGACAACGTGGTGACCGAGGTGACCGTCGTCGGCAACGCGACCTCGGGCAACGGCCAGCGCTACCAGACGGAGTTCGAAGACGGCATCGCCGACGTGGTGGTCGGCGAGAACATCGACGAGCTCGCCGTCGACAAGGTCGCCGGCTCCTCGCTGACGAGCGACGGCTTCAACGACGCCGTCGAGAAGATCAAGGCCGACGCCGCTGCATAGCGCCCGCTTCGACGCGATCGGAACCTCCTGGCAGATCGACACGGAGGCCGTTCTGCCGACCACCGTGCTGCACGCGGTCCACCGTCGCTGCGAGAGTTTCGACCGCGCCTGGTCGCGTTTCCGCGACGATTCCCTCGTGCACAGGATGTCGCTCGAGCGGGGTTCGTGGCTCCTCCCCGACGATGCGCCGCCCCTCCTCGACCTCTACCGGGAGCTCTACGAAGCCACCGGCGGAGCGATGTCACCCCTCGTCGGCCGGGCACTCGAGCAGCTCGGCTACGACCGGCACTACACGCTGCGATCCTCGGGCACGCCCTCGCCGGTGCCCCGCTGGGAGGACGCCATCGCGTGGGACGGCCAGACCCTCACGACAGTCCGACCGGTCGTGCTCGACGTCGGCGCGGCGGGCAAGGGTCGGCTCGTCGACCTCGTGGCGGAGGTGCTCGCGGGAGCCGGTATCGGGAGGTTCACGATCGACGCGAGCGGCGACATCCTGCACCGCGGCGGGAAGGCTCTGCGGGTCGCCCTCGAGCACCCGGCGGACGCGACCCGTGCCATCGGCGTCGCCCTCGTGGGCGACGGCGCCATCTGTGCGTCGGCGTCGAACCGGCGGGAGTGGCCGGGGGCGCACCACATCGTCGACGCACTCACCGGAGTTCCGACCAGGCGGGTGATCGCGACCTGGGCGATCGCGCGGGAGACCGCCACGGCCGACGGCCTCGCCACCGCGCTGTTCTTCGCCGAGCCCGCCGCTCTCGAGCGACGGTTCGAGTTCGAGTGGGTGCGCATGCTGCATGATCGGAGTGTGGAGTCCTCCGCGGGCTTCGAAGGGGAGATGTTCACATGAGGCAGGTGCTCGATCGCGTCACCGGACGGGTCACCATGTACCGCCTGGTGACCCTGTCGCTGCTGGTGATCGCCGTCGCGGCCCTGCTGCTGAGCGCGCTCGGGCAGCTGCCGTACACCGCTCCCGAGGTGGCGGCGAGCCTCGCCGTCGCCGTCGTGAGCACCGTGGTGGTCGGTCGACTCTTCGCGCTGGTGTTCCGCAGCAGACCGCACACCGAGTCGTCGGTCATCACCGCGCTGCTGCTGTTCCTGCTTTTCTGGCCGTCTCTGGAGCCCGTCGACCTCGGTGTGCTCGCACTCGCCGGGGCTCTAGCGACCGCGTCGAAGTACCTCATCGCGTGGCGGGGCAGGCACATACTCAATCCGGCCGCGGCCGGCGCCACCCTCGTCGCGCTGCTCGGCTTCGATTCCGCGGTGTGGTGGGTCGCTACCGGCGCCCTGCTGCCGCTCGTCGTGGTCGGGGCGTTCCTGGTGCTCTATCGCACCCGGCGCCTGCCTCTCGGCCTCGTGTTCATCGTCGTCGCGAGCGCCATCCTCACTGCGAGGCTCACGGTGGGCGGGCAGGATGTCGCGGACGCCTTCAGCACCTCTCTCGTCTCGTACCCCGTGATCTTCTTCGCCGGCTTCATGCTCAGCGAGCCGCTCACCCTCCCGCCGAGGCGGTGGCAGCAACTCGCGCTGGCCGTGATCGTCGCAGTGCTGTTCACGGTGCCGTTCAGCTTCGGCCCGATCTATCTGTCGTTCGAGTTCGCCCTGGTGATCGGCAACGTGCTCGCGTTCCTCGTGGGGCAGCGCCGCGGCATCCGGCTCAGCCTGGTGGAGTCGACGAGGCTCACGCCGACCGCGTGGCGCTTCGCCTTCCAGCCCGCGAAGCCCGTGGACTTCCGGCCGGGTCAGTATCTCGAGTTGTCGCTCCCCCACTCTCGCGCCGACACCAGGGGGAGCCGACGCATGTTCTCGATTGCCTCGGCGCCGAGCCCGGACGGACCGATCTCGGTGGCCCTGCGGACCCACGAAAGATCGAGCAGCTTCAAGCGTGCCGTGCTCGAACTCCCGCCGGGCGCCACCCTCACCGCGACCTCGGTAGGAGGCGACTTCCTGCTGCCCCGCGACCCTGCGGTGCCCGTGCTGCTCGTCGCCGGCGGCATCGGCATCACCCCGTTCCTCAGCCAGCTCGCGCACGACAGGGCGTCCGGGGTCGACCGCGACGTGGTGCTCGTCTATGCGGTGGGCTCGCTCGAGGAGCTCGCGTTCACCGACGAGCTTCGCGACGAGACGGTCTTGCTCGTCGCGCCGACCGCGCCTGCCGAACTCCCCGGTGCGTGGCGCTGGATCGGCGCGGGTCCGATCTCGCGCGAACTGCTCGACCGCGAGGTCGCCGACCTCCGCACGCGCACGGCCTTCGTGTCGGGGGCGCCGCACACGGTCACGGCGGTGCGCCGCCACTTGCGCTCACTCGGGGTGCGTCGTGTGCGCACCGACTACTTCTCGGGGTACTGACCCCTGCGTTCGCCCTCGGATGCCACCTCTCGATCAGGCCCATGCGGCACGCGCAGGTTTCTCGACGAGCGGCGTGGGTGTTCGCAGTTCAGGCTCGACCACCTCGGGGTGGCCGTCGGAGACCGGAACCGGTCCCCGCCCGCCCTCCAGCCTGAGTTGTGAACACCGCAACCCCTGAGGCCGAGGCGCTGACCTCAGAGCAAGCCCATGCCCCGCACGGCGTCGCGCTCCTCGGCGAGCTCGGCGACAGACGCGGCGATACGAGCTCGAGAGAAGTCGTCGATCGGGAGACCCTGCACGATCTGCCAGTCACCGCCGCTCGAGGTCACCGGGAACGAGCTGACCAGCCCCTCCTCGATGCCGTAGCTGCCGTCGGAGACCACAGCGGCAGAGGTCCAGTCGTCGAGCGGGGTGCCGCCCACCCAGTCGCGCACGTGGCTGAGTGCGGCATGCGCCGCCGACGCCGCCGACGACGAGCCGCGCGCCTCGATGATGGCCGCTCCGCGCTTCGCGACCGTCGGGATGAAGTCGTCCTCGAGCCAGGCGCGATCGACGTCGACCGGTCGCCCGGCGATGCGCGCGTGCGAGAGATCGGGGTACTGCGTGGCCGAGTGGTTGCCCCAGATCGTCACCCGGGTGATGTCGCTCACCCGCGCGTCCGTCTTCGCGGCGAGCTGCGAGAGCGCCCGGTTGTGGTCGAGTCTCGTCATGGCCGTGAAGCGGGAGCCGGGCACATCCGGAGCCGCGGATGCCGCGATCAACGCATTGGTGTTCGCCGGGTTACCCACCACGAGCACACGGATGTCGTCGGCCGCGTGATCGTTGATCGCGAGTCCCTGCGGACCGAAGATCGCCCCATTCGCCGAGAGCAGGTCGGCGCGCTCCATCCCGGGCCCGCGAGGCCGTGACCCGACGAGCAGCGCGACCTGCGACCCGGAAAATGCGTCGGCGGCGGAATCGTGGATGTGGACGGACTCGAGCAGGGGGAACGCGCCATCCTGCAGCTCCATCGCCACGCCCTCCGCCGCCGCCATCGCCTGGGGCACCTCGAGCAGTCTGAGTCGCACCGGCACGTCGGCACCGAGCATCTCCCCCGCCGCGATGCGGAACAGGAGCGCGTAGCCGATCTGCCCGGCGGCGCCGGTGACCGTGACGGTGACCATGATGACGCCGTCAGGCCAGTCTGGCCGCGAGGTTCTTGTCGAGGGTGTCGAGGAACTCCTCGGTGGTCTCCCACTTCTGCTCGGGTCCGACCAGCAGCGCGAGGTCTTTCGTCATGTGGCCCGCCTCGACCGAGGTGATCACGACGTCTTCGAGGGTCTCGGCGAACTCGGTGAGCGCGGCATTGCCGTCGAGCGTCGCGCGGTGGGCCAGTCCCCTGGTCCAGGCGTAGATCGAGGCGATCGGGTTCGTCGACGTCGGCTTGCCCGCCTGGTGCTGGCGGTAGTGGCGCGTCACCGTGCCGTGGGCGGCCTCTGCCTCGACCACCCGACCGTCGGGCGTCGACAGCACCGACGTCATGAGGCCGAGCGAGCCGAAGCCCTGAGCGACGGTGTCGGACTGCACGTCACCGTCGTAGTTCTTGCAGGCCCAGACGTATCCGCCCTCCCACTTCATCGCCGACGCGACCATGTCGTCGATGAGACGGTGCTCGTAGGTGAGTCCGGCGGCATCGAAGCGCTCCTTGAACTCGGCGTCGAAGATCTGCTCGAAGATGTCTTTGAACCTGCCGTCGTAAGCCTTGAGGATCGTGTTCTTCGTCGAGAGGTAGACCGGGTAGTTGCGGGTCAGTCCGTAGTTGAGGGATGCCCTGGCGAAGTCCCTGATCGAGGCGTCGAGGTTGTACTGCACCTGCGCGATGCCGTCGCCGGGTGCCTGGAACACCTCGAACTGCTGCGGCTCCGAGCCGTCGGCCGGGGTGAAGCTCACACTGAGCGTGCCCTCGCCCGCGAATCTGAAGTCGGTGGCGCGATACTGGTCGCCGAAGGCGTGGCGGCCGATGATGATCGGCTTGTTCCAGCCGGGCACCAGGCGCGGGATGTTCGAGATGATGATGGGCTCACGGAAGATGACGCCGCCCAGGATGTTGCGGATCGTGCCGTTGGGGCTCTTCCACATCTTCTTGAGGCCGAACTCCTCCACTCGCGCCTCGTCGGGCGTGATCGTGGCGCACTTCACGCCGACCCCGTGCTTCTGGATGGCGTGCGCCGCGTCGATGGTGACCTGGTCGTCGGTGGCGTCCCGATGCTCGATCCCGAGGTCGTAGTACTCGAGGTCGATGTCGAGGTAGGGATGGATCAGCGTGTCTTTGATCTTCTGCCAGATGATGCGGGTCATCTCGTCCCCGTCGAGTTCGACGACGGTGCCGACAACTGTGATCTTGGACAAGCGAATCTCCTCAGGTGACGTGATCTCGAGCACTCGCCAGCCTACAGTCCTCGGCAAAGTATCTCGAAGTCGAGATACTTTGCCGTGGTGTGTCCTCGCACGTCCGTGGCTATGCCCCGCACGCCCTCGGGCGTTAGCCTGTGGGCATGGCTGACCTGAGACTCGAAGACCTATCGGCGAAGACGGCGGTCGCAGCCAACACGCTCGGCCTGAAACCCGGCCAGGAACTGTTCGTGGCTCCGGTCACCTACGCCATGGCGAGCCCGTTCCTCAGCCCGAACACCACCTGGTCTCAGGTGATCCTGGAAGACGACGAGGTCGTCGGATTCCTGATGGCGAACTTCGACCCCGACGCCTCCGACATGGAGTTCCGCAGTTGCATCTGGCGGATGAACGTCGCCGCCGAGGCCCAGGGGCACGGCGTCGGGCGATTCGTGGTCACCGCCGCTGCCGACGAGGCGAGGCGCCGGGGCTTCGACAAGCTCACGGTGATCTGGGAACCGGGCGACGACGGGCCAGAGGAGTTCTTCCTCAGGGTCGGGTTCGTCGTGGTCGACCAGACCCAGTACGGCGAGAGCATCGGCGCCCTGCACCTCTGATCGAGCCGGGCTCCGCCATGGAGACGCAGCACGACGACTTCACCTCGCGGGTGCTCGACGTGGTCGCGTCGATCCCCGCCGGATCGGTGATGACCTACGGCGACGTCGCGGCCGCGGTGGGAACCCGCGCCGCCCGTGCCGTCGGGCTGGTGATGGCCCGGTACGGCTCCGAGGTGGCGTGGTGGCGCGTCATCCGCTCGACCGGGCACCCTGCAGCGGGGCTGGAGGCCCGCGCCCTCGACCGATTCGTCGAGGAGGGCACACCGCTGCGGCGCGATGCGGACGGGGCCTGGCGGGTGGACCTCGCGGCAGCGCGTCATCCTCTCGACTGACGCCCGAGGGCGGCGGAGCGACTTCAGGACCAGACGATCGGTCCCTGCGCCCGACGACCGGGCGCACTCCTCGGAGTTGGCTGGAGCGACACCCCGAGGAGATCGCCATGCGCACCGTCGCCACCGCCCGAGATCGTCATCCACGCATCATCGTCACCCTCGCCGGCGGTATGGCCCTCGGGCTCGCGCTCGTCGGTTGCTCGACGGCTCAGGGTCTCGCCACCGGGTTCGCCACGAACGCCGAGGAGCGCTTCTACGACTTCGACGAGTATCACACCGACGCGGCGCCGGTGTTCAGAACGGCGGACTGGGTGCCGCAGGATGCGACCACCATCGGCGTGAGGTATTTCTTCGAGAAGGACGCGGCCACGATGTCGTTCTCCAGCACGGCGGGCGTCACCTCCGACGAGTGCGAGCCCGGCACGCTTTCCGGCGCGCCCGAACTGGAGTCGTCGTGGTGGCCCTCCGCGGAACCCGATCAGGGGATGGTGTGCGGGCAGTGGCAGGTGTTCGGCGCTGACGGCACCTGGTGGGCCTGGACGGACTGACGACGCCATCGACGGGGACCGCCCGCGCTGGTCGGTTCACCGGGAGGGTTGCGCGACCGCCATCGGCATCGACCCGACCACCGAGGTGCCCTCGCCGGGGGCGCTCGAGACCACGATCTGCCCGCCGAGCGCCTCGACCCTGTCGATCAGTCCACGGATGCCGCTCCCCGCGTTCGGGTCGACGCGCCCCCTGCCGTCGTCGGCCACGGCGAACTCGAGCACGTCGTCGAGTTGCCGGATGTGCACCGAGGCGCGACTCGCCTCGGCGTGCTTCGCCGTGTTGGTGAGGCACTCCGCCACGACGAAGTAGATGGTCGACTCGGTGAGCGCGCTCGCCTCCCCGTGGTAGTCGACCGCGACATCCACCGGCACCGGGCATCGCGCCGCCAGTTCCCGAACGGCCATCGCGAGCCCACCCTCGGTGAGGGCGGCCGGATGGATGCCGCGCGCCAACCTCCTGAGGTCGGTGAGCGCCTCCGCGAGCTGCGCCGACACCAGCTGCAGTTGTTCGCCGACGCGGGCGTCGCCCGATCGCGTCGCCTCGGCGCCGATCATCCGCAGATTGATGGCGACCGAGACGAGCTGCTGCTGGGAGCCGTCGTGCAGGTCGCGCTCGATGCGACGTCTCGCGCTGTCCCCGGCCTCCAGGATGCGGAGTCTCGACTCCCGCACGTCGATGAGGGTGTGCTCGAGTCGGCTGCGCAGCTGATCGTTGTCGACCGACAGTCTGAGTGCGGCCGCCACGGCATCCAACAACCTGGTGTTCTCGGTCAGCCCGCTGTCGTGGTTGATCACGGCGAGCGGCCTGTCGCCCGCGTCGATCGAGAGGAGCGATCCGCCCGGCCTCCCCTCGGCGCTCGCGGCGGGGTTCTCGGGCTCGTTCTCGGAGTTCAGGTACCCGCCGGTCTCGTCGTCCCACCAGAACACCCGCAGCAGGGGGTCGTCGAGGGTGCGGCGGAGGCTGCTCTGCCAGACCACCCGATCCACTCCGTCGCGAGCGATGATGACCAGATCGGAGACCCGCGAGCGAAGCCCCCTCACGTGGAAGATGCCGGCGACGAAGGCGACCGGGATCGACGAGATGGTCAGCGGCGTGACGAAGAAGAGGCCGGGCAGCACGTCCGCTCCGACCAGTCGACCGCCGATCTCGTAGAGCGACGCCGCCGTCCAGAGAATGAGGGCGATCGGCATGACGAAGGCCACGCGGCGCGCGGGGGGACTCGAGGCGAACCAGCGCACGATCACCCTCACCGCGACGAGCACGATGAGGCCGAGGCCGACGAGCTGCCAGAGGTACTCGACGGCCTGCAGGAGGTCGGGAGCCTCCGCCACGGCGAACGCGTTCACCGAGCAGGTGCATTCGTCGCGCTCCCGCCCGGTCACGAGGATCGTGAGGGCGAAACGGACAGCGAAGAGGGTGAGCGCCACTCCGATGATCACCCTGTCGAAGACGCGCACCACCCTCCCCGTCGGGTAGCAGAACACGAGGATGCCGACGAGGATCGCCCACAGGTTGGTGAGGCCGGCGACGATCGGCCACAGCCAGTCGACCTCGCCCACGGTGCGCAGCCACGAGCCGGCTTGCCAACTGACCGAGACCGCCGCCATGAGCCAGCCCACGAGACGGGTCGGAAGCAGCTGCCACGCGATGAGCGCGCACACGGCGTAGACCAGCCCGAGGGCGACGTTCATGATCGCGCGTACCGAGAGCTCCGGGGTGTCGTACTCCCCGTCGGAGAAGTTGATCACCTTCACCAGGATGTTGCTCACGATGCTGAGGGCGACCACGGCCCAGCCGAGCCACGGCCTCGACACGGTGGACGGCGGCATCCGTCAGCCGTGTTCGCCGAGCATCCGCAGCACCGCGAGCACGCGTCGGTGATCCTCCGGTGAGGTGTCGATGCCGAGCTTGCCGAGGATGTTGCCGATGTGGGTCTCGACCGTCTTCAGGCTGAGGAACAGGGTCTGGGCGATGCCGAGGTTGGACTTGCCCTCCGCCATCAGCGTGAGCACCTCGCGCTCGCGTTCGGTGAGGCCGCCGACGCTCGACGACCTGCTGTTCGCCTGACCGGCCACGAGCAGCCCGACCACCTCGCTGTCGACGACCGATCCGCCCGCGGCGACGGTCTTCACGGCCTGCACGAGCACATCCGGGTCGGCCACGCGCTCCTTCAGCAGGTAGCCGGTGCCGGCTCCGGCGCTCATCACCCTGATGGCGTAGGCGGAGGTCGTGTACATCGACAGCAGCAGCACTCCGACCTGCGACCCGCTCGCCCTGATCTTCTCCAGCGCGACGATGCCCTCGTCGGAGTAGCCCGGCGGCATCCTGATGTCGAGCACGACGGCGTCGAGGTGGGCGTCGGATGCCAGCACCGCGAGCAACTCGTCGGCCGAACCCACGGCGGCGACCACCTCGCATCCACCGGCGACGAGCACCGCCTCGATCCCCTGCCGCAGGAGCATCGCGTCGTCGGCGATCGCGGTCCGTATGGTCATGGCGCCATCATCCTCCCGGCGCGGAATCCGCGCGTCCTGCGATCGGTCGACCTCGCGCGGACGCACGCGGGGGTAAGTCCGGTGCGTCCGCGCCTTCGACAACCGCGCTGTGGCGGGTTAGCGACTCTCGAAGGCCGAGGGGGTTCGATCTCGGTGATGTAACACGGTCGGGTGGTCCGCTGACCCCAGAGTAGGAACTCGCGCACAGCGGGCGCAACAGTTATCCACAGGTTCCGGGGTGGGCCCGGGTGAACATCAGGGCGGACCCCGACGGATCAGCACTCGACGACGTTGACCGCGAGCCCTCCGAGCGAGGTCTCCTTGTAATGATGCGACATGTCGCGGCCGGTCTGCCGCATCGTCTCGATGACGGTGTCGAGGGAGACCAGGTGGGTGCCGTCGCCGAGGAGGGCGAGTCTCATCGCCGCCACGGCGGTACCCGCGGCGATCGCGTTCCGTTCGATGCAGGGCACCTGCACGAAGCCGCCGATCGGGTCGCAGGTGAGGCCCAGGTGATGCTCCATCGCGACCTCGGCGGCGTTCTCCACCTGCTCGGGGGTGCCGCCGAGCACGGCGGTGATGCCCGCGGCCGCCATCGAGCAGGCCGATCCGACCTCGCCCTGGCAGCCCGCCTCCGCACCCGAGATCGATGCGTTCATCTTGCAGAGCGCGCCGATCGCGCCGGCGGTGAGCAGATACCGGCGCCACAGGTCGGGGGTCGTCATGCCGCGGAACGCCGCCGCGTAGTAGCCGACGGCGGGGATGATGCCGGCGGCGCCGTTCGTCGGAGCGGTCACCACTCGGCCCCCTGCGGCGTTCTGCTCGTTGACGGCGATCGCGTAGCACTGCAGCCACTCGGCGACGGTGTCCGAGTCGCCGCCTGCTTCACGAGCGTGGAGTCGCCTGGCCATGTCCGCCGCCCGCCTCGGCACGGCGAGCCACCCGGGCAGCACCCCTTCGGCGTCCATCCCGAGCTCCACGCAGTCGCGCATGGCTTGCCACACGGCGTCGAGGCGTCGCTCCACTTCGGCGAGCGGAGTGGTCGCGGTCTCGTTCGCGAGCGCGATGCCCGCGATGTCGAGACCGGTGCTCGCGCAGGCCTCGAGCAATTCGACCGCCGACCCGTACGGGAACGGGATGTCACGATCGACGAACTCGGGCGCGACCTCTTCCTCCCGCTCGATGAAGCCGCCGCCGATCGAGTAGAACAGCTCGGAGGCGAGCTGTGCGCCCGTGGCGTCGAAGGCTTCGAACCGCAGGGCGTTCGGATGTCGCGGCAGGCGGGTGAGCGGCGCAGACCTGAGGTCGTCGGCGGTGACGGGCACCGCGACATCCGCTCGACCGGACAGTCGGATCCCCCGGCCGGCGAGAGCGCGGTCCCAGGCCTCCGCCACATCCTTCGGATCGCAGGTCGCAGGATCGGAACCCTCGAGCCCGGCGACCAGGGCCCCGGGGGTGCCGTGACCTGGACCGGTCGAGGCGATGGATCCATACAGAGTGACCCGCAGACGGGCGACGGCATCGAGCAGGCCACGCTCCGCGAGATCTGCCGTGAATCGCCGCGCGGCCCGCATCGGGCCGACGGTATGCGAACTCGACGGCCCGATGCCGATGGTGAACAGGTCGAGCGCGGCGACATGGGGCCGGGGACCGCCATCGAGGGGGGCGTCGATGGGGCGCGACCCCTGGTCGATGGGGGCGTCGATGCCGATGCGGCTATCGGTCACAGGGACACCTCCGGGTCGAACGCCATCGTCGTCCCCCCAGCATGACATCCCCCCGCCAGGTGCCGGCACCCCGGTCCGTCATCGCGGTCCATCATCCAGTTCCGACACCGCGTCACCACCGAGTTGCCCGGCGGGCGTCTCGACGCGCGAGCGGCCGCGGGCTACACCAGCGAGTCCCGCCAGGCCGCGTGAAGCTGCGCGAACCTCCCCGTGCCCGCGATGAGGTCGCGGGGAGTGCCGTCCTCGACGATGCGGCCGTGCTCCATCACGAGCACGCGATCCGCGATCGCGACGGTCGACAGCCGGTGCGCGATGATGAGCGCCGTGCGATCGGCGAGCAGGGTGGTGAGCCCCTCTTGAACGAGGCGCTCACTCGGGATGTCGAGCGAAGCCGTCGCCTCGTCGAGGATGAGCACCACGGGGTCGGCGAGGAACGCCCGCGCGAACGAGATCAGCTGACGCTGCCCGGCCGACACCCGCCCACCGCGCTTGTTCACGTCGGTCTCGTAGCCGCCCGGCAGCGCCTCGATGAAGTCGTGGGCGCCGACGGCCTTCGCGGCCGCGACGATCTCGTCGCGCGTCGCCTCGGGCTTGCCGAGCGCGATGTTGTCGGCGACGGTGCCCGAGAACAGGTAGGCCTCCTGGGTCACCATGACGATGGCCCGCCTGAGGTCTTTCGGATGAATGTCCCGCACGTCGACACCGTCGAGCGTGACGGCACCCACCGACGGATCGTAGAACCTCGACAGCAGCTTGGCGAGGGTCGACTTGCCCGCTCCGGTCGACCCGACGAGAGCGATGACCTGGCCGGCCGGTATGTCGAGGTCGAACTTGGGCAGCACGATGCTGTCGTCGGTGTACGCGAACTCGACTCCGTCGAAGCCGACTGCGCCCTCCGCCTGCCACAGGTCGACGGGGCGGACCGGATCCGGCACGCCAGGGGTCTCCTCGAGCACACCCGACACCTTCTCGAGTGCGGCGGCGGCCGACTGGTAGGAGTTGTAGAACATCGCCATCTCCTGCGCCGGCCCGAAGAACTGGCGGGTGTAGAGCAGCGTGGCGAGGAGCACACCGATAGTGAGTGCTCCGTCGGCGACCCGGAGTCCCCCGACGAGAAGCATCACCGCCAGGGCCACGTTGCCGATGAGCACCAGCCCGGGGTCGAAGGTTCCGAAGAGCCTGAACACCCTCTGGTTCGTTTCACGGTAGCCCTCGACGAGTCCCGAGAACTCGGTCTCGTTGCGCTTCTCCTTGCGGAACGCCTTGACCGCCCGGATGCCGGTCATCGTCTCGACGAAATGCACGATGAGCCGGGCCGATGCCACCCGCGTCTCGCGGAACCGCCGCTGCGAATTGACCTGGAACCACCGCGTGAGCGCGGCGAGCGGCACGAGGGATCCGAAGAGCACGAGCCCCGCGACCCAGTCGAGCGAGAACATGGCGATGGCGATGAACGCCATGTAGAGGGCGCCCTGCACCAATTGGTTGATGCCCGAATCGAGCAGCTCCCGGATGGCGTCGAGATCGCTCGTCTGGCGCGCGATGATGCGTCCGGACGTGTAGCTCTCGTGGAACTCGAGGCTCAGTCGCTGGGTGTGCATGAACACCCGCTTACGCAGGTCGATCAGGATCGCCTGGCTGATCCTCGCGGAGAGCACCGTGTACCAGGCGATGAGCAGAGCACCGACGAGCCCGGCCGCGAGGTAGGCGACGACGGTGAGGGCGAGCGGCATCCACTCCTGCCGTTGCAGCGCGCTCAAGCCGCGATCGATGCCGAAGGCGATGAGCGCGGGACCGGCGACCTGCGCGGCGGTGCTGACCACGACGACGACGAGAGTGAGCACGACGGTGCGTCGCAGTGGCGCGAGCAGCGACCCGAGCAGCCTGAGCGAGCGGCGGCGGATCTGCCTGCTCTCCGACGCGGAGAGGTCGTCGCGCTCCTCGCCCTCGACACCCAGCAGGTTCGTGGTCATCGGTTCAACTCCTCACGCCGGCGACGCTCGACATCGTCGCGCCGCTCCTCGTCTTCGAGACTCGAGATCACGAATCTGTAGTGGTCGTTGGTCGCGAGCAGCTCCGAGTGTCGACCGACCGCGGTGACCCTCCCCCGCTCGAGCAGCGCCACCCGGTCGGCGAGCATCACCGTCGACGGCCTGTGTGCCACGATGAGGCCGGTGGTCGAGGTGAGCACCCTCCTGAGTGCCGCCTCGACCAGAGCCTCGGTGTCGACATCGAGCGCCGACAGCGGGTCGTCGAGCACGAGCACATCGGGTTTCGCCGCGACAGCGCGGGCGAGGGCGAGTCGCTGACGTTGGCCGCCCGAAAGACTGAGCCCCTCCTCACCCACCATCGTCTCGACCCCGTTCGGCAGATCCCGCACGAACGACGCCTGGGCGATGTCGAGGGCCTCGGCGAGATCGGCGTCCGTGCCGTCCGGGCGCCCGAGCAGCACGTTCTCGCGAACCGTCGCGGAGAACAGGGTGGCGTCTTCGAAGGCCATCGCGATGTGCGCGCGCAGATCCGACCGCGTCAGGTCGCGCACGTCGACGCCGTCGAGCTCGATGCCTCCGCCCGTCACCTCGTAGAGCCTCGTCGTCAGCGCGGTGAGCGTCGACTTGCCCGATCCGGTCACTCCGACCAGCGCCATCGTCTCACCCGGCTCGAGCTCGAGGTCGATGCCGTCGAGGAGGTCGGCGGCGTCCGCCGGGGCATCCTGATACCTGAAGTGCACGTCACGGAAGACGAGGCGGCCCTCCGGCGCATCGATGGACCGTGGATGCTCGGGGTCGGTGATCGAGTTGCGTTCGTCCATCACCTCGAAGAACCTGTCGACCGCGGTGCGGGCATCGAAGGTCATCGACAGCAGAAAACCGATCGACTCGATGGGCCACCTCAGCACGGTGGCCGTCGCGAAGAAGCCGACGAGTTCGCCCACGGAGAGTTGCTCTTCGGCGGTGAGCCAGACGCCACCGAGAAGGCACAGGGCGAAGGTCACATCGGGGACGAGCAGCAGCCACAGCCAGATGCCGGCGATGGCCCTCGCCTTCTCGATCTCGGTACCACGGAGATCCTCCGCCTGACTCGCGAAGTTCTCCAGCGCGTACTTGCCCCGCCCGAACGCCTTCAACACCCGGATGCCGTGCACGGACTCCTCGACGGCCGTGGCGAGATCGCCGGCCTGATCCTGGCTGCGGCGGGCGACGACGGAGTACCTGTTCTCGAAGATGAATCCGTAGATCCAGAGCGGGACGGAACACAGCAGGAAGAGCACCCCGAGCATCCCGTTGATCGAGATCAGGAAGACGAACCCGACGACGATGGTCACGACGTTGACGACGAGCAACACGAATCCGAACGACAACCACCGGCGGATCGCGTTGAGATCGCTGACCGCGCGCGACAGCAGCTGCCCACTCGGCCACCGATCGTGGAAAGTGACCGGCAGGTCCTGGAGGTGGGCGTAGAAGCCGTTGCGCATCGCGGCTTCGACACGGGTTCCCGGTTGGAGCACGAACCACCGGCGAAGCCAGATCATGAGCGCCTCGAGCACGCCGAGACCGAGCACGATCAGCACCGGCACCGTGATCTGACTCGAATCACCAGCGCTGAGGGGACCGTCGACGAGCTGCTGCAGCACCTGCGGGATCGCCAGGGCGACCAGGCCGGCCAGCAGAGCGCTCGCCATGCCGAGGTAGATGCGCGGCATGGCGCGGCGGGCGTAGGGGTAGATGCGCACGAGCGAGGCGAACGTGCCGAGGCGGCGGGCGGGCGCCGGGGATCCGGGCATGACATGTCCTTTGCAGGGTCGATGGAGACGATCGACCTGAGATGGTGCGGAAGTGGTGAGGTGGAGGAGTCCGGCCCTGACGACAGGTGAGCGCGGACGTCTGCGCTAGCTGGCGCTGACCGGAGCGACGGCTCCGGCGAGACGGAGGCCCGCGAACGGGAGGCCGGAGACCATCATGGTGAACGGTGCGGCGTGTGACATGACATCCTCCTGGTTCGTGCCGGGAGCTCCAGACAGCCTTTCAGCGTACGTCGACCGATGCCGAGAGGCAAGGAATTCTTGCCGACCACGGCGACCAAGGCGTCCGAGGTCACCGCACCCGCACCGAGAGGCACGTGACACAGCCCTCGAGCTTCTCGAACTCGCCGACGTCGACGGTGACCACCGAGTATCCGAGGTTCTCGATCAATTCGGCGGTGAGCGGCGCGGACGACGCCATGAGCACGCTCGTCTCGTCGAGCACGACGACGGCCGCGCCGCTCTCCTCCGGCACCGCGAGGAACCGCGGGAACAGTTGCGGATACTCCACGAGTGGCGCGTGCCCGATGACCGTCCCGTCCGGGAGCGCGGTCACGGCGCTCTTGAGGTGCAGCACGCGCGCCACCGGCACGGCGACGACCTCGTAGCCGAGCGGCGTGACCAGCCGGCGCAGTGAGCGGATGCCCGCGGCATCCGTCCGTCCGCCTCTCCCGACGTAGACCGTGGCGCCGACCTTGAGCACGTCGCCGCCGTCGAGGTGCCCATCGGCGAGCTCGCGCACCTCGAGCCCGAGCGCTTCGATCGTCGCCCGGGTGCCCGCGGTCTCGCCGCGCCGGGATACCGCACCCGGATTCGCGATGACCGCGGTGCGCCCGAAGACCACTGCGGTGTCCTCGACGAAGACCGAGTCGGGAAACTCCTCGGCCACGTCGACCTCGACGATGCCGAACCCGTGGTCGGCCAGGGCCGAGACGTACGCATCCCACTGCCTGCCGGCCAGATCGATGTCGACCCCGATGCGGTCGAGCCGAGCGCGATCGAGATGGGTGAGCTCACCCTGCTGCAGCCGCGACGACGGGCGGCGGACGAGAGCGGTGGTACCCGGCATCCCGTCACGCTACCCGTTCGCGCCCCGATCGCGCGTGGGCCGTCGTGGTCCGCAGGCGATGGACTCCTCCCCGGCGGCGGAGGGGCGGTCATCCTCGCCGTGCGACGCCGGAGCTGACCCACCGCGCGTACCTCGCCCACGGGTCGTCGACCCCGGCGCGCAGCTCGGCGATATGCGAGCGGAGGGCGTCGTCGAGCTCGAACCACTCGCTGGTGCCCAGTCGCCCGATCGCGAACTGGCGGTGCCGCCGCTGCTCGACCAGTCGGTCGCCCCGCTCGAAGGCGAGCAGCTCGTCGAACCTGAGCGCGGCGAGCCGCTGTCGCGGGTTGGCCGTCGTGCCGATCTTGATGCGATCGCGGAACCCGAGGTAGTAGACGACATCCACGCGAGGCGCTGCGGGCTCGCCGTCGGGCTCGTCGCCCACGCGCCACTCGCAGACCGCGCACATCCATCCGGACGGAAAGCGCACACCGAGCGGCGACCCGCATGCACGGCACGGTGACGGCAGTAGATCTGTCACGCCCGTGCCAGCCGTGACCCACTCGTGGGCGGCGAGCAGGTGATCGGTGCAGAGTGAGAGCGGGCACCCCGGGGTCGTCGGAGCCGGACATCCGACCCCCTTCTCGATCGCCGTGCACGTCGTCGATCCGGAGTGGGTCATGGCGCCATCGAATCAGCCACCACCGTCACCCGAGGTAGCGTGGCGCGCATGCCACGCCCCACGCTCGTCGTCTCCGCCGTGTGCTTCCGCGACACCGAGGGCCGCATTCTGACCGTGCGCAAGCGAGGAACCTCGAAGTTCATGCTGCCCGGCGGCAAGCTCGAGACGGACGAGTCGCCGGCGGATGCCGCGGTGCGCGAGATCCGCGAGGAGATCGGCGTCGAACTCGCCGTCGCCGACCTCACGCTGCTCGGGGAATGGACGACGGATGCCGCGAACGAGCCCGACACGTCAGTGACCGGAACGGTCTACACCGCGAGACTCACCGCCGAACCCGTGGCATCCGCCGAGATCGACGAGGTGCGCTGGGTGGTGCCCGGCGACCCCGATCTGGCCCCGCTGCTGCGCGAGCGCGTGATGCCCGCACTCGGGTTGGCGTGAGCGCGGGGCATCCGTTCGCACCATACCCGCGCGCGGTCGTCGCGCGTACGCTGGGACCGGGCGTCGGCCGGCGCCCACCATCACTTGCGGAGGTTGACCATGGGCATCAGCGACGACGACATCACCACCACCGGCGGGACCGCGCACGAGGAGGGCACCGCCGACGGCGGAGCGAACCCCGACGGGCACGACGGCGGAGCCGATGGCAGCGCCGCAGCCGGTGAGGGCGTCGCCGACGGCGGGGCGAACGCTGAGGGTCACGACGGCGGGGCGGACGGATCGGCGGATGCCGGCGAGGGCACCGCCGACGGAGGCGCGAACCCCGACGGCCACGACGGCGGAGCAGACGGCTCTGCGTGAGACGAGCCGCCGCGGATGACGCGGTGACCGACGACCGGGCAGGAGAAGGCTCGGCGGCAGGAGGCCCGGCGCGCAAGAATTCGGCGGCCGAACCGCATGCCCGTCCTGCTCTCTCCCGCCTGCTGTCGATCACGCCCGACACCTTCGCCCGGGAGCACTGGGGGCGGTCCCCCGTCTTCTCCCGGGCGGGTGAGCTCGATGGAGGATCCCAGCTCGGGTTCGACGACCTGTTCAGCGAGCACGCGGTCGACGAGCTGGTGACGGATCGCGGCATCCGCACTCCCTTCGTGCGCATGGCGAGGGAGGGATCGGTGCTCCCCGCCGCCGACTTCACCTCGCCCGGCGGCTACGGCGCCGAGATCGGCGACCAGCTCGACTCGTCGAAGGTGCTGGCCGAGTTCGCGGCGGGCTCCACGATCGTGCTGCAGGGCCTGCACCGCACCTGGGCTCCGCTCGCGACCTTCGTGCGAAGGCTGGTGCATGACATCGGGCATCCCTGCCAGGTCAACGCCTACGTGACACCCGCGTCGTCGCGCGGATTCGACCCGCACTACGACGTGCACGACGTGTTCGTGGTGCAGATCGCCGGCAAGAAACACTGGACCATCCATGAACCCGTGCAGGTCGACCCGCTTGCGACGCAGCCGTGGACCGATCACCGCGCCGCCGTCGCCGATCGTGCGGCACGGGCCCCCGCGATCGACGAGACCCTCCGCCCCGGCGACGTGCTCTACCTTCCGCGCGGCTGGATCCACTCGGCGACGGCGCTCGGCACGACCTCGGTGCACCTCACCATCGGCGTCGCCGCCATCACCCGTCACGACGTGCTGCAGCAGCTCGTCGCGGGCCTCGCCGGCGATCCCGCCCTGCGCGCCTCCCTCCCCCTCGGCGCCGGGTCCGCCGACACCGCAGATCTCGCTGCCACGATCGAGTCGGTGATCGCGGATGCCGCTGCGCGGTTCACGCCCGCCGATTCAGCGACGCCCTCCACGGCGCCCTCCACGACGGCGGCCTCAACCACGGCGCCCACCACGGCGCGCTCCACCGCGGACTTCGAGCTCGTCGCCGCCACCGCCGCCGGGCTGCAGCGTCGGGTGCGGCGCTCGTCCAGGCCCGAACCCGTGCGCCCCCTCGCCACCACCGCCGCTCTCGAGTCACTCGCGCCGGACTCGGTGGTGCAGTGGAGGTCGGGCCTGCCGGTGCGGGTCGCCGCGACATCCGAATCCGTGTCGATCGGACTCGAGCGCACGACCGTCACGCTCCCCTCGCTCGCGACGGCCGCGGTCACGGCGCTGGCCGACGGCGCCGCACTCCGCATCGCCGACCTCCCCGCACTCGACCCGGATTCGGCGCTCGTCGTCGCCCGGCGTCTCGTGCGAGAGGGCGCCGTGATGGTGCGCGACCGCTGATGGGCTCCGTGCCGCTGCCGCCGACCGGTGTGCCCGCCACCGGCGGGTGGATGCCCTGCAGCGATCGATCCGCCGAGCGCGACGACCCCCTCGCCGGCACCGGCGGATACGGCAGTCGGTGGCTGCTCGTCGAGATCGACGGCGCGTGGGGCACCCATGCCTTCCTGCAGTCGCGCATGGATCCGGATGTCGCCGCTCGCCTCGTACGCCGCGTGGAGGGAGCCGGCATGCGCCCCCTCGCCATCCGACGCACCGGCAGGCGGGCCGACGAACGCCGCAGCCAGTCCTGGTGGCGCTGGGCGGTCGTCGACAGCAGACCCGGTCACGAGTCGGTGCACTGGGATGTCGTGCGCGACCCCGCCGAGCTGCTCGACGTGCCGCTGGACGGGTCGGTCGGCGTCGCGTCCGACGAGCCGGTGATCTGCGTGTGCACGCATGCCAGGCACGACCAGTGCTGCGCGGTGAAGGGTCGACCGGTCGTCGGAGCGCTCGCGGCCGCGCATCCGAAGCTCACCTGGGAGTGCTCGCATCTCGGCGGCGACAGGTTCGCCGCCACCATGATCGTGTTCCCCGAAGGGCTGTACTACGGGCGGGTGCCCGCCGGCGACACGGCGGCCGTCGTCGAGTCGTACCGAACGGGCGAGATCGACACCCGTTACTTCCGCGGGCGCAGTTCGCTGTCGAACGTCGCGCAGGCGGCCCAGTCGTTCGCCCGGGAGAGTCTCGGAGATCGGCGCATCGACGCGTTGCCCGTCGTCTCCGAGCGGAAGACGCCGGACGGATGGCGCGTCATCCTCGATCACGGCGGCGCGGAGTGCACCGTCGACCTGCGCGAGACCCTCTCCGAGCCGCTACTGAGCACCTGCGGAGCGACCCGCGCGGCCCGCGTGCGGGAGTTCGCCCTCGACGGGATCCACACCCTCGCGCGCTGACTACGCTCGAGGAGTGAACGGGCAACGACACAGCGAGGCGGGAGGACGGCGATGAGCGCCGAATCGGTGAACACGCCGACCGCGGCGGTCCTCAAGCGAGGGCGGCCGAGGTCGACCCACGTCGAAGACGCCGTGCACGCCGCCGCCCTCGAGCTGCTGGGCTCGCAGGGGTACACCAGGATGACGCTCGATCAGGTCGCCGCGGCGTCCGGGGTCAGCAAGTCGACGATCCATCTGCGCTGGAGATCCAAGGCCGACCTGGTGACGGCATCGCTCGAGTCGCTCCGTCTCGTCGATGCACGCGAGTCGAGCGGCGAGCTTCGCCGCGACCTCGCGGCACTGCTCGGTGACTTCGTGCGCGTCATCCTCGGAGTGCGGGGCATGTCGCTCATCGGCACGTGCCTCGCCGAGGAGGCGCACACCCCCGACCTGCTCGCACTCCTCCGGTCGCGCACGGTGCTCCCCCGCCGCGAGCTGCTTCTGACAGCGCTCGCGTCCGCGCGCGCCCGCGGCGAGTTGCGGCCAGGGGTGGACGACGAGATGGTGGTCTCGATGCTGCTCGGCGCGCTCTATGCCGACTACCTCGCCGGCCGGGTGGCCGATGCCGATCTGGATGTCGCGGCCTGGGCGGATCGCGCCGTCGACGCGGCGATCGGCGGGGCGCTCATCCGCGCGGACGGCCGCTGACCGCGGACATTCACCGCTGGATGTGGAAGTTGAAGTCGGCGTTGCCGAACGCGCCCCAGAGCCGCAGCCACAGCGGCAACAGCATCTCGGTGCCGCGAGCGGTCGTGATGTCGCCGACGTCGACGATCGAGGCTGCCGACCAGCCGAACTCGACCAGCAGCGCGGTCACGGCCCCCTTCGCGGCGGCGTCGTCTCCGCTGACGAAGACGGTGTGATCCCCCGCGAGGGTCGTCGGCGCGACCATGAGGTGCGCGCTCATCGTGTTCAGCGTCTTCACGACCCGAGCGGCCGGCATCGCGCGCTGCAGTTGCTCGCCCAGGCTGTCGGTGTCGACCGGATCGAGGGTGGGCGGCATCCCCCGGCTGAAATCGAGTGGGTTGGCGATGTCGATCACCGTCTTGCCCTCGACCGTCGAGGCGGGCAACTCGGAGAACACCGCGACCGACGCGGTGCCGGATGTCGCGTTGACGAGCACCTCGGCGGCGCCGGCGGCCTCGGCGAACGTCGCGAGCGCGACCCCGGGATGCGCGGCGGACCACGCGCTCCACGGGGGATTGCCGTAGGCATCCGGTGTCGCTCTCGAACGGGTCGCCCCGGGATCCCGCGTGCCCATCGTCACCTCGTGCCCGAGCCCGTCGAGCCGCCCCGCGATCGCGCGCCCGACGGTGGCCGTTCCCATCACCGCGTACTTCATGGCCGTACTCCTCTCGTATCGACGCCCTGCCGACGTGCGAGAGTGTATATCCGAACGCACTAGTTCGTAAAGTGCGGTGGGCGTTTAGTGGTAGAAGTGCCGCTCCCCCGTGAAGTACATGGTCACCCCGGACTTCTTCGCGGCATCGACGACCTCTTCGTCGCGCACAGAGCCTCCGGGCTGCACGACGGCGCGCACGCCGGCCTCGAGCAGGATCTCCAGGCCGTCCGCGAACGGGAAGAAGGCATCGGAGGCCGCGACCGAGCCGCGCACCCTGTCCCCCGCCCGTTCCACGGCCAGCCTGCAGGAGTCGACACGGTTCACCTGGCCCATGCCGACGCCGACGGAGGCGCCGCCCGTGGCCAGGAGGATGGCGTTGGACTTCACCGCGCGCACCGCACGCCAGGCGAACTCGAGGTCGGTGAGGGTCGCGGCGTCGGCGGGGCGGCCGGAGACGAGTTGCCAGCCGTCGGACGAGAACTCGTCGAAGACATCGGGCTCCTGCACCAGCAGGCCACCCGAGATCTGCCGGAATTCGCGCTCGTCGCGGTGGTACCCCTCGGGGAGCTGAAGGAGCCTGATGTTCTTCTTGGACTTCAGGATCGCGAGCGCCTCGGGGTCGAACCCCGGCGCGACGACCACCTCGGTGAAGATGTCCTTGACCTGCTCGGCCATCGCGATCGACACCACGCGGTTGGCGGCGATGACCCCTCCGAACGCCGAGATCGGATCGCACTCGTGGGCGCGCAGGTGCGCCGATGAGATGGCGTCGCCCGACCCGCGGGCGACGGCGATCCCGCAGGGCTGAGCATGCTTGATGATCGCGACCGCGGGCTCGCTGAAGTCGTAGGCCGCACGCACGGCGCCGTCGGCATCGACGTAGTTGTTGTACGACATCTCCTTGCCGTGCAGCTGCTCGGCCTGCGCGACCCCTGGCGATTCGCAGCGGTAGAGCGCGGCGGCCTGGTGGGAGTTCTCGCCGTACCTCAGCACCCGGGTCAACTCGAAGGTCTGGCTCACCGTCGGGGGGAAGGTCTGCTCGTCGAGAGGGTGATCGGCCCTGATGCCGATGTTCTCGGCGAAGAACTCCGACACCGCCTCGTCGTAGGCGGCGGTGTGCGCGAAGGCCTCCCCGGCGAGCCTCTGCCGTTGGGCGAGGGTGGTGCCGCCGAGGGTGACGGCTTTGATGATCTGCTGGTAGCTGTGCGGCGAGACCGCGATGGCGACGTTCGCGTGATTCTTGGCGGAGGCGCGCACCATGGCCGGCCCTCCGATGTCGATCTGCTCGACCGCGGCCTCCCCTCCGGCACCGGCCGCGACGGTCTCGACGAACGGATACAGGTTGACCACGACGAGTTCGAACGGCGAGATACCCAGTTCGACGAGTTGGCTCTCGTGGTCGGCGAGCCGAAGGTCGGCGAGGATGCCGGCGTGGATGGCCGGGTGCAACGTCTTCACCCGCCCGTCGAGCGCCTCGGCGAAGCCCGTCACCTGGCTCACCTCGGTGACGGGGTGGCCGGCATCCGCAATGCTCTTCGCTGTCGATCCGGTCGACACGATCTCGACTCCTGCTCTGGCGAGTATGCCGGCGAGGTCGAGCAATCCGGTCTTGTCGCTCACCGAGATGAGGGCGCGCCGGATCGGGATGACGTCGCGCTCGCGGTAGGCGGCGGGGTCGTGTAGTGGTGCGCTCATGCTCGCGAGAGCTCCTCGAGGTCGACGGTTCCGTTGGCGATGTCGAGCACGGTCTGCACGAGCAGACGACGCTCGACGAGCTTGATGCGGTCGTGCAGGGAGTGCTCGGTGTCGGTGGGCAGCACGGGTACCCGCTCCTGTGCGATCACCGGACCGCTGTCGACTCCGTCGTCGACGACGATCACGCTCGCTCCGGTCTGCTGCACGCCGGCGGCGAGCGCGTCGCGCACCCCGTGCGCTCCGGGGAACTCGGGCAGGAAGGCGGGATGGGTGTTGATCAGACCCGGCGAGAGCGCCGCGACGACGCGCGGCGGCAGTAGCCGCATGAATCCGCTGAGCACCGCGAGATCGGGATTCCACGATCGCACCTGCTCGAGCAGCGCGTCACCCCACGCGGCCCGATCCGCGTAGCTCTCGAACGGCACGGTGAAGGTGGGGATGCCGAACTCCTCGGCGTGCAGCAGCCCGTCGGCGTCGCGGTCGGCGCCGATCGCGACGATGCGCGCCGGGTACTCGGCGTCCTCGGCCGCCTCCAACAGGGATCGGAGGTTGGTCCCCCCGCCGGAGATCAGCACGACCAGTGACAGCACCGGGCAAGCCTACCCAGTGAGGTCATCACCCCGGCGCGGAGGCGACGACCGCTGCGGATAGGGTGAGGAGCCCGCCGTCCGAGCCCCGATCCCTGGAGCCCCCGTGAAGACCGATGCCCTGCTGGTCGCCTTCGACCTCGACGACACCCTCGCTCCGTCGAAGACCGCCCTCGACCCGCGCATGAGCGCGCTCCTAGTGCGACTGCTCGAGGTGGCGCAGGTGTGCATCATCTCCGGGGGTCAGATCGCCCAGTTCCGCAGTCAGGTGATCGACCGGCTGCCCGCCGAGGCCGCGTCGAGCTTCGCCGACCTGCACCTCATGCCCACCTGTGGCACCCAGTACTTCCGGCACGACGGAGAGTCCTGGCAGCAGATCTACGCCGAGAACCTCGACGCCGACGAGAAGGCCAGGGCGCTCGCCGCCGTCGAGATCGAGGCCAGGCGGCTGGGTCTCTGGGAGTCCGAGACCTGGGGGGCCATCCTCGAAGACCGCGGCTCGCAGATCACCTTCTCCGCGCTCGGCCAGTCCGCGCCGGTGCAGAACAAGAACGCGTGGGATCCGACCGGCGAGCGCAAGAACGCCCTCCGCGAAGCGGTTCAGACGCTGCTCCCCGACCTCGAGGTGCGATCGGGCGGCTCCACTTCGGTCGACATCACACGCAAGGGCATCGACAAGGCCTACGGGATGACGCGGCTCGCCGAGCTCTCGGGCGTCGGGCTGAACGACATGCTGTTCGTCGGCGACAGGCTCGACCCCGACGGCAACGACTACCCCGTGCTGGCGCTCGGGGTCGAGTGTCACGCCGTCGACGGGTGGGAAGAGACCGCGGAGTTTCTCGAGTCGCTCATCCCGGCGCTGTCAGTCTCGCGGGGCTCATCCTCCGGCTGACTCCCCAGCGACCCGCCCGCGAGCGACCCCCGGGTGAGGAGGAGACCCATGACCGCGGGGATGCCGACTTCGAGCGCACACCAGAGCGCCACCGAGAACCACGGAGCGCCGACATCCGCCAGGCGCCCCGGTCCTGCGCTGCCACTTGCCATCCAGGCCAGTGCGCCGAGCGTGACGCCGGCGCAGAGCCCCATCCCGAGACCGGTGCCGATGATGCGTACGGGGCCCCAGCGTGCGGCCTCACCGCGGTCGCCCGCTCCGCTCGACAGTCGTGATCCGAGGATGACGGCGCTCACGAAGCCCGCGAGCACGGGCACGAGCAGACCGAGGAACCCCCACGCGAGATCGCCCGTGGGCAGTGCGCCGAAGACGGGCACGGCGGGGAGCGGTCCGAGTGCGGTGCCGAGCGGGCTCACCGCCGTGCCCGTGCCGATCGCGAAGCCCGGTCCGACGAACCACGCGGCCGCCCAGACCACCAGATTCGGCAGCACGGCCAGTTGGGCCACGGTGAGTGCCGCCCCACCGAGGTAGCCGGACTGCACCCCCTCGTACAACGCGATGATCTCGCCGTAGTGCACGGCGACGAGGGCCGCCGTGGCGACCGCCGACGCCGCGAGCAGCATGGCGACCGCGGCACCGCCTCCGCGCGCGGCCGTCGCGGCCGACGCCAGCGCAGCGCGCGAGGCCGGGCCGAGTCTCCCCACGAGGTACGTCGGTTCGAAGCGCGAGAGGTCGAACCTCTCGAATCGTGCGGACCGGCCCGCCGCCGAGCGTTCCTCCGGGGTCAGCCTGCTTCGGCTCACCGCCGAGCCGATCGCGACCCCCAGGGCGAAGACGAGCGTCGGAAGCAGGGCGCCCTGCACGAGTGATGGCCGAGCCATCGGGTCGAGGGCGCTGGCCGTCACGCCGAGGGCGAGCAGTGCGAACATCCCGACGGCGACCAGATGTCCGAGGTGTCTGTGAGGGGTCTCGCCGATGCGGCGGCCCGCGCGCATTCCGAGCAGCAGGGTGATCAGCGCGAAGGCGAGCGGAGCGATGGTCACGACGAACGGCTCTCCCGCTCCCGGCAGCCCGGTGCCCGCCGCCGTCAGCGGATCGAGGGTGAAACGGATGTCCACGCCGTGCCCGAGCAACCAGCCGTCGACCGCGCCGCGCCAGAAGACCGACCAGTCGATCTCGAGTCCGTACTGCACAGCCCACAGCAGAGTGGACGGCACGAGGGGGATGCCGATCCCGACGCCGACGACGAGTAGCGCCTCGAGGGCGGAGAAGAGGGCGGTGAGTCTCCGAGTCATGTCCGGGAGACCCTACCCGCGCACCGCGCCCGTGGGCGGATGCCCCGCTCGCGTGCCTCCAACCCCCAGGCTCCGCGGTGCTCGGCGCCCGCCCGTCAGGCCCTCGTCGGCCAGTCGATGATGCTGCCGCCGGCCACGACGCGCTCGACGGCCTCCCGGCTGAGCCTGGATCCCGCGGCGATGGTCTCGACGGGGACACCCTTGCCCGCGACATCCCTGATCACATCCTCGAGGAAGCCCATCGTGGCGGTGACGGACGACAGCTGAGCCTGCAGCGCAGACATCATGTCGCCGACGAGACCGATGCGGGCGTCGTCGCGGCCCTCGATGGGAGTGGTGCCGGTGTCGGTGGCTCGAGCGGAACGGATCGCGGAGGTGGAGGAGTCATCGAAGGACATGTCAGTCAGAGTCGCATCGCACGGGCGGCGCGTCAACTCGGCTGGCCGCGAATGTCGACACCGCCGCGTCACCCCAACTGGGGTGGCCTCGCGCCCCCACGGCGAGCGACCCCCACGTAGCGTTGAATCATGCCGAATCGGGGGGTTCGCCGCCATCGCGGCCGTGCGCGCGCGGGCGTGCGCACCGTCGTCGGGATGCTTCTGGCGGTCGGCCTGATCGCTCCGGCGGTGTCGGCGACGGCGGTGGTCACTTCCCCGCTGCGCGCTGCGGGAGCGCTCTCGGCCACCACGGTCTCCGACGACGCCGACCAGTCACTGCGATACGGCGGATCGTGGGCGCCGACGATGGTGTCGGGGGAACGGATGACGCGGCTCACCGGCCCCGGATCCCTCGAGTACGACTTCGCCGGCACCTCCGTCAACTTGTACGGCGCCCGGTCGCCCGACGGCGCTCTGCTCGAGGTGCTGGTCGACGGCGTGACGGTGACGACCGTCGACACGGCGGCCGCTTCAACCGCACCGGGGATCCTCGCGCAGGTGACCGGTCTCACCGACGCCGCACACACCCTGCGAGTGGTCTCGACGGGCCGCCGTGATGCGGCGAGGGGTCCGGTGACTCCGGGCACGTCTCCGGCACCGACGCCGACATCGACACCGACATCGACGCCGGGCGCATCCTCTTCGTTCGCGCCCACGACGGTCACCATCGGATCCGTCGTCGCCCTGACGGCGCCGAGCGTGTCACCCGTCGTTCGGCTCGACGTCGACCCGGGCAGCGCGGTGGCGAGAGCGGTGGCATCCACCTCCGACTCCCAGGTGAGGTCGTCGCTGATGGCGATCTCCCGGCAGCCGCTCGGTACGTGGTTCGGGGAGTGGAGCGGGGACATCCGCTCGGCGGTACGGGCTCGGGTGGACGGAGCGGATGCCCGGGGCGGCGTTGCGACCCTCGTGATGTACGCCATCCCGCACCGGGACTGCGGGGGGCATTCCGCGGGGGACGCCATGACCGCGGATCGCTACCGGGCCTGGGTCACCGCTTTCGTGGCGGGGCTCGGCACCTCGCGTCACCTCGTCATCGTCGAACCGGATGCGCTGACCCTCACCGACTGCCTGGACGGCGCTCAGAGCGCCGAGCGCTTCGCTCTGCTGAAGTTCGCGGTCGACACGATCTCGGCGCAGGGGTCCGCCGCCTATCTGGATGCCGGTCACAGCGACTGGCTGACGCCCGCGGTCACCGCCGAGAGACTCCGTCTCGCCGGCGTCGGCGGCGCGGCCGGCTTCAGCCTCAACGTGTCGAACACGCAGGCGACGGCACGCGAGATCGCCCACGGCACGGCGGTCTCCGGGCTCGTGGGCGGCACACACTTCGTCATCGACACCGGGCGCAACGGCGCGCAGACGACTCCCGGCGACTGGTGCAACCCGACCGGAGCCGGACTCGGGATGCGCCCGACGACCGTCACGGCGTCACCTCTCGTCGACGCCTACCTCTGGATCAAGCCGCCCGGCGAATCCGACGGCCCCTGCAAGGGAGCCCCCGCTGCTGGGCAGTGGCACGAGGCGTATGCGCGCGCTCTCGTGGCGAACGCCTCGCGGTGACCCGCGGCGGCGTCCTCCGTGCGGGTCATGCGGGGCGTGCGGGTCGGGCGTGCGGGTCGGGCATGCGGCGGGAGAAACCGCACCACGGCGGGAGAAACCGCACCACGGCGGGAGACGTATCCCCCGCCACACGCATACATCCCCCGCCACCCACCACAGGCTCACCCGAGCGCGGTGCAGCCCTCCGAGCTACAACGCCGCGTACACCTCGCGCATGAGCGCCGCCGTCTCGCTCGGCGTCTTGCCGACCTTGACGCCGGCCGCCTCGAGGGCTTCCTTCTTGCCCTGAGCCGTGCCCGCGCCATCCGACACGATCGCACCGGCGTGACCCATGGTCTTGCCCTCCGGCGCCGTGAAGCCGGCGACGTAGGCGACGACGGGTTTCGTGACGTTGGCCTGGATGAACTCGGCCGCGCGCTCCTCGGCGTCGCCACCGATCTCGCCGATCATGACGATCGCCTTCGTGTCGGGGTCGGCCTCGAACGCGGCGAGCGCGTCGATGTGCGTGGTGCCGATGATCGGGTCTCCCCCGATGCCGATGGCCGTCGAGAAGCCCAGATCGCGCAGTTCGAACATCATCTGGTATGTGAGTGTGCCCGACTTCGACACGAGGCCGATGGGTCCGGCGTCGGTGATCGTCGATGGGATGATGCCGGCGTTCGACGTGCCGGGGCTGATGATGCCCGGGCAGTTCGGCCCGATGATGCGGGTGACGTTGCCCTTGCTCTTCGCGTGCGCCCAGAACTCGGCAGAGTCGTGGATCGGGATGCCCTCGGTGATCACGATCGCCAGGTCGATCTCGGCGTCCACGGCCTCGATGACGGCGCCCTTCGCGAGCGCCGGAGGAACGAAGATGACCGAGACGTTCGCCCCGGTGGAACTCATCGCCTCGGCGACACTTCCGAAGATCGGGAGCTCATGCCCCTCGATCGAGACCGTGGTGCCCGCCTTGCGCGGGTTGACGCCGCCGACGATGGTGCTGCCGGAGGCCAGCATCCGCCCAGCGTGCTTGGTGCCCTCCGAGCCGGTCAGGCCCTGGACGATGATGATCGAGGAGTCATCGAGGAAGATCGACATTCTGCTGTCCTTTACGCGTTCGCGAGCTCGGCGGCCTTGTCGGCGGCCTCGTCCATGGTGTCGACGACGGTGACGAGAGGATGTCCCGCCTCCGCCAAGATCCGGCGCCCCTCGACGACGTTGTTGCCGTCGAGCCGCACGACGAGAGGCTTGGTCGCCGCACCGCCCAGGGTCGCGAGCGCCCCCACGATGCCGTTCGCGACGGCGTCGCACGCGGTGATGCCGCCGAACACGTTGACGAAGACGCTCTTGACCTGCGGGTCGCCGAGGATCACGTCGAGCCCGGCCGCCATGACCTCCGCGGATGCTCCGCCGCCGATGTCGAGGAAGTTCGCCGGCCTCACGCCTCCGTGCTTCTCGCCGGCGTAGCTGACCACGTCGAGGGTGGACATCACCAGTCCCGCGCCGTTGCCGATGATGCCGACCTCACCGTCGAGCTTCACGTAGTTGAGGTCGGCCTTCTTCGCCTTCGCCTCGAGCGGATCCTCGGCGTCGGTGTCGACCAGAGCCTCGTGGCTCTCGTGGCGGAAGCCGGCGTTCTCGTCGAGACTGACCTTGCCGTCGAGGGCGACGATGTCGCCGCCCTCGGTCAGTACGAGGGGATTCACCTCGACGAGCGTCGCGTCCTCGCCCTTGTAGACCTCGTACAACGTCACGATGACGGGGGCGATCTTCGGGATGAGCTCGGCGGGGAAGCTCGCGGCGGTGGCGATCTCGGTCGCCTTCGTGAGGTCGATGCCGGCGATCGGGTCGACCTCGATGCGGGCGAGCGCCTCGGGGCGCTCGACGGCGAGGATCTCGATCTCGACGCCGCCCTCGTAGCTCGCGAGAGACAGGAAGGAGCGATTGGCCCGGTCGAGCAGCACCGAGAAGTAGAACTCCTGCGCGATCTTCGCACCCGCGGCGACCATGACCCGCTTGACCACGTGGCCCTTGATGTCGAGACCGAGGATGGCCCTCGAGGCTTCTGCCGCGTCATCCGCGGTGTGGGCGACCTTGACCCCGCCCGCCTTGCCACGTCCGCCGATCTTGACCTGCGCCTTCACCACGACGGTCCCGCCGAGCTTCTCGGCGGCAGCCCGCACCTCGTCGGGGGTGTCGGCGACGATGCCGGGGAGCACGGGAACGCCGTACTTCTCGAACACGTCTCTGGCCTGGTACTCGAATAGGTCCACGTGTCTCTTCCGTTCCGCGGTCGACTGTCGAATTCGCCACTGTCTCAGCATCGAGATAACTCGACCTCGAGAGACTTGGGCCATCTGGAACTCTACCCGTTCGGCGTCGCGGACTCCGGGCCGGGCCGGCGTCGCGGGCTCCGGGCCAGGCCGGCGTCACGTGTGCCCGCCTACGATCGATCCGTGGACAGACGATCCTTGGACAGACGAGAGGATGCGACATCCGTCCCACCGCGCCGCCTCGCCGACATCGGTGCCGAAGGGACCCTCATCGCGGGAGGCGGATCCGCCATCCTACTGCAACTCGCGAACCCGGCCATCGGTCACGCCGTCGCGAAGCACAGCGACTTCGCCGCGCATCCCACCCGCAGGCTCGAGCACACGCTGGCGTTCGTGTACGCGCTCGTCTACGGCACCCCCGCTCAGGTCGCGGCGGTCACGCGGGGCGTGAACCGGGCGCACGAACCTGTGGTGGCGGCATCCGGGGAGCATCCGTACCGCGCCGACGACCCCGATCTGCAACTGTGGGTCGCCGCGACGCTCTACGACACGGCGGTGCGGGTGCATCAGCGACTGCTCGGGCCGCTGACCGCCGCCGAACTCGACGCCATCTACCTCGACTACCACGTGGTCGGCACGGCGCTGCAGGTACCGCCTGATGCCTGGCCGCCGAACCGCTCAGCCTTCGAACCCTGGTGGGACGAGCGGATACGGATGCTCGTGGTCGACGACACTGCTCGGGGCGTGGCGCGGGAGCTGCTGTATCCGTCGACGGGTCCGCTGTGGCTTCGGGCCGGGATGCCGCTGGCCCGTCTGGCGACGGCCGGGCTGCTTCCGCCACGGATCCGGCAGGCCTACGGGATGCCGTGGGGACCTCGGCGGGAGCGGCGATTCAGGATCGCGATGGCGGGGCTCGCCGGCGTCAACCGCGTGCTGCCCCGGCGCGTGCGCGAGTGGCCGCGCGACCATCTGCTGCGCCGGCTGAGGTGAGCGCGCGGCGGTGCATCCCCCCTATCCACCCGCACCGGTTGCAAAATCAGGAGATCCCTGCAACACGCCAGTGCAGAAGCCGCTCGGCTCGGCATGTCGGCTAGATCTCCTGAATTCGCGACACACCGCGGCGACGCGACACCACGCACGGGGCCATAATCGCGGCATGAGATTTCGCGCGAAGATCCTCCTGGCCGGCAAGAACAACACCGGCATCGTCGTGCCGCCGGAGGTCATCGAGGCCCTCGGTGCGGGCAGGAAGCCCGCGGTCTCCGTCACCGTGAACGGGTTCACCTACCGGTCGACCGTGGCATCGATGGGCGGGCGGTACCTCATCTCGGTCAGCGCCGAGCGGCGGGCGGCCACGGGCATCCAAAGCGGGGTCGAGGGCCAGGAGGTCGACGTCGACCTCGAGCTCGACACCTCGCCGCGCGAGGTCGACCTTCCGGACGACCTCCGAAGAGCACTCGAAGCGGATGCCGCGGCCCTCGCGGCCTACGAGAAGCTCAGCTACAGCCATCAGAACCGTCACGTGCTGAGCGTCACCGAGGCGAAGACCGAGGCCACGCGGCAGAGGCGGATCCACACCATGATCACCACCCTCGGCGGCAAGTAGGCGAAACGGCGCGCCGGCGCGCCGGCGACAGCCCTACAGCTTCTCGATCGGACTGATCTTGATCAGCAGACGCTTGCGGCCCGCGGCGTCGAACTGCACGTCGGCGATGGCCCTGGGTCCGCTTCCGGTGACCGCGCTCACCCGGCCGTCACCGTAGTCGGCGTGACGGATGCGGTCGCCGACGCTCAGCACGAGATCGCCGTTGTCGCGCACGGTGCGGGTCACCCCGCTCATCCATTCCGTCTTCGGCTTGTCCGCGGTGCGGGCAGCACGGGCCAACGCCGTGGCGCCCGGACCCCCCGATCCGGCCGAGTAGTCGGCGAACCCAGGGCTGCGCAAGCCCCCGACCGCGCGCGGTGCGAACCCCGACGACCGGGTGGCGGCACCCGGCGATTGCTTCCAGTCGATCAGTTCGACCGGGATCTCCTGCAGGTACCGGCTCGGCATGGCGACGTTGACGTCGCCGAACGACGCCCTCGTCATCGCGAGGGACAGGTACAGCCGGCGTCTCGCCCTCGTGATGCCCACGTAGAACAGGCGCCGCTCTTCGGCGGGTCCGCCGGGCTCGCCCGCCGACATCCGGTGGGGCAGCAGGTCCTCCTCGAGGCCGGCGAGGAACACCGCCTCGTACTCGAGCCCCTTCGCGGTGTGCAGAGTCATGAGCGATACCGTGCCGCTCGAGTCGTCGAGTTCGTCGGCGGCGGCCACGAGTGAGGTCTCGGTGAGGAAGTCGAGCAGGGTGCCCTCCGGATTGTTGCGCTGGAACTCGCGCGTCACCGCCACGAGTTCCTCCACGTTCTCCGCCCGCGCCTCATCCTGGGGGTCGCGGCTGGCTCGCAGCGCCTCGATGAAGCCGGTCTTGGTGAGCAGCTCGGTCAGGATGTCGGCCACCTTGGCCCTGTCGATCGTCGAACCGACGGCATCGAGGATGCCGGCGAGGCTTCGGATGGCCGTGGTGACCTTCTGCCCCAGCCCGAGCTGATCGGCCTCGCGCATCGCGGCGCGCAGCGTCACGTCGCTGCGATCGGCATGGTTCTGCAGGGCGGCCTCCGTCGCCGGACCTATGCCGCGCTTCGGGGTGTTCATGATGCGGCGGAGCGCCATCGGGTCTGCGGGGTTCGCGACGGCGATCAGGTACGCCATCGCATCCTTGATCTCCGCCCGCTCATAGAATTTCGTGCCACCGAGCACGCGGTACGGCAGCGCCGACCGGATGAAGACCTCCTCCAGCGCCCTGGTCTGCGAGTTCGTGCGGTAGAAGACCGCGATGTCGCGGTACTGCGTGCCCTCGTCGTGCAGCGTGGTGATCTCGTCGGCGATGAACTGCGCCTCGTCGTGCTGGCTGTAGCCGGTGAAGCCGACGATCTTGTCGCCGTCTCCCACCGTGGTGAACAGCTTCTTGTCTTTGCGGTCGAAGTTGTTTGAGATGACCGAGTTGGCCGCGCTGAGGATGTTCTGCGTCGACCTGTAGTTCTGCTCGAGCAGCACCACCTTCGCCCCGGGGAAGTCCCGTTCGAATTCGACGATGTTGCGGATGTCCGCTCCGCGGAACGCGTAGATCGACTGATCGCTGTCGCCGACGACGGTGAGCGACGCGGGTTGCAGTTCGCGGGTCGGGTCGCGCAGCGGCGATCCGTCGAAGCCGGTGGCTCCCGCCAGCAGGTCGGTGCGCGGTTCGCGGGTGAGTTCGCGGATGAGTGCGTACTGGGCGTGATTCGTGTCCTGGTACTCATCGACCAGGATGTGCCTGAACCGACGCTGGTACAGCGCGGCGACCTGGGGGAACGCGCGGAACAGGTAGACGGTCTGCCCGATCAGGTCGTCGAAGTCGAACGCGTTCGCAGTGGACAGGCTCTGCGTGTACTGCCGGAAGATCTCGAGGAACACCCGCTCGGTCGGGTCGTTGAAGTTGGCACTCCTGGCATAGGACTCGACGTCCTGCAGCTCGTTCTTGAGCTTCGAGATGCGCCCGGATGCCGAGCTGACCGTGAATCCGAAGGTGTCGGCGTCGAGGTCTTTGATGATGCGCTTCAGAAGCGCGCGACTGTCGGCGGAGTCGTAGATGGTGAAGTTCTTGGTGAATCCGAAGTGCTCGGCCTCGCGGCGCAGGATCCGCACGCACGCCGAGTGGAAGGTCGAGATCCACATGCCCTCGGCGATGCCGCCGACGAGATGCTGCACGCGCTCGCGCATCTCCGCGGCCGCCTTGTTGGTGAACGTGATCGCGAGAATCTGACTCGGCCACGCCTCGCGCGTCTCGAGCAGCCCGGCGATGCGGCGGGTGAGCACGCTCGTCTTGCCCGAGCCCGCCCCGGCCACGATGAGGAGGGCCTGGCCGCGGTACTGCACCGCGACCTTCTGCTGCGGATTGAGCCCGTCGAGCAGGGGGGACTCCGAGGGATCCGGCTGAGCTGGATCGAGGATGAAGGTCATGGCTGGTCGATTCTAAACGCCGCCACCGACGGCGCCCGGAGCCCCCCACCACCTCCGCCGAGCCTCGACAGCGAGATCGGGCTGGTCGGCGAACACCCCGTCGATGCCCGCGGCCATCAGCATCGCGAACTCGGCCTGCCAGTCGCCGCGCGCATGCGCCGCTCCCGCACGTCGGTGGCTCGCCGCGAGAAAGCGGTTCTCGGCGCGGAGGGTCCAGCAGAACACCTCGAGGCCGACGGCGTGGGCCCGCGAGACCAGATCGCACACGGTGGTGCGCCCCGCGTCATCCGTCTGCAGCAGGATCGCCTTGTCGACGCTGATGCCGTCGACGACGGTCGCGAGCTCGGCGAGACCGTCGTCGGTGAGGCTGGCGGCGTAGGGCGCGAGTGGCCGGTCGACCGGCGCGCCCTGCGCCTCGATGAGGTAGGTGAGGGTGGCCTGCACCCCCCGCGCGGCGACCTGACGCAGCACCGAGAGTTCGAAGCTCTCGATGATGAGCCGTGGCAGTGCTGTCCGTCGGCGGAGCGCCTCGGCGAGCAGCACGTCGAGGGGCAGTCCGATGCCGGCGAAGTACGACGGATGCTTCAGCTCCACCACCACGATGGTCTCCGTCGGTGCGCCCTGGAGCAGGTCGAGCAGGTCGTCGAGGCACAGCAGTCCGTCGACGCCGTCGTAGGTCGTGTTGGCGGGGCGGGTGCGCGGCATCCGTTCGGAGGCTCCCAGCGTCTGCAGCTCGCTCCACAGGAAATCCTCGGTGAACCATCCGGTCACCTCGACGCCGTCGATCGTCTTCGTCGTGCGTCGGTCGGCGAACTCCGGATGCCGCGCCACATCGGTCGTCGTCGAGATCTCGTTCTCGTGCCGGATGACGAGCACACCGTCTCGGGAGGCGACGAGATCGGGCTCCACCGCGTCGGCGCCGAGGTCGATGGCGAGCAGAAAGGCGGAGGCGGTGTGCTCCGGCCGGTAGCCGCTCGCCCCACGGTGCGCGATCACGAGGGGCCGCGGGGAGGAGGGAGCCTGCACGGCTCCACGGTACCGGCCACAGGTGCGCTCACCGGTGAGACCTCGGGCGTGCCCATTGCTAGCCTTCCCCCATGACCACCTGCCTCGTCTGCGGCTCCGCCGTCGAGGCTAGGTGGAAGTTCTGCATCCGCTGCGGCACCCCGGTGTCGGTGGGCGGACCGCCCTCGGACGGACCTGGCGCTCCTCCGCGCCCCGAGATGTCGATACCCTCGGCCATCCGCCCGAGCGCCCTCGACGAACACGACGACGACTACGACCCCGTTCCGCACCACGACCGGGCGCGCGTCGACCTCCCGAGGGCGATCGGCATCGCGCTCGCGGTCGCCGGACTCGCCCTCATCGTGTACATGGCGGTGGCGCTGAGCGGAGGTCTCTGAATGCGGAGCCGCCCGCCTCACGGATGGCGCGAACCGACCGCCGCGCTCCCCCTCCGCTACGGTTCGCACGACGTGCGGTCGATCGTGGCGATCGGTCTCCTCGTCGCAGGAGGCATCGCGGTGCAGCTCACGAGCGCCTACACGTTGCCGATCGCGGTGCTCGGGTTCGCGGCATCCGTCGCCGGCTGGATCGTGGTGCCCGCCCGCGGATGGCGCCGGTGCCTCGCCGTGCTGCCCGGGCTGCTCGGGGTCGCCGCGCTGCTGAGCGGAACCGACGGCGCACCGCTCGTCGCGCTCACCGTGTGGGCCTGGCTGCTGGTGCGCGAACGCCCCGTGCTGTCGTGGGTCGTGCTGCTGCTCCCGGTGGGTGTCGGCGTCGGTCTGGCCTCGGTGGTCACCCAGTACGGCCAGGGGGTCGTGGTCGCCGCAGCGTGCGGTGCGGGCGCGATCTCGTCGGCCATCCTGGCCCGGATGGTCTCGCGCTTCCTCGATCACCGTCGACCTGGCCGGGGCGACGACCGGACTCCTGGCCGTTCCCCAGCGCAATCCGAGTGATCGACCCGTAAAATATCGGTAGCGGGCAATCGCCCGTACACAGCGAAAGAGAATCGATGGCCTCGTCAAACCCCGCCTTCACCAATTCACCCGCGTTCTCACCCAAGCCGGGTAAGTCCGCGGAGCTGTTCCAGCCGCAGGCGAACCTGTCACCCGAGCAGCTCGGCGACCTCTACAACCGCCCCTCCGCCTCGCCGGATCAGACCGACCGGATGACGTACGAAGACACGATCGTCAAGACTGTCGTCTCGTTCGGGATCTTGCTCGTCGGGGCCGTCGCCGGATGGATGCTCGCCTCGCCCCTCATCATGATCGGCGCGGGCATCGTCGGGTTCGTGCTCGCGCTCGTCAACATCTTCAAGAAGAAGCCGAGCCCGGCGCTCATCCTGACCTACGCGGCCGTCGAGGGACTCTTCGTCGGGTCGATCTCGAAGTTCTTCGAGACCCAGTACAGCGGCATCGTGACCCAGGCGATCGTCGCGACCCTTGTCGTGGTCGGTGTCACCCTGGCGCTGTTCGCGAGTGGCAAGATCCGCGCCTCCAAGCGCGCGACGAAGATCTTCCTCATCGCCATGGTCGGGTACGCGGCGTTCTCACTCGTCAATTTCGGACTGACGGCGTTCGGTGTACTCGAGGGCTTCGGCCTCCGGTCGGGCATCGTCGGGATCGTGATCGGCATCCTCGTGGTGATCATGGCCGCGTACTCGCTCGTGCTCGACTTCGACCAGATCCAGACCGGCGTGAGGCGCGGCGCCCCGCGCATCTACGGCTGGAGCGGCGCGTTCGGCATCATGCTGACCGTCATCTGGCTGTACCTCGAGATCCTGCGACTGTTCGCGATCATCCGCAACTAGCCCCACGTTCGTGTGGAGCGAAGGCCGCCCTCAGGGGCGGCCTTCGTCGTCTGCGGGCGCCGTAGACGTCGCAAAATCAGGAGATCCGTGCGGAGAGTCGGCGAGTCGCTTACGACACGCGGCACTCGCGCGAGATCTCCTGATTTTGCGACATGGGCGGGGCTGAACGAGCGCGGTACTAGCGCGGCGCGTGCGCTGGACTAGAGCGCCGCTCGACCCACCATCACTCCCACTCGATCGTGCCCGGCGGCTTCGACGTCACGTCGAGAACCACCCGGTTCACGTGCGGCACCTCGTTGGTGATGCGATTGCTGATGCGGGCGAGCACGTCGTAGGGCAGCCGGGTCCAGTCGGCCGTCATGGCGTCTTCGGAGGAGACCGGACGCAGCACGATCGGATGCCCGTAGGTGCGGCCGTCGCCCTGCACGCCGACACTGCGCACGTCGGCGAGCAGCACGACCGGGCACTGCCAGATCTGCTGGTCGAGACCGGCGGAGGTCAGCTCGGCGCGAGCGATGGCATCCGCTCTCCTCAGGATCTCGAGCCGCTCGTGGGTGACCTCTCCGATGATGCGGATGCCGAGCCCCGGTCCGGGGAACGGCTGGCGACCGACGATGACCTCGGGGAGGCCGAGTTCGCGTCCGATGGCCCGCACCTCGTCTTTGAACAGGGCACGGAGCGGTTCGACGAGGTCGAAATGCAGATCGTCGGGCAGTCCGCCGACATTGTGATGGCTCTTGATGTTCGCGGCGCCCGATCCACCGCCGGACTCGACCACGTCGGGGTACAGCGTGCCCTGCACGAGGAACTTGATCTGCTCACCCTCCCCCTGCGCCTCGAGCACGAGGGCCTCGGCGGCGTTCTCGAAGCTGCGGATGAACTCGCGCCCGATGATCTTGCGTTTCTGCTCGGGGTCGGTCACTCCGGCGAGAGCATCCATGAACTGGCCCACCGCATCGACGGTGACGAGGCGCACCCCGGTGGAGGCGACGTAGTCCTCCTCGACCTGGCGCCGTTCATCCTGTCGCAGCAGTCCGTGGTCGACGAAGATGCAGACCAGTTGGTCGCCGACGGCCTCGTGCACGATCGCGGCGGCCACCGCCGAGTCGACGCCGCCCGACAGCCCACAGATGACCCGGCTCGACCCGACCTGCTCGCGGATGCGCGCGACCTGCTCGGCGATCACGTTGCCACTGTTCCAGTCGGCGGGGATGCCCGCCGCCGTATGCAGGAAGTTCTCGAGCACGCGCTGGCCGAACTCGGAGTGCTTCACCTCGGGATGCCACTGCACACCGTAGAGGCGACGCTCATCGCTCGCGAAGGCGGCCACCGGCGTCGACGCGCTCGAGGCGAGCACCGCGAAGCCCTCCGGAGCCGTGGACACCGAGTCGCCGTGGCTCATCCACGTCGTCTGTGACGCCGGCTGGCCCGCCAGCAGCGTGCTGTCGCCGGCCGCGAGGGTGACCGCGGTGGAGCCGTACTCACGCAGCCCCGTGTTGGCGACCTCGCCACCGAGCTGCTGAGCCATCACCTGGAAGCCATAGCAGATGCCGAGCACGGGCACGCCGAGCTGCAGGATGCCGGGGTCGAGCGTCGGCGAACCCGGCTCGTAGACACTCGACGGCCCGCCGCTCAGCACGATGCCGGCCGGATCGAGGGCGGCGACCTCTTCGGAGGTGATGGTGTGCGGCACGATCTCGGAATAGACGTTCGCCTCGCGCACCCGCCGCGCGATGAGCTGCGCGTACTGCGCTCCGAAGTCGACGACGAGAACCGGTCTCTGGGCGGTCTCGCTCACGAACCGCTCCGGTCAGCAGCTGCGGCGGAGCCGGTAGAGGCGGCGGAGGTGGCGGAGGTGGGAGCCCCCGACGTCACGGTGGCGCCCGCGTGTGCACCGGATGCCGCGGCATCCGTCCCACCCTCGATCGCAGCCAATTCGCGGCGTACCTTCTTCGTGATGAAGTGCTCGACGATGAACGAGAGGAACGGCACCACGCCTCCCGCGGCGATCGCGATGAACTGCGTGAACGGCCACCGCATGAGGCTCCACAGCCTGAAGTCGGCGAAGAGGTAGACCACGTACAGCCAGCCGTGGGCGATGAGGATGGCGCTGCTCAGGTTGAAAGCCGAAACCGTGTCGATGGGCACGAGGGCGAAGAATCCGGAGGGCCCGCCGAGCTCCATCTCGAGCTGCAGCGGGGTGTACTTGAACGCCATCTCGAAGACGAGCAACAGCAGCAGAACGCCCGTGACATAGGCGAAGATGCGGTAGAACTTCAGCGCCGCGCGGATCCGTGGGATGTCGACGGCCTTGGGCGTGAGGGTCATGCGCTCAGTTTACGGGCGCGGCCTGCGCGGCGAGCTCGGTCTCGCGCTCCCAGGCATCCCTCACGAGCCGGTACCACATGAAGATCGCGAAGCCGGCGAACACGACCCATTCCACCGCGTAGAACACGTTGAGCCAATTGACGGCCACCTCCTCCTCGGGGGCGGGCGCGTCGATCGTGACGAGGCCTGACGAGGCGACCGCCTCGGAGACGACCGCCGCCGAGCCCGGCCCGACGATCAGGTAGCCGCCGTAGGTGCGACCGGTGATCTCCGACCATTCGTTGACCAGCTCGGGCGGAGACACGGCGGTCCTCCGCCCGTCATCGAGATCCGTGCTCTGCGGCGGCTCGCCCGCCACGTAGCGGCCGGCGACCGTCACGGCCGCCGACTCGAGCTCATCGCTCACCAGGTCCAGGGCGGATGCCGCGTCCCGCTCCGTCTCGGCCCAGCCGAGGGCCACCGCGAGGTCGGCGCCGCCCGATCCGCCCTCGGCGACGAGGTGCCCGACGACCCAGAACCCGAGCTGCCCCTCGTGCAGGCGGTCGGCCACGACCATCCAATCGCGGTTGACGAATCGGCCGCCGACCGTGACCGACTGGCCGTCGGCAGCGGCGGTCGTCGTCTGCTGAGGCTGCACGACATCCTCGAGCGGGAGGACCGTCTCCGTCGTGCGCGGGACGACGGTCCCCGACGCGATGCTGCGCTCGAGCTGCCACTGTCCGAGGGCGGCGAACCCCGCCGCGACGAGCAGCGCGAGGGCGAGGGCGGCGACCCAGCGCGGGCGGCGGGCGATGGGCCAGAGGTCGGCGGCGCGGGGCCGGGTGACGGTGCTCAATACTCGGGGTCCCGTCGTCGCCCCGGGGTCGCGTCGGACTGCTGTGCGGCCTGTTCGGCGAGCGCGTCCTCGTCGGCCCCGGCGGAGCTCTCCGCCCTGTCGCGTCGACCCGCGGTGGCGGGCGCGTCGCCACGGAAGGGGGGCCCGACCGCGACACCGGCCTCGACCCTGGCATCCCGATCGGACGCTCCCTCGGCCTCGGCTTCGGCCTCGGTGAGCTGGCCGGCGGTGGCCGCCTCGACGAGGGCGATGTTCTCCGCGCGTTCGCGCTCGCGCCCTGCATCCGGTCGGGCTCTGCGGCGCACGCCGGGCAGCACAGCACCGAGGCGCTCGGAGTAGAGAGCGAGGATCGGCCCGATCACGGCCATGATCAGCACGTAGAGACCGGCGAACGGCACGATTCGCGGGTCGAGGCCCGCGCTGAGCGCCAGCGTCGCGAGAATCAGCGCGAACTCGCCCCGCGTCTGCAGCATCGCGCTGGTGTTCAAGCCCTCGGCGGGGGTCAGCCGGTTCTGCCAGGCGATCAGCTGGCCGCCCGCCGTGTTGATCACCAGGGTCATCACGACGGCGCCGAACACCGGCAGCAGCACCTCGCCGAACGTCGACACATCGAGCGCGAGACCGAAGTTGAGGAAGAAGAACGCGGCGAACACGTCTCGGAGGGGCAAGGCGAGCTGCTCGATCCGCGCCCTGAACCGCGTCGCGCCGAGCACGAGACCGATGAGGAAGGCACCGATCGCATCGGAGACGCCGAGCAGCTCTCCGATGCCGCCGAACGCGACGGCGAGGCCGAAGAAGAGGATGGTGAACAGTTCGTCGTCCCTCGTGCGGATCAGGCGCGACATCAGCCTGCCTCCGAAACGCGCGAACGCGAACATGACCAGCAGGAAGCTGAACGAGATCGCGAGTTCGAGCACGATCGGCCAGACCTCCGTCTCGCCCGACAGGATGACCGACACGATCGCGAGGTAGACCGCGATGAACACGTCCTCGAGCACCATGATGCCCAGGATGACCGGGGTCTCCCGATTGGCCAGTCTCCTGAACTCGATCAGCAGCTTCGTCACGATCGCGCTCGACGAGGTCGCCGTCATCCCCGCGATGATCAGCGCCTCGCGGGTTCCCCATCCGACCCAGAGGCCGAAGGCGAAACCGAGCGCCATGTTGATCGCGACCCGCGTGCCGCCTGAGACCAGCAGCGATCTGAAGTTGCCGTAGAACTCGTCCTGGTCGAACTCGAGACCCAGATTGAACAGCAGGAAGATCAGCCCGAAGACCGCGATGAGCTCGACGTCGGCCGATTCGAAGTTCAGCGGGAAGAACTCGCTGTTCGGGCTCGCGATGAGCCCCACGAGCATGTAGATCGGGATGACCGGCAACCCCACCAGCTTGCCGAGCCTGCCGAAGACGTAGGCGATGAGGAACAGCAGGCCCAGGACGAGGAGCTCTTCCCCCAGGTGCACGGCTACCCCTGCTGGGCGGCGACCGAGGTGGTCGATGGCCCCATCTCGCCGGTGCGGTAGAAGTTGAAGGCCTTCGCGACCTTCTCCGGGCTGCCCGCGACGACGAGGGTGTCTCCGGGAAACACCTTGAAGTCGTCGGCCGGAGCCGGGTTCGCCTGTTCGCCGCGCACGACGGCGACGACCGTGAGGCCGACGACACCGCGGGAGGCGAGGTCGCCGAGCTGCTGGCCCGCGATGTGGGCGTCGTAGTCGACGCTGAACCAGTCGATGCTGAGTCCCGGGATCTGGTCGAGCTTGTCGAGTCCCTCGGTGATGCGGGTGCCGCCGAGGAGTTCGGCGAGGGTATGCGCCTCGTCTTCACTCAGTCGCAGCGAGACCTTCTTCGAGTCCGCGCCGTCCTCCTCGTCAGCGAAGGTGATGAGATCGCTGTGCCCGGAGCGGTGGGTGATCACGCCGCATTTGCCCCCGTCGTCGGTGATGAACGTGTGCAGGATGCCGACGCCGGGCAGCTTGACGCGGCGAACATCGACCATGAGAGGGCTCCAGAGGACGGGATTGCGGGGTCGTTCCAGTCTACCGACGGGGCCAGATGACCCGGCTGTGAGGCCTACGCTGCGGGCGAAGCGGCCCCGAGGTGCCGCCCTACTTCGCCGCGATGATGTCCGGGGCCTCGAGCCGCACACGGTCGGCCGACGCGTCATCCGGCATCGTCTGGCTCTCGATCTCGGCAGCGACCCGCTTGAGGTAGTTGCCCACCTCGCGGTCGATCTTCTCCTCGTCCCAACCGAGCACACCGCCCATCAGTCGCGCGGCGACCGGAGCCGCCGACACCCCTCGGTCCCAGGCCTCGATCGAGATCCTGGTGCGGCGGGCGAGCACGTCCTCGAGATGGAGGGCACTCTCGTGCGTGGCGGCGTAGACCACCTCGGCCCCGATGTAGTCATCGGCGCCGGGCAGCGCGTCGCCGAGCGACGCATCCTGTCTGATCAGGTCGAGCAACTCGTCGGTGAGGGTGCCGTAGCGGTTGAGCAGGTGCTCGATGCGCACCTTGTGCACGCCGAACGCCCTGGCGATCTTCGCGCGCTTGTTCCACGCCGCGAAGTACCCCTCGGCGCCGAGCAGCGCGATGTCTTCCGTGGTGCTCTTCGGCACGTTGGCATCCAACGCGGCGACCGCCTCGTTGATGGCGTCCTGCGCCATGATGCGGTAGGTGGTCCACTTGCCGCCGGCCACGACCACGAGGCCGGGGACCGAGTGGGCGACGAGGTGCTCCCGCGAGAGCTTCGAGGTCTGGTCCGACTCCCCGGCGAGCAGCGGGCGCAGCCCGGCGAACACCCCTTCGACGTCGTCCCTCGTGAGCGGCACCGCGAGCACCGCATTGACGTGCTCGAGGATGTAGTCGATGTCGGCTGCCGTCGCGGCGGGGTGTGCCTTGTCGAGGTTCCAATCCGTGTCTGTCGTGCCCACCAGCCAGTGGCGTCCCCACGGGATCACGAACAGCACGCTCTTCTCGGTGCGCAGCAGCAGTCCCATCTTCGACTGGAACCTGTCACGCGGCACCACGAGGTGCACGCCCTTCGACGCCCGCACCTTGAACTGGCCGCGCTCGCCGACCATGGCCTGCGTGTCATCCGTCCACACACCGGTTGCGTTCACGACCTGCTTGGCACGGATCTCGAACTTCTCATCGGTCTCGAGGTCGTGGGCGTGCACGCCGACCACGCGCTCGCCCACCTTGATGAAGCCCTCGACGCGCACGCGGGAGGCCACATGGGCCCCGTAGAACGAGGCGGTGCGGGCGAGGGATGACACGTACCGCGCGTCATCCACCTGGGCGTCGTAGTAGGTGATGCCGCCGACCAGCGCATCGTTCGCGAGGCTAGGGATCATCTGCATCACCTGGCGCTTGCTCAGGTGACGGTGGTGGGGCACGCCGGGCGGCCGCCCGCCGCTGTAGCTGAAGATGTCGTACAGCAGCATGCCCGCGCCGATGTAGAAGCGCTCGATGAACCGCTTCTTCAGGGGATAGAGGAACCGCACGGGCTTCACCAGGTGCGGCGCCAGTCGCTGCAGCAGCAGGCCGCGCTCGATGAGGGCTTCGCGCACGAGCCTGAAGTCGAGCTGCTCGAGGTAGCGGATGCCGCCGTGCACGAGTTTCGACGAACGGCTCGAGGTACCGCTCGCCCAGTCGCGCGCCTCGACCATGCCGACGCGGAGGCCGCGGGTCGCGGCATCCAGTGCACTCCCGGTGCCGACGATGCCCCCGCCGACGACGAGGATGTCGAGTTCCTTCTCCTTGAGCGCGGTGATCGCTGCGGCGCGCTCCTCGGGTCCGAGTTTGGACGACCTGCTGACGGTCTGTGTCGCGACCATGGTTGCTGCCTCCCGGTTGTGATCCCCGGATCGACCGGGGAGTGGTGTCAGGCGCTGATCACTCAGCGTCGTCTGTAGCGCTCGTCGATCGCCTCACGTCACTCTGCGTTGTACGGAGCGACAACGACCTCGACGCGTTGGAATTCCTTGAGGTCCGAATACCCCGTCGTCGCCATCGAGCGGCGCAGGGCACCCACGAGGTTCATCGTGCCATCCGCGACTGTGGACGGGCCGAACAGGATCTGCTCGAGCGGCGCCGCCTGATCGACGGCGACACGGTGCCCGCGCGGGAGCTCACCGTGATGCGCCTCCGCGCCCCAGTGCCAGCCGGCCCCCGGTGCGTCCGTCGCCCGCGCGAGCGTCGACCCGAGCATGACCGCGTCCGCTCCGACCGAGAACGCCTTCGCGATGTCGCCGGACGTGCCGAGGCCGCCATCGGCGATCACGTGAACGTAGCGGCCGCCGGACTCGTCCATGTAGTCGCGACGGGCGCCCGCGACATCCGCGACCGCCGTCGCCATCGGTGCGTGGATGCCGAGGGAGCGCCGGGTGGTGGATGCCGCGCCCCCGCCGAATCCGACGAGCACGCCCGCGGCGCCCGTGCGCATGAGGTGCA
>JBEANR010000017.1:0-4463 GCA_041165365.1 Actinomycetota bacterium | reverse complement strand
ACGCCGCGCGTTCGCAGGCGTCGAAGCTCTACGGTGCCGAGACGGTGCCCGAGAAGCCCCGCCTCTATTCGGGAAAGAGCAAAAACGCACAGGAGGCGCACGAGGCGATTCGTCCTTCGGGCGACACTTTCAAGACGCCGTCCCAGCTCGAGGGCACCCTCCGCGGCAACGACTGGAAGCTCTACGACCTCATCTGGAAGCGCACCGTCGCCTCGCAGATGGCCGACGCCAAGGGTTCGACGGCCTCCGTCGTGATCACCGCGACGGTCGCAGCGGCGATCGCCGGCATCCCGGGCGCGGGGCCCACCGTCGCCGAGCTCACCGCGAGCGGGACGGTCATCACGTTCCGCGGGTTCCTGCAGGCGTACGAGGAGGGGAGGGACGAGGAGCGCAACGCCGAAGCCTCGCCCGCCGAAGCCAAGCTCCCTCCGCTGACCGCGGGCCAGTCGCTCACCATCTCCGAGGTCGACGCCAAGGGGCACGAGACCAGCCCTCCTCCCCGCTACACCGAGGCCAGTCTCGTGAAGACCCTCGAGGAGCTGGGCATCGGGCGCCCCTCGACGTACGCCTCCATCATCTCGACCATCATCGACCGCGGCTACGTGACCCCTCGTGGGCAGTCGCTCGTGCCGAACTGGATCGCCTTCTCGGTCGTGCGCCTCCTCGAGCAGTTCTTCGGCGATCTGGTCGAGTACGACTTCACCGCCGGCATGGAGGGCGACCTCGACCGCATCGCCGACGGCGAAGAGGACCGCGTGAGATGGCTCACGAGCTTCTACTTCGGAAGCGACAAGCACCGCGGCCTCCGCAACGTGATCGACAACCTCGGTGACATCGACGCGCGAAGCATCAATTCCATCGTGCTGACGGATGACATCACCCTCCGTATCGGCAAGTACGGCCCGTATCTCGAGGTGGCCGTACCCGACGGTCAGCCGGAGACATCCCCGGGGATCGCCGCGACCCCGCGTCGTGTCAATCTGCCGCAAGACCTCGCGCCCGACGAACTCACCGCGGGCAAAGCGCAGGAGCTCGTCGACGCCCCGGTCGTCGTCGATCGCGTCATCGGGGTGAACCCCGAGACGGGCAAGCACGTCGTCGCGAAAGACGGCCGGTTCGGGCCGTACATCACCGAGGTGGATCCGCCGACGGCTCAGTCGGTCGACCTTGCGACGGGCGAGGTGACCGCGGCTTCGGCAGTGGCGGCAACGGTGACGACGCCGGCGACGGCAACCCCGGCAACGAAGGCTACGGCGAAGAAGACCGCGGCGAAGAAAGCCGCCGAGGTCAAGCCGCGCACCGCGTCGCTCTTCAAGTCGATGGATCTCGCGACGATCGACATCGAGACCGCCCTGCGTCTGCTGTCGCTCCCGCGAGAGGTCGGCGCCGATCCCGAGACCGGGGAGGTCATCACCGCCCAGAACGGCAAGTTCGGGCCGTACCTGAAGAAGGGCGTGGACACCCGATCGCTCACCGACGAGGACCAGATCTTCGAGATCGACCTGGCGGGTGCCGTCGAGTTGTACGCCCAGCCGAAGTACGGAGCACGCAGGGCGTCGAGCGCCCTGAAGGAGTTCGACGCCGACCCGGTGAGCGGCAAGCCGATCCGCATCAAGGACGGCCGCTTCGGCGCCTACGTGACCGACGGCGAGACGAACGTGACGATCCCGCGGGGCGAGACCATCGACGAGATCGATTTCGATCGCGCCGTGCAGATGATCGCCGACAAGCGCGCGAAGGGCCCCGCACCGAAGAAGACGGCCGCTCGCAAGGCGCCGGCGAAGAAGACGGCGGCGGCGAAGGCACCGGCAGCCAAGGCACCGGCGGCGAAGAAGCCGGCAGCCAAGGCACCGGCAGCGAAGAAGCCAACAGCGAAGAAGCCGACAGCGAAGAGTGTCGGGTCGACGACGGTGAAACGGACCGTGCCGTCGAGGTCGACCGGCGCCAAGACCGGTCTTCCCCGCTCGGCGGCTGTCGCGTCGGTCGCCGGTTCGACTCCCCCGTCCGCCGTTGGGTCGGGCTCCGCCGCGCCGACGAGCCGCGCCGGCGACTGAGCGTGGGCGATACGGTCGGCGCGGCATCCGGTCTCTTCATCACGTTCGAAGGCGGGGACGGATCAGGCAAGTCGACGCAGTCGGCCCTGCTCACGGCCTGGCTCACGGCGGCGGGCCGCACTGTCGTGCACGCACGGGAGCCGGGCGGTACCGAGTTGGGACTGGAGCTTCGACAGATCATCCTGCACCGGCGCGGGTACATCGCGCCGCGGGCCGAGGCGCTCATCTACGCCGCAGATCGCGCTCACAATGTCGCGACGGTCGTGCGTCCGGCGATGGCACGGGGTGCCGTGGTCATCCAGGACCGCTATCTCGACTCGTCGGTGGCCTACCAGGGGGCGGGGCGGGTACTCGACCCCGCGGAGGTGCGTGGCCTGTCGGAGTGGGCGACGGAGGGGTTGCTGCCCGATCTGACCGTGTTGCTCGACCTGCCCGCCGATGCCGGTCGAGAGCGGCTCGACGCCCAGGAGCGCCGGTTCGACAGGCTCGAGGCCGAGACCCACGACTTCCACGTGCGCGTGCGTGACGCGTACCTCGCGCTGGCCGCGGCCGAGCCTCGACGGTTCCTCGTACTCGACGCGACCCTACCGATCGAGGGGATCGCCGCCGCCATCCGCGCGCGGGTCGACCTCCTGGTGCGCGGAGCGGAACCGCCGGCGGGCGAGTCCTCTGATCCCCTGTCAGCACCGCCGCCCGAGCCCCCGTCCGCGCGGCAGCACTGACGGCGGCTGCGGATACTCTGAACGCATGTCGGCGTGGGATGAACTGACCGGGCAACCGGAGGCCATAGCGGTGTTCCGTGCCGCTGCCGGAGAGACCGCCGAGGGCGTGGCCGATCGGTCCATGACGCACGCGTGGCTCATCACCGGGCCGCCGGGCTCCGGTCGTTCGAATCTGGCCTACGCCTTCGCGAGCGCCCTCCTCGGCTCCGCGGGTCCGGTCGGTGACGCGGCGACCACACGGCAGGTCGCCGCGAGAACCCACCCCGATCTCGGGGTGCTCAGCACCGAGCGGGTCATCATCACCATGGACGAGATCCGCAGCCTCGTGCGCGCCTCGAGCTATTCGCCGTCGGTCTCGAGATACCGGGTGATGGTCATCGAAGACGCCGACCGCATGCGCGAGCATGCGTCGAACCTGCTTCTGAAGGCCCTCGAGGAACCGCCGGCGACGACCGTGTGGATACTGTGCGCTCCGAGCGAAGCGGACCTCCTCCCCACCATCCGATCGAGGGTGCGCAGTGTGCGGCTGAGGGTGCCGTCGGTGGCGGATGTCGCCGAGCTCATCCAGAGGCGGGACGGCGTCGATCCGGCGCTCGCCGTGCGCGCCGCCCGCGAGGCGCAGAGTCACATCGGCATGGCCAGGAGGCTCGCCACGAACGACGAGGCTCGCACCAGGCGCGAGACGACCCTGAAGACCGCGCTGCAGATCCACTCGGTCGGAGCGGCCGTGCGGGCCGCGAACGGTCTGCTGGCGGTCGCCGCCGAAGACGGCAGGGCGCTGCTCGAGCAACTCGATTCCGAGGAGCGCGAGGGAGCCCTCCGTTCGTTGGGGATCGCCCCCGGCGGCGCCATCCCTCCCGCCCTCCGGGGCCAGTTGAAGTCCCTCCACGAAGATCACAAGCGCCGTGCCACCCGCAGCCTGAGAGACGGGATCGACCGCATCATGGTGGATCTGCTCTCGCTGTATCGTGACATCCTTCTCGTGCAGCTCTCGGCTGGCGTCGAGCTCGTCAACGAGGCCATCCGCGCCGACATCGTCGAGGCCGCACGAGGCGGCACCCCGGAGGAGACCATCGCGACCATGGACGCCATAGCCATCACCCGCGAACGCATCGAGGGCAACGTGCCGCCGTCGCTCGCGCTCGAAGCCATGCTCGTCAGAGCGGTGCGGCCGGTGCGCTCGTGACGGCGACACGTCGATCCTCAGACGACCGTCGGATGCCGCGAGCCCGTCGTCGAGCAACGCCGCGCGCGATGGCGACGATCGCCTCATTGACCGCGGTGGGCGTCCTCCTCACCGGATGCGTCTCCTTCTTCCTGCCGGACACCGCGCCGACGACCTCGACCCCCACGGGCGAATCGGTCGACGCCGAGTTGGAACCTTTCTACAGCCAGGTGCTCGAGTGGGAGGGCTGCGGCGACGGGCTGCAATGCGCGACGGCCTCCGCGCCGATGGACTGGAGTGATCCGTCGCGCGAGTCGATCGAGCTCGCTCTCATCCGATCGGTGGCATCCGGCGAGAGCGAGGGGTCGTTGCTCGTCAATCCGGGCGGTCCGGGCGCGTCGGGCTACGACTTCGTGCGCGACAGTCTGGACTACGCGGTGTCCGACCGTCTGCGCTCGTCGTTCGACGTCGTCGGCTTCGACCCCCGCGGGGTGAACCGCTCGTCGGCGGTGTCGTGCTACG
>JBEANR010000016.1:0-4745 GCA_041165365.1 Actinomycetota bacterium | reverse complement strand
GGCGTGTGCGAGCAGGCGGAGCCCGCGCACCGTGATGAGCTCGGGATCTCCCGGGCCACCTCCGACGAGCGCGACCGAGCCGGATGGCACCTCGGCCGGCGCGTCGGGCGCGGTGTGCAGTGGATGACCGGCGCGGGAGGCCTCGTGGGCGCGGCGCCGGTGCCTCCGCGTGGGGAGGGCGCCGTCATCCAGAGCCGATCCGATCGCGTCGCGGAGAGCCATGGCCCGGCGCGGGTCGCCCCCAGCCGACACCGCGACGGTGATGTCGTCGCGGCGAGACACCGCGGGCACCCACGCGGTGGCGACCTCGTGGTCGGAGGCGTTGACGCACCAGACGCGGGCGGCCGCGGCATCCGTACTCACCAGAGAGTCGACGGCGGGCACCCCGGTGGCGGTGTGCACGAGCCAGATGCCGTGCAGGTCGGCCGAGCGGTAAGCGCCGTCACGCCAGGTGACGGCGCCGTTCCCGGCGAGCGCGGCCAGTTCGCGGCAGAGTTCGGGAGCGACCACGGTGACCAGCGCGCCCGCCGCGACGAGTCCTGCGGTGCGGCGAGCGGCGACAGGTCCGCCCCCGACGACGAGGGTGTCTCTGCCGGCGATGCGCAGCCCGAGGGGGTAGAGGTCGGTCGGGCTCACGAGTGCAACCCGCACTCGGTCTTCGCGAGCCCCGCCCATCGGCCGGCGCGGGGATCGTCGCCCTCGGCGACGGGCTTCGTGCACGGTGCGCATCCGATCGACGGATAGCCGTTCGAGAGGAGGAGGTTGAGGGGCACCGAGTTGTCTCGGGAGTAGGCGAAGGTCTCGTCCGAACTCCACGCGACCAGCGGGTTCACCTTGACGAGACCGTTCCGTTCATCCCAGGCGATCAGGGGAGTCTCAGCCCTCGTCGGCGACTCGTCGCGGCGCACCCCGGTGAACCAGACCTCGTAGCCCGTGAGGGAGCGCTGGAGGGGCTCGACCTTGCGCCGCGCGCAGCACAGCCCGGGGTCGCGGGAGAACAGCTCCGCTCCGAACTCGGCATCCTGCTCGGCGACGGTCTGGGCCGGCAGCACGTCGACGACCCTCACGTCGAGCCCGCGTGCGACCTCGTCCCTCGTCGCGCGGGTCTCGACGAAGTGATAGCCGGTGTCGAGGAACAGCACGTCGACGCCGGGCAGCTGCTGCGAGACCAAGTGCGGCAGCACGGCGTCGGCCATCGAGCAGGCGACGGCCGCGGCATCCGTGCTGAAGTTCTGCGCCACCCAGGCGATCACCTCGGGAGCGGTGGCGTCGGAGAGCTGCTGCGAGCCCACGGCCGCGAGGTCTCGAAGATGCTGTTGGCCGCGGAGGATGGTGGCGGTCGTCATCGCAGTGCCTCCTCGTCGGCGCGGTGTGCCCACCGGGCGAAGGTCTCGTCGTCCTGGCGGTCGGCGAGGAAGCGGCGCACGAGGCGGTCGACGTAGTCCGCGAGCCCGGCGGAGGTGACCTTGAGGCCGCGCACGGTGCGGCCGAGCCCTGCCTCATCGCGGTCCACGGAGGCGAGCCCGCCGCCCAGATGCACCTGGAATCCAGCGGTCTGCCCGCCGTCGCCGTCGGGCAGGAGTTGACCCTTGAGCCCGATGTCGGCGGTCTGGATGCGGGCGCAGGAGTTCGGGCATCCGTTCACATGCAGGCTGATCTGCTGGGGCACGTCGATGCCGGCGAGGCGCTTCTCGAGCTCGATCACGGCGTCCGTCGCGGTCTGTTTCGTCTCGACGATGGCGAGCTTGCAGAACTCGATGCCGGTGCAGGCGATCGTGCCGCGGCGGAACACGCTCGGTCTGGCCGAGAGTCCGAGACCGTCGAGCTCGGCGACCAGACCCTCGACGTCGGCCTCGCGGATGTCGAGCAGCACGACCTTCTGGTGCGGGGTCGTGCGCAGGCGTTCCGAACCGTGCCTCTCGAGCAGATCGGCGAGGGCGGTCAGGAGCGTGCCGGAAATGCGGCCGACGAACGGCGTGACCCCGATGTAGAACCTGCCGTCCTTCTGCCGGTGCACGCCGACATGATCGCCGGGGGTGGTCGGGGTCGGGGCGGCCGGGCCGTCGGGGAGCGTCCTGCCGAGGTACTCGGTCTCGAGGATCTCGCGGAATCTCTCGGACCCCCACTCCGCCAGCAGGAACTTCAGACGCGCCTTGTTGCGCAGGCGACGGAAGCCGTAGTCGCGGAAGATCGCGGTCACGCCGTACCAGACGTCGGCCACGGCATCCGGAGCGACGAAGACGCCGAGGCGTTCGGCCAGGCGCGGCGCGGTCGACAGCCCGCCGCCGACCCAGAGGTCGTAGCCGATGCCGAACTCGGGATGCTCGACGGCGACGAACCCGATGTCGTTGATCTCGTGCACGACATCCTGACTCGGATGCCCGGTGATGGCCGTCTTGAACTTGCGCGGCAGGTTCGCGAGCTCCGGATCGCCGAGGTACCTCGCGGTGATCTCGGCGATCGCGTGGGTCGGATCGATCAATTCGTCGGCGGCGATGCCCGCCACGGGGGAGCCGAGCACCACGCGGGGCACGTCGCCGCAGGCCTCGGTGGTGCCGAGACCGACAGCCTCGAGGCGCCGCCAGATCTCGGGCACGTCTTCGACGCGGATCCAGTGCAGCTGGATGTTCTGGCGATCCGTCAGATCGGCGGTGTCGCGCCCGAACTCCGACGAGATCCCTCCGATGACCCGAAGCTGCTCGGTGGTGAGCTGACCACCGTCGATCCGCACGCGCAGCATGAAGTACTCGTCCTCGAGCTCGTGAGGCTCCAGCGTCGCGGTCTTGCCGCCGTCGATGCCGGGCTTGCGCTGCGTGTACAGACCCCACCACCGGAACCTGCCGTGCAGATCTGTGCCGTCGATCGACGCGAAACCGTTCTTCGAATAATCGTTCTCGATGCGTTCGCGCACGGCCAGGCCACCGTCCTGCTGCTTCCAGGCCTCGTTGGCGTTCAGGGGCGCGGTGCCGTCGACCTTCCACTGCCCGTGCGGTCTGGGTGCGGGTCGCCGGACGGGCGGCGCCGCCTCGGTCTCGGTGCGTGACATCCGTTCTCCCCTCGCTCGGCTTCCAACCAAGCAGCGTGGCGGCGTCGTGGCGACCCCGGCCGTCACGTCGGGTCACGCGGTGTAACGCAGCGTCACAGGGGAATGGGCGGCTGCGTCAGCGGGCCTCGCGGGTCGGGCGCCGACGCGGGTCAGGCCGCGCGTCGGCAGAGGGCGCCGCACGCGGTGCACGCGGTGCACACGGCGAAACGGTCGAGCACGATGTCGACGAGTTGCTGTGGTGCCCCGCGCCCGGCGGCGAGCAACGGCTCGGTGGTGACGTCGCCGCCCGCCCGCTCGGCCAGGGACTGGAAGTATCCGGGGGCGAGGAGGTAGCTGCTCACGACGACGCGCGCGCCGGGTCGGGCGATGCGCACGGCGGCGATGGCGGCGTCCAGTCGGGGTTCCGCCGCCGACAGGAATCCGATCGCGACATCGTGGCCGGATGCTGCGGCGAGCTGCCCCGCGACGACGCGGCAGTCGGCGACCGCCCGTCCGTCGCTCGAGCCGGCGACGGCGAGCACGAGAGCGTCGGCATCCGTCATCCCGACCTCGGTCAGACGTTCGAGAAGGAGGTCGACGAGTCTCGGATCGGGCCCCAGAGCCGCCGCGAGGGTGACCGGTCGATCGGTCTGCGCGCGCACCGAATCGGTGAGGTCGACGTGCACGTGGTATCCGGCGGAGAGCAGCAGGGGCACCACGGTCGCGGCCTGGCCCGGGGGAAGCTCCGCGAGGGTCTCGTCGGCGTCCGGATGCTGCACGTCGACGAAGCCGAGCGCCGTCGTCGATCCCGGTCTCGCGGCAGCGACCGCGTCCAACAGGCCGCTGACCGCGGCGCGACCCTCCAGCGAGGAGGTGCCGTGGGCGATGCCGGCGAGTGCGGGTTGCATGCGTCCATTGTGGTGGAGCGCTCGCGTGTGGTGGGGTCGCTGGCGCCGACAGCCCGGGGTCGCCGTTCACAACTCAGGCCGGATCGCCGCCACCGAGGCAGAAAGCCGCGCTGGCGACGAGAACGCCCCGTTCAGCCTGAGTTGTGAACGGGATGCCACCCCGCCTGAGTCGCGAACAGGATGCGCACCCCGCCTGAGTCGCGAACAGGATGCGCACCCCGCCTGCTCGTGCGCATCGCATTACGATGCTCGATACGAAAACTGCTATGCACAGTGACATGCATCGCGATACTCTGAGGGCTGGCCTGTGATTCCACGGGCCGCATCATCCCCTGAAGGAGACGCCATCGTGAGCCTGGCAGCCACCACCTCAGCACACCCGATGTCCCCCGTCTACCGGCGGGTGGTGGCCGATGCTCGTCAAGCGCTCACTCTCCGCGACATCGCCGAGATCACGGGCGTGAAGACGCGGTCCGTGCAGAACTGGGCTTCGGGGGCATCCAGGCCGGAGGGCACCTCGAGAGATCGACTGCTCGAGCTGCAGTACGTGGTCGAGCAGTTGCTCGACGTGTACGACAGCGAAGGCGTGGACATCTGGATGCATCGACCTCAGCGATCGCTGGCCCACAGGCGCCCCGTCGACGCCATCCGGGATGGGCTGTTCGACGATGTGGTCGGCGCCGTCGAGCATCTGGCGGGCGGGCCGAGGCGGGGTTAGACCATCAGCGGAAACATCCGGTCGCTCGCCGATCGGATCTCAGGTGCCGCGCCCGTCGAGGTCCGAGGCACATTCTTCCGTCACGCGGCGCCAG
>JBEANR010000015.1:0-5432 GCA_041165365.1 Actinomycetota bacterium | reverse complement strand
CGCGGCGACGACCGCCACGAGGAGGGCGGCCACGAGCCCGATCAGCAGCGCGGAAGCGTCCGGCGCGGGGAGCGGCACGAGGGCCGCAGTCGAGCCCAGCCTCAGCGCCGCCATCGCCGCCATCGCCGCCGTCATCGCCGCAACCACCACCGCCGCCGCCGCGACCGCCGCGCTGCCTGCCCTGGCCGGAACCCCGGCACGAGCACGAGCGTCGGCACGGGCACGGGCACGGGCACGGGCACGGGCGAGAGGGGCGGGTGTCGTCATCCTGCACTCCCTCCGAGGTGTCCGGTGCCTCGACGGTATCCCCCGTGCTCCACGGGCGGCAACCCCGGTTCACGTCACCGCGCCGGTATCCTGAGCGCATGGTCGGCGCGACGAGTGCGGGGATCCTGCTGTACCGCGGGGACGCGACATCCGGTCGACAGGTGTTCATCGCGCACATGGGCGGTCCGTTCTGGGCTCGGAAGGATGCCGCGGCCTGGTCGATCCCGAAGGGTGAGTACGCCCCACCGGAGGACCCCTTCGCCGTGGCCAGGCGCGAATTCGAGGAGGAGATCGGAGTCCCGGCGCCGACTCTCGACTACGCGCTGCTCGGCACCTTCCATCAGGCCTCCGGCAAGGCGGTGACGGTGTTCGCGGCGCCCTTCGACGGCGACCTCGAATGGATCTCCAGCAACCCCGTCACCATGGAGTGGCCGCGCGGGTCGACCCGTATGCTGACCTTCCCCGAAGTGGACCGCGCCGAGTGGGTGCCGATCGACCAGGCGCGGGTCAAGCTCATCGCCGGTCAGCGCGCCGCGCTCGACGCCCTCGAGGCGCTGCCGTGAATCGCGGCACCGGATGACCCCGGCCGACGCCGCCGAGGTGCTCTACGGAGTATCGCTCGCGACCTTCATCGCCCGGCGCGGCGAGCTGGCGGCCGAGGCCACCGGAGCGGATGTCGCCGCCATCCGTTCGCTGCCCAAACCCTCGGCGGCCGCCTGGGTGATCGACGCGCTCATGCGGGCTGACCGGGCCGCGCTCGAGCCGCTGATCGCGCTCGGCGATGAGCTGCGCGCTGCCCAGGCGGCCGGTGACCGAGCCGCCCTGTCGGCCCTGTCGTCGGATCGCCGCGGACTGGTGAGCGAGATCGCGGCGCGCGCCATCGACCTCGGCGCCGAGGCCGGGCATCGCGTGTCGGGAAGCGCCGCGGTCGACGTCGCCGAGACGCTGCAGGCGGTGGTCGCCGACCGGGATGCCGCGGCCGCCGCCCGCACGGGGCGACTCGTCAGAGCCCTCCGCACCGCCGGCTTCGACGGGGTCGACCTCTCTGGAGCCGTCGCGGGCCGCCCGCCTGAACCGCTTCTCGGAGGGCCGCACGACACGGCACCCGGCGAGACGGTGCCCGGTGACACGGTGCCCGGTGCGATCGGCACGCAGATCCGCTCCTCGGAATCCGTGTCCGCTCCCCCCGCCCGCCTCAGCCGCGCCGAACGCCTCGCGCAAGAGCGCGAGCAGGCGGTCGCCGACGCCGTGGCCGCTCTCGACCACGCCGCGGAGGTCGCCGCGACCATCGCAGAGCTGACCGGCGACGCCGAAGTGCTGGATCGGCGACGGGATGACCTCGAGTCCGAGCTCGAGGAACTCGCCGACCGGGTCGCCGAACTCGAGGAGGACCTCGGGGCGGTGGATCGCGACATCCGTTCGCTGCGGTCCGCTCGGGAGCGGGCCGATCGATCGGCGGCGGCAGCCAGACGCACTGCCGAGCGCGCGCATCGACGGCTGCAGGAGTTGGAGGAGGGCGTGTGACCGGCCGACGGCAGCCGCCGCGCGGCGTGATGCGGCACACGCAGCCGTGACGCCCGCGATTCGCGCGAAGTCCGCGTGAACTCCGCGTCACCACGCCTCACTCCGAGACGCGGATCAACACCTTCCCCACCACATCGCCCTCGACGGCGGCGTGAGCGTCTGCCGCGTGCTCGAGGTCGAACTCGTGCAGCGGCAGTCCGGCCGCGGTGCCCACCGGGAGTGCGCCGTCGAGCACCGCCTCGGTGATGTCGGCGGCCGCGGCATCCAGATCGGCTTGACCGACCGTGTACAGCAGCAGGAACTGGTAGCGGATGTTGAGACTGAACGTACTGCGCACATCGAGGGTCATGCGATCACCACCGTTGTTCGCGTAGACGGAGATGACGCCCCGGTTGCGGATGACCGCGAGATCGAGCTCGGCGTTCTGCGCCGGTGCCACCTCGACGATGATGTCGACGCCGTCCGGGGCGATGCGGCGGATCTCGGCGGTGGCGTCCGTCGCGCGGTAGTCCACGACGTGGCGGGCTCCGGCCGAAGTCGCGAGGGCCGCCTTCTCGGGTGAGCTGACCGTCGTGATCACGGTGCCGCCCGCCCAGCGGGCCAACTGGATGGCTGCGTGGCCGACCGCACCCGCTCCGCCCGCGACCAGCACGGTGCGGCCCTCGAGCGCTCCGGGATGCAGGCGGGCCGGGCCGTCCTCCGACACCGTCAACGCTCGGTGCGCCGTGATCGCGGGCACCCCGAGCGAGGCGCCGAGGTCGAAGTCGGCGGCATCCGGAAGCGGGAAGACGCGCTCGACCGGCAGCACCGCGTAGTCCTGCGCCGTGCCGCCTGCTGCGCGCTGATAGGCCGAGAGGATCGTCCAGACGCGATCACCCACCGCGACGCCGTCGACACCCTCGCCGACCGCATCGATCACGCCCGCGCCATCCTGGTTCGGCACGATCTCGGCGAAGTCGAGCTTCTGGCCAGGGGCCGACCCGACACGCGACTTCCAATCGGTGGGGTTCACCCCCGACACACGGATGCGCACCCTCACCTCCCCTCGACCGGGACTGGGGATGTCGCGCTCGACCAGTCTGAGCACGGAGGGGTCACCGGTTTCGCTGTAGACGATGGATCTCATGTCGGGCGGTAACGCGGCGCGGGCGCCCAACCTTCCGACGACACTGAATCCAGGCTGCGCGCCTCTCCCCGTCGAGAGGGCGTCACCATCACGAGAGCTTCATCGTCACGAAGGCTTCATCGGCGAGAAGATGCTCGTCGGCGTCGAGATGAGCAGCATGTTCTCGCCGATGAGGACGGGTGTTCGGTGTCTGTGAACACTCGCGATGAAGGCGCGCGGCTCAGAAGGGGCCCTGGGCGCACCACTCACGCCGGGAGGATCGCGCTCGCCAGCCTCACGGCACGATCGCCAGGAACAGGAATGTGGCGAAGAGCACCAGGTGCACACCGCCCTGCAGCCTGGTCGCGCGGCCGGGCACGACGGTGAGCACACTCACGACCACGGTCAGAGCCAGCAGCACGATCTGAGTGGGTTCGAGCCCGAGCAGCAGCGGTCCGGAGAGGAAGAACGACGCCACCGCGATGGCCGGGATGGTGAGGCCGATGCTCGCGATGGCGGAACCGTAGCCGAGGTTGAGGCTGGTCTGCATCCTGTCGCGGCGGGCCGCGCGCACGGCGGCGAGCGTCTCGGGCAGCAGCACGAGCAGGGCGATCACCACCCCGACGAACGACGGCGGGAAACCCACGGCGGCGACACCCGCTTCGATCGCGGGCGACTCCACCTTCGCCAGCCCGACGATCGCCACCAATGACAGGATGAGGAGGGCGAGGCTCACCAGGGCGGCCCGCGAACTGGGCGGGTCGGCGTGATCCTCGTCGATCACGGCCCCCTCGGCAGCGACGGGCAGGAAGAAGTCGCGATGGCGACCCGTCTGCGTCGTGACGAAGAGGGCGTAGAGCACGAGCGACGCGACGGCGGCGAAGACGAGCTGCGACGTCGAGAACTCGGGACCGGGCCGACTAGTGGTGAAGTTCGGCAGAACGAGGCTCAGCGTCGCGAGGGCGGTGACCGTGGCGAGGGCCGCACCGGTCCCCTCGGCGTTGAAGCGGGTGACGTCGTGCCGCAGCGCCCCGACCAGCAGAGAGAGTCCGACGATGCCGTTGAGGGTGATCATGACGGCGGCGAACACCGTGTCGCGGGCGAGCGACGCGGTCTCCGGCCCCCCGGAGAGCACGAGGGTGATGATGAGCGCCACTTCGATCACGGTCACGGCGACGGCGAGCACCAGCGATCCGAACGGCTCCCCCACCTTGTGCGCGACGATCTCGGCGTGGTGTACGGCGGCGAGCACCGCCGCTCCGAGCAGCACCGCGACCACGACGACGAGCACGGGGCCCGGTGTGCGACCCCAGGTCGCCAGGAACGCGACGAAGGCGATGACGGGGACCGCCACGCTGGGCCGCAGGAGGTTCTTCGTCAGCGTCGCGGGCATCCACCATTCTCTCAGGACGACGGATCGGCCATGCGACGGCCCCCGCAGACATGGAGGCGGCATCCTCTCGACGTAGGGTGGACGGGCGGCCCTCGTGGCCGCCGCCAACCCATACGACCACCCCGACGATGGAGACACCATGCCCACTCGCACCGCACGCACCGCCTGGAACGGCAGCCTCGAGACCGGCGAAGGCCAGGTCGAGCTGAGCAGTTCGAAGATCGGCACCTACGACGTGTCCTTTCCGAAACGGGCCGCGGATGACGCGAACGGCGCCACGAGCCCCGAGGAGCTTCTGGCCGCAGCCCACTCCGCCTGCTACGCGATGCAGTTCTCGGCAGTGCTGGGTGCCGCCGGCGGAACCGTCGAGGCGCTCGATGTGAAGGCCGACGTGTCACTCGGACCCGACCCGGACGGCGGCTTCAGGCTCACCGGCATCGCGCTGACCGTGCGGGGCGAGGTCTCCGGTCTCGACAGCGCCGCGTTCATCGCGGCGGCCACCGAGGCGAAGAACACCTGCCCCGTCAGCAAGGCGCTGACCGGTGTCGAGATCACCCTGGATGCAGAACTCGAGGCCTGACCCCTCTGGCTGAAGCGCCGGTCATCCTGCGGGGTGGCCGGCGCTTCGTCGTGGCTCGCGCGGCGCTTCGGCAGAGGCGCGCGCGGCCGGCAGAGGCGAGCGCAGCCGGCACTCCGACAGGCGCCTCGTCATACTGATGGCATGTCGGACATGCGCATCGCGCTCATCAGGGCGGTCAACGTCGGCGGCACCGCGAAGCTGCCGATGGCCGAGCTGCGCGAGGTGGCCGCATCCCTCGGAGCGACCGACATCTCGACGTACATCGCATCCGGCAATCTTCTCTGCACGCCGCCCGGCGACGCCGCCGAGTTCGACCGCGCGCTCGAGGCGGCGATCGAGAGTCGGTTCGGATTCGCGCGCGAGGTGATCTCCCGCTCGCGTTCCGAGATGGTAGAGGCGCTTGCCGCTCATCCGTTCGAGGTCGTGTCGCCGAGGTCCTCGTTCGTCACCTTCCTGACGGCTGCACCGACCGACGCGGCGATCTCGACGGCTGCAGGGGTGCCCACCGGGGATGATCGGTGGCAGGTCGCCGGACGGGATCTGCACCTCCGCTACGCCGTCTC
>JBEANR010000014.1:0-5594 GCA_041165365.1 Actinomycetota bacterium | reverse complement strand
TCGCCGCGCAGCAGGAAGTCCAACTCGTCGAGCGCCGGGGCCTCGTCGTCGGCCACCAGGACGTCGATCACGACGGAAGCCTCTCGGACGATCGGTCGTCGGTCTTCCAGCGGTCACCGGGCGACGCCGCGATCGGATCGTGCATCGGCTGCGACCTCGGCACGAGCACCCTGACGAGGGTGCCGGCCCCGACATTGGTCTCGACCACGAGTCCGTACGCGTCGCCGTAGACCTGGCGCAGACGGGTGTCGACGTTGAGCAGCCCCACGTGGTCGCCGGACCCCTTGCCCGCGAGGAGCGCTTCGAGGGCCTCGGGATCGATGCCGGCGCCGTCGTCCTCGATGGTCACCTGCACGTCGGGTCCGGCGTCCTCGGAGACGATCGAGATCGTGCCCCCGCCCTCCTTCGACTCCAGTCCGTGACGGACCGCGTTCTCGACGAGAGGCTGCAGGCTGAGGAACGGGATGATCGCCGACAGGGTCTCCGGAGCGATCTGCAGTCTCACCTGCAGCCTGTCGCCGAAGCGCGCCCGTTCGAGCAGCAGGTAGGAGTGGATGCTGCGCAACTCCTCCGCGAGGGTGGTGAACTCCCCGTGCCTCCTGAACGAGTAGCGGGTGAAGTCGGCGAACTCGAGCACGAGCTCCCTGGCCTTCGCCGGATCGGTGTTGATGAAGGAGGCGATGGCGTTGAGGGCGTTGTAGATGAAATGGGGGCTGATCTGGGCCCGGAGCGCCTTGACCTCGGCCTCGGCGAGCGCGGCGCGCGAGGCATCCAGCTCCCGCAGTCCGAGCTGGGCGGAGACCCAGCCCGCCACCTCGCCGGTAGCACGGATGAGCGTCGCACGCCTCTCGGAGGCGAACGCGATGACCACCCCGGCTACGGCGCCGTCGGTGATGATCGGCGCCGTGATCGCGCAGGCCGCCCCGGGGATCGGCGGGTTCTGCACGGCCGTCACCTGGCTCCGGCCCGTGGATCGCGTGCGCTCGACGGCCTCCTCGACGAAGCCGTCGAGGGCGGCCGCCGCGTCGTATCCGGCCGGCCCGTCGACCGCGACGGACCCCTGCAGATCGGCGATCACGAGGATGTCGCAGCCCAGCAGAGTGCGCAGGTGCCTCGCCGCCCGATCCGACTCGCCGCCCGCGATGCCGTTCCTGAGGTGGTCGGCGGCCCTCGATGCGAGGTGCAGCGTGCGGTAGGTGGCATGCTCGCCGTCGCCGCCCAGCCCACCGCCCAGACCGCCGCCGCCCCGCCACCGACGACGGACGACCGTGACCGCGCCGACGACCGCCGCACCGATCGCGAGACCCGCGAGGAGTGCGATGACCGCCTGGTCGCTCATGCGCAGAGCCTAACCTCAGCCGCGCCGGGACCAGGCGGTCTCGCCCCCCTCGGAGCGCTCAGCAGCACCGGGATTGCGGCGACGACTCCTGTTCCCTGTATCGCTCGATCCAGAACTGTCGCTCGGTGATCGCGGGAAGCTCGGGATGCCGCGCGGAGCGGTGCGCGACGTACACGTCGTAGGCGCGGTCGCCCATGAGCGAGGTGATGAACCAGCGCGCCCGGCGGACGCCGCCGACGACGGTGCCGGCGAGCGCCGACATCCGTCCGCCGCCGACGCGACCAGCGACTCGCGCACCCTCTCGACCGCCGCGCATCAGTGCGACCGCGGGGCGTCGACGACACCGGCCGGCAGGGCGTCCCACTCCGCCTGCAGGCGTCGCTCCTCGGGCGTGGCGATCAGTCCGGCGGGCGCGAAGGTGCGGGAGGGCACCGCCGCATCCTCGGTCTCGACGCCTCCTCCGGAGCGGAACGACCTGACGACCGAGACGAGAGCCGTGGCGATGACCACGATCGCGAGGGTCACGAAGATGATCGAGAGGGTTCCCTGCACCGCGGTGTTTCGCACCACCGCACGCATCGCCTCCACGGTGCCGGCTGCGCCCAGACCGGTCTCCCCCCGGTCGAGTGCCGCCTGGAAGGTGCCGTTGTTGGCCCAGTAGCCGACCGCGGGCACCTGCGAGAAGATCTTGAACATCGACGCGGTGATGGTGACCACCGAGGCGAAGGCGAGCGGCACGGCCACGATCCACATCCACCGGAAGCTGCCGCGCTTGGCGACGATCGCGAGGCACACCGCGAGGGCGATGGCCGCGAGAAGCTGGTTGGCGATGCCGAACAACGGGAACAGGGTGTTGATGCCACCCAGCGGATCGGTGACCCCCATGATCAGGATCGCCCCCCACGCGGCCACCATGATCGCTGTCGAGATGAGCACTCCGGGGCGCCACGACATGTCCTTGAAGCGCGGGATGACGTTGCCGATCGTGTCCTGCAGCATGAAGCGCGCGACACGGGTGCCGGCATCCACCGCCGTGAGGATGAAGAGGGCCTCGAACATGATCGCGAAGTGGTACCAGAAACTCATGAGGCCCATGCCGCCGATGAGCTGCTGCATGATGTTGGCGAGCCCCAGGGCGAGCGTCGGCGCACCGCCGGTGCGCGACACGATCGTGGTCTCCCCCACGCTCGCCGCGGTCTGGTTGATGAGGTCGGGGGTGAGGTTCACCCCGGTGAGGCCCAGCGAGTTGACGAAGGCCACCGCCCCCTCCACGGTGCCGCCCGTGGCCGCGATGGATGAATTCATGGCGAAGTAGATGCCGCGGTCGAGCGAGAGCGCCGCGACGAGGGCCATGATCGCGACGAACGACTCCATCAACATTCCGCCGTACCCGATGAAGCGGGTCTGGCGCTCTTTGTGCACGAGCTTCGGAGTGGTGCCGGAGGCGATGAGAGCGTGGAAGCCCGAGAGCGCCCCGCAGGCGATGGTGACGAAGAGGAACGGGAAGAGCGACCCGGGGAACACCGGTCCGGTCTCCCCGCCGGCGAACTCGCTGAACGCCGGCACGGAGATCTCGGGCCGCACGAGCACGATCGCGGCCGCGAGCATCCCGATCACACCGATCTTCATGAAGGTGGAGAGGTAGTCCCTGGGGGCGAGCAGCAACCACACCGGCAGCACGGCGGCGATGAAGCCGTAGATGATGACCGCCCAGGCGAGGGTCGTCGTGTCGAGGGTGAACAGGGCGATGCCCCAGGCGGTCTCGGAGACCCAACCGCCGCCGACGATGGCGAGCATGAGCAGCACGAAGCCGATGATCGAGACCTCGGTGATGCGACCCGGGCGCAGGTAGCGCAGGTAGACGCCCATGAAGAGCGCGATCGGGATCGTCATCGCGACGCTGAAGACACCCCACGGGCTCTGCGCGAGGGCGTTGACCACGACGAGCGCGAGGATCGCGACGATGATGATCATGATGAGCAGCACGGCGATCATGGCGGCGACGCCACCGACCCTGCCGAGTTCGTCCCTGGCCATCTGGCCGAGTGAGCGGCCGCCCCGCCGCATCGAGAAGAAGAGCACGAGGTAGTCCTGCACGGCGCCGGCGAAGATGACGCCGACGATGATCCAGATGGTGCCGGGCAGGAAGCCCATCTGGGCGGCGAGCACCGGCCCGACGAGGGGGCCTGCGCCCGCGATGGCGGCGAAATGGTGACCGTAGAGCACGCGGCGGTCGGTCTGCACGAAGTCCTTGCCGTCGGCCTTGTACTCGGCCGGGGTGGCCCGTCGGTCGTCGGGCCGCACGACGTGGCGCTCGATGACCTTCGAATAGAACCTGTAGGCGATGAGGTAGGTGCAGACCGCGGCGAACACGAACCACGCGGCGTTCACGGTCTCGCCGCGCACGATGGCGAGCATCGTCCACGACACCCCGCCGAGCAGTCCGATCGCGACCCACAGCGCGATCTTCGCGGGGGTCCAGCGTGGCTTCGCGGCCTCGTCGACCGGCACAGCGACCGGGGGCAGCGGATGATCGCCCGCCGGGGCGACCTCGCCGGTGTCACGGGATTCGGTTGTCGTGCGGGCTTCCGCCCGTGCTTTCGAGGGGCTGTCGGACATCTGCACTCCTAGGGGTTCGCGCCATTGCGTCGCGGCCCTCCGGTCGCGTCAGTGCGTGGGGCGATCGTAGGTTTCTGCGGGGGTACGCGGGCGGGCGGTGCGACCAGCGGCGGCCTGCGGGCGACGAACGGTAGCGATGGTGCGATGAACGACGGGCGCTCAGTCCTCGATGAGGCGCTTGCCCAGGCTCACCGACGCGTCGGCCGCATACCCGAGCGCCTGGTAGCTGCGCTCGATGTCGCGGTAGGGGCGTTCCACGGCCTCGTGAGGTCGCACGTGCGCCAGAGCGCGACGACCTGCTCGGTGTCGCCGGAATCGGTGCCGTGTGAATCGGTGCCGCCGGAATCGGTGTCGTGTGAATCGGTGCCGCCGGGGCGGAAGGTGCGGATGATCACCCGGGAGCAGTAGCGCGCCGATAATGGGGCCATGGCGACTTCCCCCCGGCATCCACCCCTCGTCCTACCGTTCGGCGATGACACGCCCGCGCTCTCGTCGACATCGTGGCTCGCTCCGACGGCGGTGGTGATCGGGGCCACGACACTCGGCGACGAGGCGAGCGTCTTCTACGGCGCCGTGCTGCGCGCCGACATGGACGCGATCACGGTCGGCGCACGCAGCAACCTCCAGGACAACGTGGTGGTGCACACCGACCTCGGCATCCCGACCGTCGTGGGCGTCGGTGTCAGCGTCGGGCATTCCGCGGTGCTGCACGGCTGCACGGTCGAAGACGACTGCCTGATCGGGATGTCCGCCACTGTGCTCAACGGTGCGGTGGTCGGCACGGGTTCACTCGTGGCCGCGGGGTCGGTGGTGCTCGAGGGCACCGTCATCCCTCCTCGCTCGCTCGTCGCGGGTGTACCTGCCAAGGTGCGCCGCGGGGTGACCGACGAGGAGTTCGAGCACATCAGGGCGAACGCGACGCATTACGTGGAGCTGAGTCGGGCGCACGCCGCCCTGTGACGGCGCGGCGTCAGGCATACGCCGGAGACAGGCGTGGGCCTACGCCGGAGACACCAGACTCACCACCGCGAGCCCCGCCAACACCACACAGGGCAGGATCACCAGCAGGGTCGTGACCCCGACCACCCGGGAGCGCGGGATGCACAGCGCGGCGACCGACGACACGAGGCCGAGGGCGGTCGCGCCGATCGCGAGCGGCGCGAGGGTGCGCCCGGCGGTCGCGTATCCGATCGTGGTCACGAGCACGAAGATGAGCACGAAGAGCAGGGGCGCGAGCACGCTGAACATGACCGCCGACAACGAGACGAGCCGGCTGGTCTGGCTCTGCGGCACCGGATCACGCCCGGTCATCAGCCGATCAGCCCCTGCACGAAGACGTGGGGGGTGAATCCGGTCAGATCGCCGATGCCCTCCCCCTGCCCGACGAGCTTGATCGGGATGCCCGTGGCCTCCTGCACGGCGATGACGAAGCCGCCCTTGGCCGACCCGTCGAGCTTGGTGAGCACCAATCCGGTGACCCCGGCGTGCTCGATGAACGCCTGCGCCTGGGCGAGCCCGTTCTGGCCCGTGGTCGCGTCGAGCACCAGCAGCACCTCGGCGATCTCGGTCTGCTTCTCGATCACCCGCCGGATCTTGGTGAGCTCGTCCATGAGCCCGCTCTTGGTCTGCAGGCGAC
>JBEANR010000013.1:0-34295 GCA_041165365.1 Actinomycetota bacterium | reverse complement strand
CTCGTCTGCCAGCGCCGCGTGGATGACATCGCGCAGTTCGTCGAACTGAGCGTCGACGACGGCGGTGAGCAGTGCCTGCTGCGACGCGAAGTGGAGGTAGACCGCGGCCGGAGAGACCGCGCAGGCCCGTGCCACCGCCCGGAGGGAGGGAGGAGTGAGAGGTTGCGGGCTCAGTAGCAGGTCTGCCGCGGCGGCCACCAGGGCGGCACGGAGCCGCGAACCGGTGCCACGGTCGTTCTGCTCGCGCTGCGGCATCCGCGGGTCCTCCGGGTCTTGCACAAGTGGGTGTACATGTGTCAACCTACCTCGGTGAACGGATGTTCACCAGCCCGACACCCGGCTGCAGCACCTACTCGAGAGGAACGATGATGGCGCACGACTACTCGTCGACCACCACGTTGATCACCGGCGCGAGCTCGGGCCTCGGCGAGGAGTTCGCCCGACAACTGGCCCGCCGGAGGTCCGACCTGATCCTCGTGGCGCGACGCGTCGACCGACTCGAGCAGCTCGCGACCCGCCTGAGGGATACCGCCCGTGTCACGGTCACGGTGATCGCCGCCGATCTGTCCGAGCGCGGGGCCGGCGCCGCCCTGGCCGAGCAGGTCGCCGAACTCGGACTCGAGGTGCACAGCCTCGTCAACAACGCCGGCTTCGCCACTCGCAGCAGATTCGAAGACGAGGATGCCGCACGCATCGCCGACGAGGTCGCCCTCAACGTCGGCGCCGTCGTCGACATCACGCGCGCGTTCTACCCGGGGCTCCTGCGCCACGGTCGGGGCATCCTGGTCAACCTCGCGAGCACGGGCGCCTATCAGCCGGTGCCGCTCATGGCCGTCTACGGCGCCTCGAAGGCCTTCGTGCTGAGCTTCACCGAGGCCCTCTGGGTCGAGGCGCGGCGCAGCGGCCTTAAAGTGCTCGCGCTCTCGCCCGGGGCGACCAGGACCGAGTTCTTCGACGTCGCCGGCGAGAACGCGCAGGTCGGCCGATTCCAGACCTCCGGGCAGGTGGTCGACCTCGCACTGCGTGTTCTCGATCGGCGCAACCCGCCGCCGAGCATCGTCAGCGGCGCCGTGAACCACGTGACCGCGCAGGCGGCACGGATGCTCACCCGCCGCGGCACCGCCCTCGTGAGCGGGATGGTGACAGGTCGCGCGCCGCTCTGAGCGTCGGCGCTCTAGCTCCGGGTCGCCGCGCCGCGAGCCCGCTCCACGGCCGCGGCGGTCTCTTCGGCGATGAGGTCGCCGTTGATGGCCGCTCCGACCATGAGTCCACGACCCGCCGCCGGCATGACCTGCGCCATCGGATCGGCCACGTTGCCCGCCACCCAGACACCGGCGATCGACGTCTGCCCGCCGGCATCCGCCTCCACGACGGTGCCGAGGCCCGCGGGATGCTCGACCGCGCGCAGCCCGAGAGACGCGAGCACCCCGTCCGCAGCCTCGAACCGAGGGGCGACCACGAGGGCGTCGAGTTCCATCAGACGGCCGGGCTCCGACACCGCCTGTGCACCCTCCGGCCCGACTCCCGCGCTGAGGCGCACGCCGGTCAGCCTGTCGTCGACGACCTCGAGAGAGGCGACCGCGCCCTCGACGACCTCGATTCCGCGCGCCTCGAGCTTCTCGGCGTCGTCGGGGGCGAGCTGCGCGGAGTGCAACACCACGGTCACCCGATCGCTCAGCTGCCGGAACATCAGCGCCTGGTGCGCCGCCATGGGAGTGGTCGCCAGGATGCCGATGCGCCGGTCGCGCACCTCCCAGCCATGGCAGAACGGGCAGTGCAGCACGTCGCGACCCCACCGCGCCCGGAGGCCGGGAACGTCGGGCAGCACGTCGCGGAGTCCGGTGGTGACCAGCACCCGGCGTGCCGTGATCGCCGCACCCCCGCTGTGCACCACGGTGAACACACCGTTGGCCTCGAGCACGGTGTCCGCGGCTCCGTCGACCCAGTCCACTCCGTATCCCGTCGCCTCCTCGCGTCCGAGCCTGAGCAGTTCGGCGGGAGCCATCCCGTCCCTCGTGAGAAAGTTGTGCACGCCTTCGGCGACGGCGTTGCGCGGTTCCCCCGCGTCGATCACGATCACCGAGCGGCGCGATCTCGCCAGGGCGATCGATGCGCTGAGTCCTGCGGCGCCGCCCCCGATGACGGCGACGTCGTAGTCGGTGGTCGATGCGGCATCCATGGTTCCTCCCTGATGCGGGCCCGGTGCCCGCGTGGTCGACCCATCGTCAGGCGCAGTCGTCCTAGCTGCCAAACCCCGTTGCCGATGTGGCAACATCGCCCCATGGACGATCGTGCTGCGGATGTCTCGATCGACTCCGTCATCGACGGCGTCGGCCCACGGCTGCGTGCCCTCCGCCTCCGCAGGGGACTGACCCTCGCCGAGCTCGCGGGCTCGACGGGCATCTCCGTCAGCACCCTGTCGAGGCTGGAGTCTGGCGGTCGTCGGGCGACCCTCGAGCTGCTGCTCCCCCTGGCGAAACAGCACGGCGTGCCCCTCGACGAGCTCGTCGGCGCGCCGGAGGTCGGCGATCCGAGAGTGAGGCTGCGACCGCTGAAGCGCCACGGCCAGATCATCGTGCCGCTGAGCCGGGAGGGCGGCGGGCTGCAAGCGTTCAAACATCTCCTGGCTGCGGGGCCTCGCGACGAGCATCCTCAGCAGGCGTCGCACGAGGGGTTCGAGTGGCTCTACATCCTGAGCGGAAGACTGCGGCTCGTGCTGGGCGATCACGATCTCGAGCTGACACGCGGTGAGGCCGTCGAGTTCGACACCCGCACCCCGCACTGGTTCGGCCGGGCCGACGAGAGGGCGGTCGAGTTCCTTACCCTTTTCGGCAGGCAGCGCGAGCGGATGCACGTGCGCGCACGCCCGAAGAAGGGCTGAGCCGGGCCGCCCCGCTCGGATTCGCGCCGGTGATTCGGCTCACTCACCCGAAGTGGGGAGTGCAGGCCGCAGGATTCCGACGTAGTCTCGCCCTGGGTGCGCCGGCCGGATCGCGATCGGGACGATTCGACGTCGAGCGGCCCTCATCGTCGGGGGGCGAGAGTACGTGGCACGTCAGACTCAACAGCGGGGTAGCGGGTTCGGTGCAGTATCGCGTGTGCGCGCGGCACGAACGGGAGCGGCGGTGATGGCGGCGGGATGTCTCGTGGCTGTGTCGATCACGGGGGTCGCGGCATCCGAGGGTTCCAGTGCGGCTGCCGACCTCACGTCGCCGAACACAGCGGCCACCTCGGTCTCCGACATGGCGACGCCCGACACCCCGCAGCCCACGGACACTCCCGGCGTGATGGACAGGTTCGCAGCGCAGGACTTCGCAGCGGAGGCCGGGGCTGTTCCCGACGCCCTCGCCGAGGCGTTGCGCCGTGATCTCGACCTGAGCGTCACCGAGTACCTCGCCGAAGCCGCGGCCGCCGCCGACGCCGTCGATGTGGTCGCCGCGCTCACGGCCGACGGGGTCGACGTCGCCGGCGCGAGACTCGACGGCACAGCGCTCGTCGTCGACGTCGCCTCAGCCGCCGATCGCGCCGCGGTCGAATCCGCCGGCGCCGTCGTCGGCGAATCGACCGACCTCGATCTCACCGGCGTCGTCTTCACCCCGGCGCTCGACGTCGACGGGGGCGAGGGCTACGTATGGTCGACCTCCTCCGGCGGCGCCTCGCAGTGCTCCCTCGGCTTCACCGGTCGTCGCATCTCCGACGGGCGAGCGGTCGCGGCGACGGCGGGCCACTGCGTCGAGGGCATGTCGACGATCAGCGGCGGCATCCGTCAGTTCGTGCAGTCGGCGCCCGGCAGCAGCGGAACATTCGGATCGGTGATCGGTTCGCCCGGGTCGGGTGCCTTCGGCGGAGGGATGGATGGCGGCCTCGTCACCCTCGACGGCCCTTCGGTGCAGGCGCGCAGCAGTGTGCTCACCTGGGGCGGCGGCGCGGGAGCCCCGAGATCATCGGCGACCCTCCCCGTGCTGAGGCAGAGCGCGGCGATCGTCGGTGCGAGTCTCTGCAAATCGGGCAGCCGCACAGGATGGACCTGCGGCACCGTGCGGGCCGTCGACACGACCGTTCGAGTGGGGTCGGTCGACGTGAACTCGATCATCGCCACCACCTGCATCCAGCCCGGAGACAGCGGAGGGGCCGCCCTCATCGGGCAGAGCGCCGTGGGCATCAACTCGAGCACCAGCTCGGCCGCGTGCGGCGCGTCGGACTACGTGTCGGCGTTCTTCCCGATGATCTCCGCGGCGGGCAAGGGCAGCATGGCAAGCCGGTTCGGCAGCGTGTGGGAGCCGTCGTTCGCCGTGACCGCACCCACGATCGACCTGCTGCAGACGCCCTCGGACACGTCGGCCGGCATCCTCGGCGGCTCCGTCGACTCGCCGAGCACGGCCAGCACCGTGCGGGTCTACGTCGACGGCGCATCGACGCCCGTGGCGACGGTCGCCGCGACATCCGGACGCTGGTCTCTCGATCTGCAGACACTGCTCTCAGCCGGGGTGGGCAGCGGAGGCCACACGATCTCCGTCGCCGCATTCGTCGGCACCTGGTCGGGGTCGGCGCGCACCGACACGACGGTCGAGTTCGGCGGATCTCCCCCGCGACTGAGTGCCGCGCTGCTTCCGGCGGTGGCGGTCACGCGGTAGGGCATACGCACATCGGAGTGACGAAAGGCCCGAGACATCCGCCTCGGGCCCTCGTTCACTGGTGCGACTACTTGTGGTCGTGGCCCGCGTGGTCGTCGTGATCGTGGTCATGGTCGCTGGATGCCGCGGAGATGAAGTCACTCGCGTCGCTGTCGTCATCCTCATCGCCCGTCACCGAGGCAGTGAAGGCGGAGAGGTCGACGGACGCGCCCTCGCCGTCGACGACCTTCGCCTTGCTGAGCACGACCGCCAGAGCCTTGCCGCGGGCGACCTCGCCGATCATGCCGGGAATCTGGCCATTGCCGTCGAGCACTTTGATGAACTCGCCCGGCTCCATGTTGTACTGGGCGGCACCCTGAACGAGGTACTGGGTCAGTTCGTTCTGGCTGACCTTGATCTCCTCCTTCTCGACGATCGCGTCGAGCAGGATCTGGCTGCGGAACGTCTTCTCACTCGACTCGGTCACCTCCGCGCGGTGCTCGTCGTCTTCCAGGCGGTTCTCGTTGTCGAGGTGGCGGTGCACCTCGTCTTCGACGAGCTTCGGCGGCACGGGGATGTCGACGGATTCGAGCAGCTTGTCGACCACCTGATCGCGGGCCTGGGCACCCTGCGCGAAGACCTTCGACTTTGCGACCTGCTCACCGATGTCGGCCTTCAGCTCATCGATCGTGTCGAACTGGCTCGCGATCTGCGCGAAATCGTCGTCGGCGGCAGGGAGCTCGCGCTCCTTGACGGCGAGGAGCTTCACGGTGATCTCCGCCGACTCGCCCTCGTTGTCCCCACCGAGCAGCTTGGATTCGAACACGGTGGTCTCGCCCGCGCTGAGCGAGTCGAGGGCTTCGTCGATGCCGTCGATGAGTTCGCCCGAACCGATCTCGTACGAGATCGCGTTGGCGGTGTCGACCTCCTGGCCGCCGATGGTGGCGACGAGGTCGATCTGCGCGAAGTCCCCGGTCTTGGCCGGCCGGTCGACGGTGATCAGCGTGCCGAAGCGACTGAGCAGGCTCTGCAGCTCGGTCTCCACCTCATCGGGGTCGACGGTGACGGTGTCGACCACGAGCTCGAGCCCGTCGAGCTGCGGAAGGTCGAACTCGGGCCGCACGTCGACCTCGACGACGACCACGAGGTCACCCGAGAAGTCCTTGATGTCGGGCAGCTCGGCGACATCCGCTTCTGGACGACCGAGCGGGCGGATGTTCTCGTCTTCGACGGCCTTGCGGTAGAACTTGTCGAGCCCGTCGCTGACCGCGTGGTTGAGCACCTCGCCGCGGCCGACGCGCTGGTCGATGATGGGCGGCGGAACCTTGCCCTTACGGAAGCCCGGAATGGTGACCGACCCGGCGATGTGTCCGTAGGCGTGATCGACGCTCGGCTTGAGCTCGGCGGGCGTGACCGCAATGGTGAGCTTGACGCGCGTGGGGCTCAGTTTCTCGACCGTGGTCTTCACGATGGACTCTCCTGTACTCGTAGTTCTCGTTCTCGACTGGTGGTGTTCGCCGTGGCGTCGACATGCCCGCGGGAGGAGGGTGGATGTCGGGGCGACAGGATTCGAACCTGCGACCTCCCGCTCCCAAAGCGGGCGCTCTACCAAGCTGAGCTACGCCCCGGATGCCGCGGCCAGCGCCGACGGATCGACGCCGAAATTGGCCTCCGCAAGTCTAGTCGGTATCCGCCTGCGCCCATGGTGGGTGCGCCGAGGGCGGCGGTGCGGGTGTATTAGGATCGGAGCGCAGCATCCGGGTAGGCCTCTGGCCAGGCCGGGTAGTGGGGATGTAGCTTAGTGGTAAAGCCTCAGTCTTCCAAACTGATGATGCGAGTTCGATTCTCGTCATCCCCTCTCCAGCTGCCTGGTCGGGGCGCACCTCGCGAAACGCGGGGGTACCGCTCGACCCCCTTGGCGCCCCCTACCGATGATCTGCCGACGCCCAGCCGGCACCTGTTGCCGACGGGGAGTTGGCGTGACCGGGGCTTACTGCAAGTGGGGACGTCGCAGGCCCTCCCAGAGACCAAGCCCTCGTTGCGCTGGTCGACCTCAATCTCGCCGTTTGGTCCGAGGGGCGCGGCATCCTCAACGCGGAGCGGCTCGTGGCAGGATCGCCTGACGGATTGCTTGATGAGGAGTTGCCATGTCCCGACGTACAGCGGACGAGGTGATCGAACGGGCTCGCGCCAGCTTCGAACGCGGCGACCGACGGGCCGCGTGGGATTCCCTTCTCGCGATGGCTCGCCGCAAACCTGAAGAGGCGGCGTATAGATCCGCACTCGTCGACCTTTATCGACGCGCGGGAAGCCTCGATCAGGCGGGGCGTTGGGGAGCTCAGAACCTGGAGTCATTGACCGACAGGGAGCGGTTGGCGCTGCGGCGCTCGTTGAGACAGTTTGAGACCGAAGGTGAACTTCGGAGATACCTCGTGATTACCGGAGATCTTCCTCCCGAGATACCGCTCTCCCTGACGCCGTCGCCATTGAATCTGAGAGTTCGGTTGGCCGACTCCCTTGAGTCTGCTGCCGGGATCATGGTGGTGTTTTTTGGTGCAGCGCCATCGGCCTTCGGGATCGTGGTGACCTTCGTGATGGCATTCCTAGATGGACCCACTGTTCGACAAGCGGCTCAGATAACTGTGACGGTGAGCCTCATCGTGTTGATCATGACCTGCGCGACATTCGCGACGGCGGCAGTGCTTCGAGCCCGATGGATTCGCGCGGTGTTGTCTCTTTCGGTCCTGGTTCTCGCTCTGCTCGTGCTTGCTCGCGCCGACTTGACATCGTCGCTTCCCTTCAACGGCCCCGACTGATCCGTGGGGACTCGGGTCTTCGCCAGCTCGCGCATCACCGCGGGCACCGCAAAGCCAGGAAGCTTTGACCTCCCGAGTGCAAGAGGTATCACGCCGGAATGGCTTGGATAGATTCTGAACCCGTTCTGCAGGCGCGATTTCATCGTGCCCTCGGTCCGTCTTCGCTTGGTCACACAAATAGGCTCAGCCAGGGTCACTCAAAGCTCTTCGGCTCGACTTTCGAGCGGCATCGAGTCCCGGCCCGAGATCTGTACTCGTTCATCTCGAACGCCAGCGGCACCGCGGCGATCGCGCTGATCATCAGCGGGACCCAGCGAGCACCCTCGACCCACGAACCGCTATGGACAATACGATTGTCGCGGTCGTTGATGATTCCCGCGGGGCGATAGGACGCGATGGTCGTTCCGTCCGCGCCGATGTCTCCGTCGAGGCGAACATCCTCGATAGTGACGCGGCCGTCATCACGCACCCATCTGCCGACGTAGATGCACCCGCCTCTCGGTCGTGGTTGGCAGTCCTGTGCCGTGAAGGTGCCGCTCTGGATGGGTTCGTGAGAGTCGATCCACCCGATGGCGGTGAGGACGAGGCCGGCCATGATCAGCACTACGAGACCCGCGAGGATCGCCATCCGACCTGCCGCGGACAGGCGGCCTGCGATTCCCATGGCATCATCATGGTCGAGCGCCCCTGAATTGTTCACACCGCACCATCCACCACCCCCGTTCAGGGGTATTGGTGTCCCCTCGAATGGGGGCTACGATCACAGCAACCGCACCCGAAGGCCGCCGCGGTTCGGCAACGATCAGCACCGCACCCGACAGCCCCCTTGCGGTAGGGCACTGTAACCACGGAGTCACCCCCATGTCTTCAGCCTCTTCGTCGACCCCTGCACCCTTCGCCCCGGCCGGTTGGTACCGCGATCCGCTCGGACTCCCCCAGTTGCGCTGGTGGAACGGCCTCATGTGGACCAACCAGATCGAGGAGTCGCGCCCCGACCTGCAGGTCTCCACGGCCTACCGGGTCGAGCTGGTCGGCGCTCCGTAACCTGTCGCCCCCACCCATGGGTCCGGCCCGGTTCTCCGCAGACTGCCGCGCCGAGGTCGGGCGCGCTCGAGCGAACCACTAGCCTGATGCGCAGAACGCTCATGTTCGAGCGGGCGGGGAGCGATAAGTGACGTCTTTCGAGCCGGATCCAGCAGTGGGCGCGCGGGCGACGCCGGACTACCGGGCACACGCCGGAGTGGTGCGGTGGCCGGCATCCCCCGACGACCTCCTCGGCACCGACCGCTGCCCCGCGTGCTTCACGGGGCTCTCGACCGCCCGCTGCGGCAACTGCGGACTCGACCTCACACACCCGGCGGCGGCGCGCTTGCTCGAGCTGTCACGGTCCGCGGCCGCGACTCTCGAGCAGAGACTCGACGTCATCGGCCTCATCCGCTTCGACACGGATGCCGCGGCACACCCCACCGCGCCACGCCCCGTCACCGCGGCAGCCGTTTCTGCACAGGCACCGCAGGCGCGGGCCCTGTCGGCACCCATCACCGCGTCCCGAGCCGGGGAACAAGCCCCGCCCCCGCCCGAGCACCCCCCGCCCACCCCGCCCCTGACGCCGCGCCGCTTCTCCAGCGTGCAACTTGTCATCCTCGTCGCCGGTGTCTCCGCGCTCTCGGTGGGGGCCGTCTTCTTCCTCGTCTACGCGTTCATCAACTACGGCATCGTCGGGCGCTCGCTGATCATCGCCGCGATCACCGTCGCCGCCTTCGCCGCCGCGGCCCTGCTCGCCCGCCGCGGACTCAGATCCACAGCGGAGGGCATCGCCGTCTTCACGATGGTGCTCATCTACCTCGATGCCTTCGCGATCAGGGCCAACGACTTCTTCGGAGCCGAATCGGTCGATGACGCCCTGTACTGGGGCGCTGCGGCCGTCGTGTCGGGCGTCGGCTTCATCCTGTGGCATCGGGCTTCGGGGCTGCGCTCGCCCAGCATCGTCGGTTTCGCGACGATCGCCCCCGGCGCGGGCTTCACCGTGGCCGGAGCTCTCGACCAGACCTCCGCCGACGGGGTCGCGGTGTCGTTCCTCTTCCTCCTCACCACCGCGGTGGTGAGCCTCGTGCATCCGTTCGCGGTTCACGCTCCTCGTATGTCCCGAGCAGACATGGGCGCTGCCACGGGCGCCGAACCAGCACTCGATGACACGATCGACACCGTCTCCGCCCGCATCCCCACCGAGACAGGTCTCATCGAACGCGGCATCCTGCTCATCACGGGCTGGGTCACGCTCGTCGCCTCACTACCCGTGGCGTGGTTCATCGAGGCCGACGTGCCCTCGGTCATCGCCTGCCTGGGGACCGCTGTGGTGGCCGCCGTGCACATCGTGGTGCTGGTGAGGCGTCCGCGCGCCGGAGCCCGTGTCGCGAGCGCGATGTTCAGCGCTCTCGGCGCCCTGGCTCTCTCTACCCTCGGCGTGGTGCTTGCCATACGCATCGACGAGACCGCCGTCACCTACGTGCTGCCCGTCCTCATGGCTCTGACCGTGGCGCTGGCTCTCGAGGCGGCGCATCGGAGACTCGCGACGTCCCACGCCACCCGAACCATCTCGACCGCGACCTTTTCGGCCGCGATCACCGCAGCCGTCGTCACCGCGCTCGCCCTCCTCGTGCCGATCGCCACAGCGCTCTTCGTCAGCGGCTCGGTGCTGGCCACAGCTCTCGACTCCGCCTGGACCCTCGACTCCACCTCCACCCTCACCACCCGCGATGAGATGTTCGGCTTCGCGCTCATCGCCCTCGCCGCCGTCGCCGTGCTCACGACGGCTGCCTGGAGCGCTGGAGGGATGCTCGCCCGCCGCGCCCCGGCCCTGCTCTGGTTCGCGCTGCTCACCCTCGCCGCCGCCGTTCCGCTCCTCACGACCGCCGTCCTCATCGTGGGCGGCTGGTTCGCGCTCGCGGCGGCCTGCGTGGCGGGCATGATCGCGACGCGACGAAGGCTGCCCCTCGTCTACCGATTGCCGCTCACCGCGGTAGGCGGCGTCGCGATCGCGCTCGGCTGGGTCTCCTCCGCAGCGAGCACCTCACTGTGGGCCCTCGGGTACGGCGCAGCGATCGCGCTCTTCGTCGCACTCCTCTTCGCCGTAGCCCCGGAGAGTCACCCATCGCTCACCGAAGCGCCTCCGTCGGATCGGCCCAGGCTGACCACGGCGACCGAGGCCAGAGCGTCGACCCTCACCACCGCATCGGCCTTCGTGCTGGGCGCCGCCGCAACCCTCGCCCTCCTCCTGGTCTCCACCGGAGAGGGTGTACCCGCCTGGACCACGGATGCCACGCGCTTCGTGCAACTCGCGGCGACCGCCCTCCTGGCGCTCGCCGCGCTCCCCCGCCTCGGGCTCACCGACCGCCGCGCGGTCTTCCCACTCGCGCTCGTCGCCGCAGTGGCCGCGGGGTTCATCGCCGACGTGGGCCAGGTGGGCGACTCGCGCGGCACGGTCCTGCTCCCCGAGCCCCTCACGTCGCTCATCGCCTCGGCGCTGCTGCTCGTCGTGGTGATCGTCTGGGCCGTGGGGCGACGCGACCTCCCGCGACCGGAGCGGATCGCGGCATCCGTCGCCCTCGCGCCGGTGGTGTTCCTCGTCGTCGACTCGTTCGTGCGCGCGGTCGGGCTCGTCGAGGTGGCGGGAACGCTCACGCCGATTACCGCGGCGATGCTGACCGCGGCAGGCGGCGTCGCTATCACCGCTCTGCGTCGCGGCAGGGGCGATCGTCTGGTGCGTCTCGCCCGCGACGCGGGTGTGGGCATCCTGGCCGTGACCACCGTCGTCGAGTCGGTGGCGTCACCGGGAGTCTCGACATGGCTCGTGCTGCTGCTCGGGGGTGTCACCGCCATGTTCACGGCGATCAGCGCCGACGGTCTGTTCGGCTCCGACGAGCGCAGACGACATCTCGGCTGGGTCGCCCTCGGCCTGGCGATCGCGGGCCTGTGGTGGAGACTGCTCGACCAGCGCACCGCCGAGATCGAACCGTTCGTGCTGCCAGTGGCCGGCGCGCTGCTGCTCGTCGCCCTGCTGGTCTGGCGGGCCGCCCGAGGTGCATCCCGCGTCACTCCGCTGCTCGCGTTCGGCGGACTGCTCGTCGCCGTTCTCCCCATCTCCATCGTCGCGACGGATGGCGCACCGCTCCGGCCACTGCTCATCGGCGGGGTCTCCGCGGTGCTCCTCCTCGCTGGAACCCTCGTTCTCGGAACACCTGCCCTGCGCCCCTATCTCCGCGTCGCCGCGCTCGCCGGCGCGCTCGGCGTGCTCATCACCGCGGGAGGCCGCGCCCTCGTGCTCGCGCTCGACACCGGCCGCATCGGCGGGCTGCCCTTCACCGTCGAGGCCTGGCTCGGTGCGCTGCTGCTGCTCTTCGGCGTCGCGGCCGTCGGCATCGTGCGCGCGCGCGACGACGGCGTCGAGCGCGCAGGTCGCATCGCCGCCCAGGCGGCGCTCCTCGTAGCGATGGCGGTGGTCGTCATCGTGGAACTCCTCGCGCTGCAGGTCGACCCGTCACTCCTTCGCGCGATGATGACGGTGCTGGTGTTCGCAGGCATCCACGTCGTCGCATTCGCTGTCGCCGAGCCCCCGTTCACCCGTCTGGTCGCGTGGACGGCCCTCGGATGCTCGGCGCTCACCGCCATCGCCGCGATCGGCACCGGCACCGGCACCGCGATCAGCGTCGACGGCGAGCCTTACGTGGAACTCGTCACCGTGCCCGTGGCCCTCGCCCTACTCGCCTCGGGCACGCTCCACCTGGCCGAGAACGATCGGGCGCGCAGCTGGCCGTGGCTCGGTCCGGGCACGGCGGCACTACTGGTGCCGTCGCTGCTGGCCACGATCGACGAGCGTCCGCTCTGGAGACTCGTCGGGCTCGGTGTCGTCGGGATCGCGATCATTGTCATCGCCGTGGTCCGCAGACTGCAGGCGCCGTTCCTGCTCGCGAGCGCCGTCGTCGTCGTGCACGCGGTGGCGACGTTCGCCCCGCAGATCCGGGCGGCGTACGAGTTCCTGCCGTGGTGGTTGTGGCTCGTGTTCGGCGGAGTGATTCTGATCGTGCTCGCCGCACGCTACGAGCACAGGGTGCGCAACGTCCGCGACGTGGTCGAGCGGGTCGGTTCCCTCCGCTGATCCCGGCCGCCGGCCCGGGTCACCGCTGCAACCACGTCAGCACTGCGAGAACGCGCCGGTGGTCTGAGCCCGAGTCATCCAGCGCCAGCTTCTGGAAGATCGACGTCACGTTCTTCTCGACCGCGCCGACCCCCACGAACATGGCCGAGGCGATGGCGAGGTTCGTGCGCCCCTCGGCCATGTGCACGAGAACCTCGCGTTCACGGGGCGTGAGCGAGGCGAGAGGGTCACCCCGCCTGCCGATGAGCTGCGCCACCACCTCGGGGTCGAGCACGGTGCCGCCGGCGGCGATCCTGGCCACCGCATCTTCGAGTTCGTCGAGCGACGCGACCCTGTCTTTGAGCAGGTATCCGACGCCGCCGGACCCCGACGACAGCAGCTCCTGCGCATAGACGACCTCCACGTACTGCGAGAGAAGCAGAATGCCGAGCCGCGGATGCCGCCTCCTCACCTCGATGGCCGCTTTCACCCCTTCGTCGCGGAAGGTGGGCGGCATCCGCACGTCGAGCACGACGAGCGCGGCGTCGAGGTCGTCGAGCGCGGCGAGGAGCGCATCACCGTCGGCGAACGCTCCGACGACGTCGGCCCCGGCCTCCTCGAGCACCCGCACCAGACCCTCGCGCAGCAGCACGGAGTCGTCGGCGACCGCCACTCGAAGTCCCGGGCTCACTGGAGGCACCGGGCCAGCATAGGTGGGGAGCGCGATCAGAGCGCGCGGCCCTCGTCGCCGTAGGTGATCGGGAGATGCCCGGACACGGTGGTCGGGCCCCCGACCGGACTCTCGACCTCGAGGATCCCGCCCAGCCCACGCAGCCTCTCCTCGAGGCCGGCGAGACCGTGACCGGGCACCGCGGATGCCTCGCCCCGTCCGTCGTCGGTGACGATGACATCGAGCCAGGTGGTGTCGCCGTCGGCGACCCTCCTGAGCCTCACGTCCACCACGATGGCCGAGGCTCCCGAGTGCTTGGCGGCGTTGGCGAGCGCTTCGCTCGCGACGAAGTAGCCGCCCCGTTCCACCTCGGAGGGCAGCACGGCGCCGTCGGCGAGTTCGGACCGCACGGTGGTGGGGATCGGGCTTCTCGTGGCGGCCGACTCGAGCGCGGCGACCAGTCCGCGATCGGAGAGCATCGGGGGGGCGAACCCCCGCGAGAGTGACCTGAGTTCGTCGAGTGCCTCGCGCGCCTGGTGCAGGGCCTGGGCGATCAGTTCGCGCGCGGCATCCGGATCGCGGTCCCACTGGCGCTCGGCGGCGGCGAGGTCCATCTGCAGTCGCACGAGCCTCTGCTGCGGGCCGTCATGGATGTCGCGTTCCAAACGCTCGAGCGAATGGCCCTCCGCGGCGACCGCGGCACCCCGCGAGGCGCCGAGCTCGACGACCTGCCGGCGCAGCGCATCCGATCGGAACGCCCCGAGCACGCCGATCGCCACGAACCAGTGCATGCGCACCAGTCCCGTCGTCACCAACGGGAGGGTGGCCAGCGCCACGACACCGAGGGCGGTGAACATCAGGCCATCGATCACGGCCGGGTCGACGAGGGGGGTGACGTCGAGTCCGTCGAGCACGAGACCGGTGAGGGTGCCCTGCTGCAGACCGAGCAACTGCCAGAACCACCAGGTGACTCCGACCAGGCCCAGCGAGATCCAGATCACGGTCACCGTCCACGAGATCAGCGACAGGACCGGCGAGATCACCAGAGTGTGCAGCAGCGCGAGCCAATAATGTCCATTGCCGAACAGGGCCTTCAGCCACGCCCAGAACCCCGATCGCGCGGCGTAGTCCTGCCACTCCGGTCGCGGGATGTCGGGCCGACCGGCCCATCGCAGCCTGATCAGGTCGAGGGTTCCGAACCCGCGCGACACGTAGAACGCACCGATGAACAGGAAGACCCCGAGGAAGAGGGTCACGATCGTGCCGGCGCCGACCGAGGTGAGGATCACCGTGGTGACGAATCCGCTGAGCGCGACGGGGAGGGCGAGCAGGAGGTACAGCAGCTCCCGGGGCATTCCCGCCCACAGACTCAGGTAGAGGGGTCTCATCCTGGAGGCAGGAGCGGTTGCTGAGGTGGCGGTCGGCATGGCTCCCATCATCGACGCCTCGCGCCGCCGTGCCCATCCGGTCGACCCGCTCCGCGAACGGGGGTCAACCCCCCGGGAAGGTCCTCGCGCTCGGCGGCCGAGCCCGGGTAAGCGTTGCCTCAGCTTGCTTGCGAGGTCGCCGACGCCCGGCGTACCGTGACGGCAACGACCTCAGAACGGAGCCATCATGACCGACATCGCGGCCGCAGCCCAGAGTTCCATCGACCCCGACATCACCTCGGGGGTCGCCCAGTTCCTCGGACCCGTCGTGGTCGACCTGACCGCCCTCGCCGTCGACGGCAAACAGGCCCACTGGCATGTCCGCGGGGCCAACTTCCAGGCCGTGCACGAGTTGCTCGACCTCGTCGTCGACCACGCGAGGGACTACGCCGACACGGCCGCGGAGCGCGTCGTCGCGCTGGGCCTGCCGATCGACGCCCGCATCGCCACCGTCGCCGCGAAGACCTCGACCCCCGCCCTCACCGCCGGATTCCAGGCCTCGGACCGGGTCATCACCGAGGTCATCGCCTCGATCGACAGCACCCTCGCGACCATCCGCACCGCCGTGACCGAGCTGGCCGTGCTCGATCCGGTGAGTCAGGATGTCGCGATCGAGATCTCCAGGGCGCTCGAGAAGGACCGCTGGTTCCTGTACGCCCACATCGCCACGAACTAGGGCTGCGCCCGGTCTCGCCCCGTGACCGCGAGTCACCGCCCGTCGAAGGTGGTGTAGCCCGCTACGTAGGTCGCGGCGACCGGCATCGTGCGCAGCGCCTCCGCGTCCACCGCGAAGGGGTCGAGGTCGAGCACGGCGAGGTCTGCGGCCCGTCCCACCGCGATCTCGTGCCCCGCGCCATCCGTCGACGCGGCCATGGCCTGTCTGACCGGGATCGCCTGCTCCGGATGCCACGGCGCGAGCCCGTCGCGCGCCCTCGAGACCGCGGCTGCGATCGTGACCCAGGGGTCGAGAGGCGCTACCGGGGCATCGGATCCGAGGACGACGTCGGCGCCGGAGTCGAGGAGACTCTTCAGGACGAAGGCGCGTCCCGTGCGCCCCGCCCAGTACACGTCGGCGACATCGCGGTCGTCCATCGCGTGCTCGGGCTGCACACTCGCCGTCACTCCGAGCTCGGCGAAGCGCGGTACATCCTGCTCGCGCAGCAGCTGCGCGTGCTCGATGCGGCCGCGGCACCCGGCCTCCGCGAAGGCGTCGAGCACGAGTTCATTGGCCCTGTCACCGATCGCGTGCACCGCGGGGTTGAGCCCTGCCTCCGACGCACGTCGCAGCAACTCGACGAGCCGATCGGGCCGCACCGTGAGCAGTCCACGGGAGAGATCGCCGTGGAGTCCGGGGTAGGGGTCGACGCAGAAGGCCGTACGGGTGTTCAGCGAGCCGTCGGAGATGACCTTGAAAGGCCCTGCGGTCAGTCGCGGCTCGGCGGTGTCGAGCGGATGTCCGGTGCGCAACCCGGCGGCGATCGCCCGGTCGAGCCACGGCTCCCAGATACCGGCGGCCACCCGCATCACGTCGAAGCCCGCAGCGAACCTCCGCGTCCAGGCCGTGACCGTGTCCTGCATCTCGAGGTCGACCACACCGACCACCCCGCGCGCAGCCGCGTCCCGCGCCGCGGAGGTGACCCAGTCGTCGAGCACGTGCTGCGGCACATCCTCGAGCCGTGTCGTCACCTGGAAGGCGTCGTCCTCGCGCAGCAGACCCGTCGAGCCCGTCACGTCGAACATCGTCATCGCAGCCGAGTTCAGCCAGCAGCAGTGAAGGTCGCCGCTGATCGCCACCACCGGCACGTCGCCGACCGCCGCGTCGAGCACGTGCGCCGTCGGCTCGTCGGTCCAGAGTCCGTCCCGGAAGCCCCGCGCGATCAGGGGTCCGTGGTCGGGGCGCGGAGAGCCGGTGATGAGCGCGGCGGCGTGGGCTGCGGATGTCGCGGCAGAAAGGTCGACACGCTGACGGTTGAGTGCCGCCTGGCCGAGGTGCACGTGGGCGTCCCACAGACCGGGGACCACCCATCGGCCGTCGAGGTCGGTCTCGGCCGACCCCTCGAGACCCGCTCCGATCCCGGTGATCACACCGTGCTTGAGCAGCACGTCGACGGTGCCATCGCGGCCGGGGATGCGGGCGTGACGCAGGAGCATGGTCATCGGTCGTGCACCCGCCTCATCTCGGCGGCGAGACCGTGCTGCGCATACGGGCCATCGCCCTCGAGGGCACCGATCACGCTCTCGACCACGTCGGAGGGCTTGTTCTGGCTGAGCTTCAGACGGGCGTCGAACCGCGTGATCCTCAGCCTGATGCCGACGGTGCCGCGCGCGATCCTGCGGGCCTGGGACTCGTCGACGGAGAGGTGCACCGGGTGCGGCATCCGCTTCTCGAAGAGATCGACGAGGTCGTCGAGCACGGCGAAGTTCTCGTCATCGGAGAGGATCTCGGGGGTGCCGTAGAGGTGCGCGGTGACGTGGTTCCAGGTCGGCACGATGTCGCCCGCGCCGTACCACCCCGGTGAGATGTAGCCGTGCGGACCCTGCACGATCACCAGGATCTCGTGCCGCCCGAGTTCGTGCAGCGTCTCATCCGGGCGGCCGACGTGGCTGACGATGGAGATGCCGTCCGCGGCCTCCTCGAGCACGACGGGGTAGTGCGAGGCGACGAGCCCCGCCGCGGTGTGCGAGACGATCGTCGCCCACGGATTCTCGCGGATGAGCCGTTTCACCACCTCGGGGTCGTCGGTGACGAAGTTCGGGGTGTGGCGCATCCTTCCATCCTGGCGCAGACCGACCGTGTCGACCCGCAGGTCGCGCTCGTCGCGGGGCGAGGCGAAGAGCGTGCGGCAGCCCGGATGGGGCTCGCGTCAGCGGCACCGTGACTTACCCCGTGGGTCCCGCGACTGGTCACCCGCGCACCCTCCGCCGCCTCCGAAGGTGCAGAACCGACAAGTCGCGGGATGCTGGGCGTCAGACCTGATCGGTCGGGCACCAGTAGAGCTTGCGACCCGCGGCATCCTCCATGGCGATCGGGGTTCCGCAGACGCGGCACGGCAGCCCGGTGCGGTGGTACACCCAGTGCCGCTCGGAGCGGGGCTTCAGCCGCGAATTCCTGCGCGAGGGCAACTGCGCGTCGATCGTGAGGATCTGGCCGACCTCGACACCCACCCTCAGCAGTTTCGACCAGTCCTTCCACAGGGTACGGAGCTGATCGACCGAGAGCTCCTTGCCCGGTGTGTGCGGGTCGATCCTTGCGCGGAAGAGCAGTTCAGCCCGATAGATGTTTCCGATCCCGCTCACCACCGACTGGTCCATGAGCAGCAGCCCGATCGGGGTGCGCTTCTTCGACACGGTCTCGACGAACCGCGCCTCGCCCTTCTTCGGGGGGTCGACGAGGGGGTCGGGGCCCAGCCGGTCGATCACACCCTGCACCTCCTCGGCCGTCAGAACCTCGCACTTCGTCGGCCCGCGGAGGTCGGCCACGACATCATCCGCCAGCAGCCTGACGCGCACGGCTCCCACGGGTTCGGGTGGAAACTCCTGCAGCACGACGGCGCCCGACTCGTCTTCGGACATGCGGATGCGGGCGAGCCTCGGTGCTCCGATGCTTGCCAGGGAGTCCTCGTCGTCCCGTCGACCGCGACCGTCGCGCTCCGCTGCGAATGCCGGGCCCGGGATGATGTCGGGCGGCGCGCTCTCCCCCGCCGCGGTCGCCGCGCGGCGCCGGTTCACGATCGGCCGCATCGACTCGTCGGTGAGGATGTCGCCCGCGAAGTCCCAGGCCCCGTAGAGACCCAGGTGCACGCGCATCCAGAGTGCGCCGTCGAACTCGAGGAACATCTGTTTGCCGACGGCGCGCGAGGTGAGGATCGTGCGCCCGTCGAGCTCGCGGGCCCCCTCGGCGAACCTCCCCTGCGGCGACGACACCGAAACGGAGCGCCCCACGAAGTTGCGACCGAACTGGCGGGCGATGCGATGGACGGAGTGACCCTCGGGCATCGCTAGTCGATCACGCGGCCGGCGATGGCGCCGGTCGTCTCGTAGTCCGCGATCTGCCCGATCCGCCGCACGTGGCGCTCGTCGTGGCTGAACGGCTCGGCGATGAAGGCGTCGATGAACGAGACCGCCTCGTCGAGATCGTGTTGCCGCGCTCCGATCGAGATGAGGTTCGCATCGTTGTGCCCGCGGGCGAGCCTCGCCGTCGGCAGACTCCAGACGAGGGCGGCGCGGGCGCCCGTCACCTTGTTCGCAGCGATCTGCTCGCCATTGCCCGAACCGCCGAAGATGACGCCGAGCGCCTCGACACCCGCCGACCGATCGGCGACGACGGCACGCGCAGCGGCGATGCAGAACGCGGGGTAGTCGTCGAGCGGGTCGAACGACCGCGGACCGTGATCCACCACATCGTGGCCGACGTCGGTCAGGTGCTGCTGCAGGTGCCGACTCAGATCGAGGCCGGCATGATCCGTCGCGAGGTGGATGCGCATGCTGCAACCCTATTCGCGCGGCGGCGGCCTCCCGGCTGTGCGCGCGGGTACCTGCGTCAGTCGAAGATCGGGCCGACGGTGCGCGACCTCTTGAGCTCGAAGAAGCCGGGGAAGGATGCCGCGGCGACCACGCCGTCCCACAGGGCCAGCGCCTGCTCGCCGCGAGGGGTCGGCGAGATCACCGGGCCGAAGAACGCGACGCCGCCGATGGCGATGACGGGAGTGCCGACATCCTGACCCACCCGGTCGATCCCGTCGAAGTGCGATGCCCGCATCTGCGGGTCGAACTCATCGCTGTGCGAGTGGCGGATCAGCTCAGCGGGAAGGCCGACCTCGGCGAGCGCCTCGGGGATCACCGCGTCGGGGTCGGTCGAACCGCCCGGGTGAATGCGGGTTCCGAGGGCGTCGTAGAGCGGCTTGACGATCTGCTGACCGTGGAGTTCCTTCGCCGCCGCCACCAGCCGGGTGTAGCGCAGAGCCCGCGGGAAGAACGCCCGGTAGTCGTCGCCCACGTCTTTGTCCTCGTTGAGCACGGCGAGGCTCATCACGTTCCAGGTCACGTCGAGACGGCGCTGCGCAGCCACCTCGTCGACGAATCGCGACGTCATCCAGGCCCAGGGGCACGAGGGGTCGAACCAGAACTCAACCTGCTGTGGCGACTCGTCGTGCGGCGGGAGGTTCTCGGTCTGCGGGTCTGTGAGGGTCATCGTCCGAGCCTACGGTCACGGGCCGCAGACACCGCCCGCTCTAGACTTCGACCATGCCGCTCGCCGCCGACATGACCGCACTCTGGACCCGCATCGTCGGCTCTCTCCCCGGCCGGTCCGGCCTCACGGATGACCCGCACGACCCCGAAGCGATCCGAGACCGGTTCGCGGCGGTGGTGCCCACGCTCGAGCAGCTCTTCACCGAGATCTACGGCGACCGAACCGACTGCGCCGAGCAGTTCGAGGCGCTGCTCGTCGAGTGCGTCGACTCGTGGACGAGGCGACCAGTCGACCTGCTCGCGGTCGACGACGAGCGGATCGCGCACCCGGAATGGTTCCAGTCCGGCGCGATGCTCGGAGGCGTCTGCTACGTCGACCGGTACGCCGGCGACCTCGAGGGCATCCGCGCCCGCATCCCCTACTTCAGACAACTCGGTCTCACCTATCTGCACCTGATGCCCCTCTTCCTGGCGCCGGAGAACAATTCCGACGGCGGGTACGCGGTATCGAGCTACCGCGAGGTCGATCCCTCGCTCGGGTCGATGGACGAGCTCAGGGCACTCGCCGACGATCTGCGAGCCGGCGGCATCTCGCTCGTGGTCGACTTCATCTTCAACCACACCTCGAACGAGCACGAGTGGGCCAAGAAGGCGCTCGCGAGGGATCCGTTCTACGAGGACTTCTACTGGATCTTCCCCGACCGCGACGCTCCCGATCGCTTCGAGGAGACCGTGCGCGAGATCTTCCCCGACGATCATCCGGGCTCGTTCGTGCCCCTCGACGACGGCCGGTGGATCTGGGCGACGTTCCACCACTTCCAGTGGGATCTCAACTACTCGAACCCGGCGGTGTTCCGCGCGATGGCGGGCGAGATGCTCTTCCTCGCGAGCCTCGGCGTCGACATCCTGCGGATGGACGCCGTCGCGTTCATCTGGAAGCGGATGGGCACGAGTTGCGAGTCTCTGCCGGAGGCCCACCTGCTGCTGAAGGCGTTCAACGCGGTCTGCAGGCTGGCCGCGCCGGCGCTGCTGTTCAAGTCGGAGGCGATCGTGCACCCCGACGAGGTGGCGCAGTACATCGACCCGGCCGAGTGCCAGCTCTCGTACAACCCCCTCCAGATGGCGCTGATCTGGGAGTCCCTCGCCACTCGCCGGGTCTCGCTGCTGGCACAGGCCCTCGAGCGGCGCCACGCCATCCCCGCCGGCACCGCCTGGATCAACTACGTGCGGGGCCACGACGACATCGGCTGGACCTTCTCCGATGAGGACGCCGCCGAACTGGGCATCGACGGATACGCCCACCGCCGGTTCCTGAATGCGTTCTACGTGAACAGATTCGACGGCAGCTTCGCGCGCGGCGTGCCGTTCCAAGACAACCCGCGCACGGGTGACTGCCGCATCTCGGGCACGACGGCGTCGCTCGCCGGACTCGAGCAGGGCGACCCCCACGCCATCGCGCGCATCGTTCTCGCGCATTCCATCGTGCTCAGCACCGGCGGCATCCCCCTGCTGTATCTGGGCGATGAGGTCGGCCAGCTCAACGACTACTCCTACGTGCACGACCCCGACCACGCGGCGGACAGTCGGTGGGTCAACCGTCCGCGCTATCCCGTCGACCGCTATGCCGATCGGTTCGAGGGCAGGACGGATGCCGGGCGCATCTACGGCGGTCTGACCCACCTGATCGAGCTCCGCACGTCGTCACCCGAACTGGCCGGAGGAGACCTCATCGGCTTCGGCACCGGCACCGATCACGTGCTCGGGTATCAGCGGCCCTCGGAAGACTCGCTCGTACTCGTGCTCGCGAACTTCTCCGACGAACCGCAGTCGATCTCGCCGGTCACCCTCTCCGGCATGGGCGGAGAGGCCTTCGACCTCGTCGAGGGCCGCGCGGTGACCCTGGCGGACGGCATCCGACTGGCCCCCTACGAGTTCGCTTGGCTCAGGGTCGTCCGCTGACCGTCGCGCCGCCCTCGCGCCGCCCTCGCGCCGCCCCCGCGTCGAGCACGATGAGGGTGGCGTCGGCGGCGATCGAGGCGCACACTGTGAGTACCGAACCTCGTTCGAAGTGGAGGGTCTGCCATGTCGAAAGTCACCCCTGGCGCCGCCGTCACCGTCGCCCCCGGAGGACTGCCGGTGTTGAGTCGCGGACGCCACAGGTCTGCCCGTCGCGGTGCCTGCTTCATGGAGTTCGCCTCCTACCTCGCCGGTGAGCGATGGAGCGATCACCCGAGCTGCACGCACCCGGCACTGGCCAGGCTCGCCCGGCTGGTCAACGACTGGACCAGCGACGCCGAACGCGGTCGACTCGCGGTGATGGTGCCGTCGGTGGTCGGGCTGGTCGCCCCACACACCGAATCGGCTGGGCCCGAGACAGGGATGCCCGGCACCGAGAAGCACACTGACAAGCACGCCGACAAGCGCACCGCCAGGCGCGCCGCCGGCAAGCGCAACCCCGACAGGCGCCGCTCGGAGCAGCTCGACATCACGCTCGCGATGCTCGCTGCGGCGGCCGCCCTGCCCATCGCGAGCGAGTTCCGTCAGCGCGCCCTCGCCGTCACGGTGATCCGGTGCCTCGACAGGCTCGAGGCCTACGGGCCGACGGGCGGCGACCTGCGACGGCGCATGGATGCCGCGCTCGAGACTGCACCGGGTGCGGCCCGGTGGGCCAGGCATCAGATCTCGGGTCTGCCGTTCCGGCCGGCGCTCGGCTCGCCGATCGCGACGGAGGCGATGATGGTGCTCGCCGTCACGGGAATCGCCGAGGCCTGCTCCGCCGACGTCGACGGCGTGCTGCGCGACCTGCTCGTCGCGTCGATCGAGGCGGCTCGCGACATCCTGCTTCCTGCACCCGCTCAGGAGCCCGCGCTGCAGTCGGTGTGACCCCTCCGCTTCGCTAGGGTTAAACGGCGGTCATGAGCCGCGTCGACCCGCGATGAAGGAGCAGCCGTGCCAGGAGACAACCTCACCAGGATCGAGGCGCAGGAGCGCAGGGCGACGGTCTCGACGCGCACCTATGCGGTGGCTCTCGACCTCACCACGGGGGCTGAGACCTTCCGCAGTTCCACCGTCGTCGAGTTCTCGGCGACTCCGGGCGGCTCCACCTTCATCGATGCGATCACCGCGTCCGTCGCGTCGGTCACCCTGAACGGACGGCCTCTGGATGTCGCGGCGGTGAGCGACGGCACGCGCATCCAGCTCGACGACCTCGCCGCCGAGAACGTGCTCGAGGTCGTCGCCGACTTCGCTTATACGAACACCGGGGAGGGCCTGCACCGTTTCGTCGACCCCGTCGACGACGAGGTCTACCTCTACACGCAGTTCGAGGTGCCGGACTCCCGTCGGGTCTTCGCCGTCTTCGAGCAGCCCGACCTCAAGGCGACCTTCGCCTTCACGGTGACGGCGCCCGCGGAGTGGGCGGTGATCAGCAACTCGCCGACGCCGGAGCCGGAGCTGGTTGCGGGACCGGCTACCGGCGGGGTCTCGACAAGCTCGACCAGCGGAGGGGGTGGAGCTGCCGCGACCTGGCGGTTCGCCCCGACGCCGGTGCTCTCCAGCTACGTCACCGCGATCGTCGCGGGGCCCTACGACGTCGTGCGCAGCGAGCTCACCTCGAGCGACGGCCGCGTCATCCCTCTCGGCCTCTTCACGCGCCGTTCTCTGACGCAGTACCTCGACGCGGACTACATCTTCGAGAAGACCCGCCAGGGCTTCGCCTACTACGAGGAGAAGTTCGCCTACCCGTATCCGTTCGCGAAGTACGACCAGCTCTTCGTGCCCGAGTTCAACGCGGGCGCGATGGAGAACGCGGGCGCGGTGACCTTCACCGAGAGCTACGTCTTCAGGTCGAAGGTGACCGACGCGATCAAGGAGCGCAGGGTCGTCACCATCCTGCACGAGCTCGCCCATATGTGGTTCGGCGACCTCGTGACGATGAAGTGGTGGAACGACCTCTGGCTCAACGAGTCGTTCGCCGAGTGGGCCTCGACCATCGCCACCGCCGAGGCCACCGAGTGGACCGAGGCGTGGACCACCTTCCAGGCCATGGAGAAGAGCTGGGCCTACCGCCAGGATCAGCTGCCCTCCACCCACCCCGTCGTCGCGACGATCAACGACCTCGAAGACGTGCAGGTCAATTTCGACGGCATCACCTATGCGAAGGGCGGGTCGGTGCTCAAGCAACTCGTCGCGTGGGTCGGCATCGACGCCTTCTTCGCCGGTGTCGCCGCGTACTTCCAGAAGCACGCCCACGGCAACACCGAGCTCGCTGATCTGCTCGCGGAGCTCGAGACCACGAGTGGGCGCGAGCTCGGCGGATGGTCGAAGCTGTGGCTCGAGACCGCTGGTGTGAACACTCTGCGTCCCGAGATCGTGACCGACGCCGACGGCATCATCACCGCGTTCGCCATCGTGCAGACGGCGGCCGCGGATCATCCCACCATCCGCCCCCACCGCCTCGCCGTCGGTTTCTACGACCTCGACGGCGGCTCTCTCGTGCGCTCCGACAGGCTGGAACTGGATGTCGACGGCGAACGCACCGAGGTGCCCGGCCTGATCGGCAAGCGCCGTCCGGCTCTCGTGCTCGTGAACGACGACGACCTCGCCTACGCGAAGGTGCGCATGGACGACACCTCCCTCGCCACCGCGATCGAGCACCTCGCCGCGATCGAGAGCCCGCTGGCCCGGTCGATCGTGTGGGGCTCCGTGTGGGACTCCACCCGCGACGGCGAGTCTCCGGCGAGCGACTACGTGCGACTCGTGCTCGGCAACATCGCCACCGAGACCGAGTCCACGACCATCCGCACCACCCTCACCCAGCTGTCGACGGTGGCCCGCCTCTACGTGGCCCGCGAGGCGCGCGCGGAGACGATCGGCGCTGTCGGAGACAGTCTGCTGACTCTCGCGCGGGCAGCGGAGCCCGGCTCCGACGCGCAGTTCCAGTTCGTCAAGTTCTTCGCGGGAATCGCCAGCACGCCCTCCCATATCGACGCGCTCCGCGGACTCCTCGACGGGAGCGCGCCGCTCGACGGGCTCGAGATCGACACCGACCTCGGCTGGGAGCTGCTCGAGGGGCTCGTGCTGAACGACGCGGCGGGTGAACCCGAGATCGCAGCGGCACTCGAGCGCGACAACACCGCCAACGGCGCGCAGGCTGCGGCGCGGGCGCGCGCCACGATACCGACGGTCGACGGCAAGCTCGCGGCCCTGACATCCGTCATCGACTCCGACGACCTGCCCAACGCGATCGTGAGATCGGCGGCCCAGGGATTCCAGCACGCGAACGACGCGACGGTGTTCGAATCCCTCGTCGATCGCTACTTCGCGAGTCTCGCCGACGTCTGGCAGAAGCGCAGCTATCACATCGCCGAGACGATCATCGTGGGCTTCTACCCTGCGCAGCTCGCGACGGCGGGGCTGCGGGATGCCACGAACGCCTGGCTCGACGCGAACCCCGACATCCCGGCGCTGCGCCGGCTCGTGGTCGAGAACCTCGCGGGAGTGGAGCGCGCGCTCATGGTGCAGGCGGCCGACAGGTAGAGCGCCCTACCCTGGAACGCCTATGACTCCTCTCGAAACCACACCGGCCCCACCCTTCGACTGGACGGCGTTCTGGGCGTCCGTCGGCGGCTTCATCGGCACCTTCGAGGTGTTCTTCGCCGTCATCGGCATCATCGTCGGCGCGATCGTGCTGCGTGTCGTGCTGCATTTCGTGATCCGTCGAATCGTGAATCGCGTGGTGAACGGGGTGAAGCGGCGGCAGAACGTCGACGACACGCAGGCTCTCATCTCCTCCCCCCTCACTGCGGTGAGGGTCGTGCAGCGCACCCGCACCCTGGGCTCCGTGCTGAACAACGTGGTGAGCGTCGTGATCGTCATCGTCGCGCTGCTGCTCGTCGTGACCGCGATCGACACGAACATCATCGGGTCGTTCGCGCTCATCACCGCCGCGCTCGGTGCGGGCCTCGGTTTCGGCGCGCAGAACATCGTGAAAGACGTGCTCAACGGGTTGTTCATGGTGGCCGAAGACCAACTCGGGGTGGGCGACGTGGTCGATCTCGGCCCGGCCATCGGGGTGGTGGAGGCCGTCGGCATCCGGGTGACGCAGATCCGCGATGTGGAGGGCACGCTGTGGTTCGTGCGCAACGGGGAGATCCTGCGGGTCGGCAACAAGTCGCAGGGCTGGGCGCGCGTGATCATCGACCTCGCCGTGCCGTACACCGTCGACGTCGAGGCCGTGCAGGAGGGGATGCTCGGCGCCGCCACCGAGATGTGGCAGACCCCGGCGTGGCGCAGCAAGATCCTCGAGAAGCCCGAGATCTGGGGCATCGAATCCATCTCGGCCGAGGCGCTCGTGGTGCGACTCGTGGTCAAGACCCGCACCGCGGTGAAAGACGACGTGGCGCGCGACCTCCGGCTGCGGCTGAAGCGGGCACTCGACATCCTCGGCGTCGAGTTGCCCGCACTGAACAGCATCGTGCTCAATGGTGTCGAGACGAAAGCACCCCAGGAGCCTGCGCGCAAGGCTCCGCGCACGCGACCGGTGCCGACCGCGGATGGGGCGACCGCGCACAACCGGGCCGAGTCCGGTCCGGAGGCGCCGTCGACCCGCCCGTCGCGGAGGCCGGAGTGAGCGCCGAGGATGCCGGCGGGCCGGCCGTGCCCCCCAGCCCGATCACGCTCCGGCTGAGCGGGAACGGCGTGGGCGCGACCTTCTACGAGAAGGTCGGCGGGCGCGCCACCTTCGAGAAGCTCGTGCGCGCCTTCTACGACGGCATCCGCACCGATCCCGTGCTGCTGCCGATGTATCCTGAGCACGATCTCGAGGGCGCGGTGCAACGGCTCACCGGGTTCCTCGAGCAGTACTGGGGTGGGCCGGGAACCTACAGCGAACAGCGCGGACATCCGCGGCTGAGAATGCGGCACCTCCCGTTCAGGGTCAATCCCGACGCCCGCGACCGGTGGTTGACCCACATGCGTGCCGCCGCGGACACGCTCGAGCTCTCACCGCTCGACGACGCGACACTCTGGGACTACCTCGACCGTGCGGCGCACGCGATGGTGAACACCTTCGACGCGTGAGCCCTCGGCGCACCGCGCCTCACAATCCGCCCGACCCTTCCATCGCCAGTTGGCCGAACAATCGCCAGAACGATGGATCGGCCAACTCACGATGGAATGGTCCCGCGGCTTAGGCGCGACCCGCGGTCGGGCCGGGTCGGGCTGGGGTCAGGCCGTCAACTCGCGGGCGCGCTGCGTGTCGAGGGCCATCTGCGCGATCAGCGGCTCGAGGGCGTCGAACTTCAGTTGTCCGCGCAACCGTTTTACGAACTCGACCTCCACGATCTCGTCATAGAGGTCGAGATCCTCGTCGATCACGTAGGCCTCCACCTGGCGGGCAGGCACCCCGACGAAGGTCGGATTGTCGCCGACGGAGATCGCCGCGGGCATCCGTCGGCCGTTCCAGGTGAGGTAGCCCGCGTACACCCCGTCTGCCGGGATGAACCCCTCGAGGTCGGGTGACAGATTCGCAGTCGGGTAGCCGAGTTCACGGCCCCGCCTCTGCCCGTGCACCACCTCGGCCCGCACACTCGGGACCCGGCCGAGCAGCGCGGTGGCCCCCGCGACGTCGCCGACCGTCAGCAGCGCCCTGATGCGGGTGGATGACACGGGCGACGAGCCACCCGCCGAGACGAGCCTGTGGCTCATCACCTCCACACCGCGCTCCCGTCCGAGGGCGGCCAGCGTGTCGAAGGAACCGGCACCGCCCGCCCCGAATCTCGTCTCCGGACCGACCAGCACGAGCGCGGCGTTCAGAGCCCCGATGAGCACGGTGTCGACGAACTGCTCGGCGGTCAACAGGCTGAACTCACGATCGAACGGTATCTCGACCGTCAAGGCGACACCGGCTTCGGCGAGCAGTCGCCGTTTCTGACGGCTGCTGACCACGCGCTCCGGGCTCCGCTCCGGCGCGAGCAGGCTGAGGGGGTTGCGGTCGAAGGTGAGCACGGTGGAGACGAGCGACCGCTCACCGGCGAGGGAGACGAGCTCGTCGACGACGGCCCGATGACCGAGGTGGATGCCGTCGAACTTGCCGAAGGTGACCGCCGTCGACCCGAGGTCGGCGGGCAGCTGATCGAGAGCGCTCGCGTACAGCATCAGACCGCGGACATCCGTCGTCGGCGGAGCCACAGCATGCCGAGCACCGGCAGCACGAGGGGGATGAACAGGTAGCCGCGCCCGAAGAACGACCACACGGTGTCGGCGGGGAACAGGATCGGGTCGACGATGCTCAGCACGCCGACCACGAGCACGCCCGCCAGCTCGAACGAGATCGTGGCCCACGCCACGGCCGTCGAGCGAGGACTCGACGAGACGAGCGCGACTGTCGCGACGATGTAGACGACGGCGGCCACCGCCGACAGCACGTAGGCGACGGGCGCGGTGTCGAACTTCGACGCGATCTGGAACACCGAGCGACCCGTCGCCGCCAGAGCGAGGATGCCGTAGACGACGATGAGCACCCGACCGATGCCGAGCGAGCGCGCTGGGGTGTTGTGAACCATCGACTCAAGATTAGGCCAGGCGACGAGCCTCATCCTGCGCCGACGGATGCCGCGGCTCAGGCCACCTGCACGAACCAGATCTCGTGCATCCGGTACACCATCACGGCCACCGCGAGGCACACCACCCCGAGCACCACCGTCGACCATCGCGTGCGGTCGACCAGTGCCCAGACTGCGGCCAGCGGTGGGAGGAGGATGGCCGAGACGAGGTAGACGTAGAACTCGAGCACGCTGCCGGTCGCGGTGTTGCCGACGGCGGGCGCCGTGATCGCGATCACGAGTTGTGCGAGCAGCAGCAGCTCGACGAGGGCCGTCGCGCCCAGGGTGAAGTCGTCCGGAGCCCGCTTCGCGAAGCCCAGCACGAGGCATCCGAGTCCGGCGATGACCGCGACGACGACCTGCGCGGTGGTGAACCACTCGATCATGCGTCGCCGCCGCCGATGACCCCGTCCGTCGGGAAGTTGACCAGGGGCTTCGCCCGACCCGCGGAGATCTCGAGCAGTCCGACGAGGCGGCCGCCGGGGGCCAGTGCGGCGATGGGCCCACCGTCGGCGCAGTCGACGTCGAGTCGCTTGCCGTGGGTGAGGTCGGTCACCTGCGCGGCGTCGAGCGTCATCGAGTCGAACAGCGTGGTGGCGATCTCCGCCGGGGCGCGCCGCGCGTGCGGCACGTCGAGGGTCTCGAGGTCGGCGGCGTCCTCGACCGGGAAGGGACCGATCCGCGTGCGGCGGAGCGCTGTGAGATGACCGCCGACGCGCAGCATCCATCCGAGGTCCCTGGCGAGGGCGCGGATGTAGGTGCCCGACGAGCAGCGCACCCTGACGTCGAGATCGAGGAAGCCGGCCTCGTCACGGCGCTCGAGCACCGCGAACTGCGAGACCATGACCCGCCGGGACGCGAGTTCGACGGTCTGCCCCGCTCGAGCACGGGCATAGGCGCGCTGACCGTCGACCTTGATCGCGCTCACGGTGCTCGGCACCTGTTCGATCTCGCCGGTGAGTTTCTCCACGACCCTGTCGACGTCGGCGGGTTCGATCGACGCGACGAGCACCGGATCGGCATGACCGGTGATCTCGCCCTCGCGGTCGTCGGTCGTCGTCGACGCGCCGAGCCTTATGGTGGCGAGGTACTCCTTGTCGAGCCCGACGAGGTAGGTGAGCAGTCGGGTCGAACTGTTGAGGCCCAGAAGCAGCAGGCCCGTCGCCATCGGGTCGAGAGTGCCGGCGTGCCCGACCTTCCTGGTGCCGGCCAGCCGCCGGGTGCGCGCGACCACGTCGTGGCTGGTCATGCCGGCCGGCTTGTCGATGAGGAGCACCCCGCTGGTCGGATCCGTCGGCGGTCTACTCACGAAGGCAAGGTTACGCCGCATCCATTGCACCGCCAGTTGGCCGATCCATCGCCACAGACATGGATCGGCCAACTGGCGATGGAATGGACGAGAGGGACGGGAGCCTCGGGCTCGGGCTCGGGCTCGGGCTCGAGCTCGAGGGAGGGGAGCCCTAGGCTCGGTTCATGGGAACACCGCACGCATGAGGATCGCGGTGATCGGCGCCGGTGCTGTCGGAGGAACCCTCGCCGCACTGCTCGATCGGGCAGGCCACAAGGTGGTCGTCACCGCCCGCGGCGAGCACCTGGCCGCGATCATGCTCGACGGTCTCCAGCTCGCCGGGGCATGGGGCTCCCACACCGCGAGGGTCGTCGCCCGGGAGACCGTCATGCGCTCCGCCGATCTCACGATCGTCTCCACGAAGGCTGCGGATGCCGCGGCCGCCCTTCGCGAGTCCGCCCACGCCATCGCGGCGAACCCCGTCGTCATCGTGCAGAACGGACTGGCGGCGCTGACGGCAGCCCGGGTTGAGCTGCCGCGGACACCGCTCGTCGGCGGGCTCGCGTTGTTCGCGGCATCCTTCGTCTCGCCCGGGCGCGTGACCGTCACCGCGACCGGCTCGCTGTGCCTCGGGGTGCCTGAAGCCCGGGCGACCGGCGAGCATCCCGCCCCCGGTCATGACGCGCTCACCCTCGCCGCCCGCATACTCGGCGAAGCGCTCCCGGTGACCGTCGCCGACGACTTCCGCGGCGCCCAGTGGTCGAAACTCGTCGTCAACCAGGTCAACGCCCTGCCCGCCATCACCGGGCTCAGCGCTCAGGAGACCATCGCCCATCCGGGACTGCGACGGGTGCTCGTGCGCGGAATCAGGGAGACGATCGCGGTGGCGGAGGCCGGCGGCATCCGATTCGCACCGCTGCAGGGCTTGAACAACGTGTTGCTGCGCCTCGTGGGCAGGGTGCCGCTGCCGGTGGCCGGGCTGCTTCCGCGGGCGATGGCGAGGCGGATGGGAGATGTGCCCAACCCCGGGTCGACGCTGCAGAGCATCCGGCGTGGTCAGCTGACCGAGGTCGACGCTCTGAACGGCGCCGTGGTGGATGCCGCGGCCGCCGTCGGCCGCCCCGCTCCGGTCAACTCTGCCATCGTCGCGCTCGTGCACGAGGTGGAGCGCACTGGGCGGTTTCTCACGCCGAGACAGGTGCTGGCGCGCATCCCGGACTGACCAGCACCCATCCCCGCCACGGGCGCCCACGCGACCACGGGTGCCATCGCCGACCGGGGCCCACGCCACCACGGGTGCCGTCGCCGACCACGGGTGCCGTCACCGAGACCCGACTCGTGGCCCTTTCACGAGCCGCCAGCGGGCCACAACTCGAGTCTCGACACCCGCGTACGCCTAGCGTCCGCTCGCGAGTACGGCGTCAGCACGCGTCGAGGAAGACGCGCATCGGATGCTCCGGATCCCGATTGTCGATCAGCGCATCGGCCTTCGTGCGCGACGCGGTGCGACCGGTCGAGGTCGTGCCCGGCTCGTCGACCCACACCAGGAAGTGCCAGCTCCCCGCGACATCCGCTCTGGCGAGGAAGTGCCCATCGGCGACGACGAGCGCACCTCGTGCCGCGGAACGGACGTCATCGATCCCGACGCGCAACACATCAGACCTGGACTCGCTGAGCACGGCCGCGAGTTCGTCGGCGAACGTCGAAGTTGCCGCTGCACGCCCGCCATCGACCGCGACGAGTAAGCCGCCGCGCGCATAGTTGTGGATGATCTCCCCCGCGAGCGCCTCGAGGGTGTCGCGTTTCGCTGGTCGCCACTGTGCCATGCATCCAGCGTAGGCGCGCCTACGATCGTCGGGTGAGCATCGCCCCCGCCGTCGTCGACTGGTATCGAGCGAACGCTCGCGACCTGCCGTGGCGGCGTGACGGATTCGGCGCCTGGGGAATCCTGGTGAGCGAGTTCATGCTGCAGCAGACACCGGTCGCGCGCGTCATCCCGCGCCTCACCGACTGGCTCGCCAGATGGCCGACCCCGGCGCACCTGGCCGCGGTTCCGAGCGGGGAGGCCGTGCGAGCCTGGGATCGCCTGGGCTACCCGCGGCGAGCGCTGCGACTTCACGCCGCCGCCACCGCGATCGCTGATCGGCACGACAACGTGGTACCGAGTGACGTGGATGATCTCCTGGCCCTACCAGGTGTCGGCGACTACACGGCACGGGCCGTCGCCGTCTTCGCTTACGGCTCGCGACATCCGGTGGTCGACACGAACGTGCGCAGGGTCATCGCCCGAGCGGTCGAAGGTGACGCCGAGGCCGGTCCGCCCTCGAGGCGCGACCTCGGCGCGATGGAGGTGCTCCTTCCCGAAGACCTGCCGTCGGCCGCAGCCTTCAACGCCGGGATGATGGAACTCGGAGCCGTGCTGTGCGTCGCGCGCTCCCCCAGGTGTGACGCGTGCCCCCTCCTCGACTCGTGTGCGTGGAGGGGGGCCGGCTACCCGCGATTCGACGGGCTGACGAAGCCGAGGCAGAAGAAGTACGAGGGCTCCGATCGTCAGGTGCGCGGGCGCATCCTGGCCGAGTTGAGGGTGGCCGACATCCCTGTCACGCTGGCCGAACTGCACACAGTGTCGACGGATGCCGCGCAGAGCGCACGAGCCCTCGCCGGGCTGGTCGCAGACGGTCTCGCGGTGGCCGTGGAAGGTGGTTACGCATTGCCGTGAGGTGCTGTCGCCCGGGCCTCCGGCGCGGCCGGGGGGCCTCTGTCTCTTCGCACAGCTTCACCGATCACGACACTCACGCGTCGTTGGCTGGCAGCAACCGTCGCGAAGCTTCGACAAGGTCTCCGTCGCGAGAACCCCATTGCGGGCATCCGAATGGAACCGATTCAGGACTCGGCGAGGGCTGTAGATCGGGGCTCAGGTCCGGAGGCGTCTTCTGCTCGGCTTGACCCCGCGCTGGAAGCACAGGAGTGCACCTAACATCACCGGGAGGGACTGGTCGTCCATCCTGTCGAATCCCAGTCGCTCAGGGCCGAGTATGGCGATGTAGTTTCGAAGACGTGCTTCAAGGTCGACGGTCGCTTCACCTACACGACTGAGCCCACTGAGCACGACTCGATTTTCGTCGACAAGAAATGCGAATCGCCGCCCAGTGCTGTCGATCACCTCGTACAGGCGTGCGTCCTCAGGTTCAGTCGCCCGACACGCAGCTTTGATGGTTGCATAAACTTCGAAGTCGTTGTCTCCATCGACGACAAGAGGGGGCGTGATCTGGGGTTCCGGCGCCAGTCTGCGGCCATCCTCACCCGCCGATGGCCACAAGCCCATCGGTCGCCCTCGTCGCATTCTGGTGATGGTACAGCGACTTCGCAATGGGCACCATCCGCTGATCCCAGGCGGGACGATGAACGTGCTGTCGCTCGGACCTGCGGCGCGCAGGGAGACTGCCCGGTGGCATGCACGAGCGTGCGCCTGAATTCATCCCGAGTTAGTCACAGCTCCGGGGTTGCTCCCGGGACTCCTTCGAACTGCTTCGAGAGGCGAGCCTGCCGAGGGCGATGAGCAACGTCTCGAGGTCCTTCGGCTTCATGAATTGGAATCCATCGTCCTTCAGCGGGTAGACGCGCCCTCCGCGCGAAGCGGCTAATTCACCGATGGACAGGAAGGAACCGTTTGGGGCATCCACGATTGTGGGTGCCTTCGTGTCAATCCAATTCCCGGTCTCCGTCGATCCCGCTACAGCCGTGATCCGCCAGGAAACGTGGTCGGCACTCACGACGAATACCTCACCTCTAGGGTGAGATCCGACTACGGCCAGGAACGATAGTTCACGTGGCCGGATGCCTCGTTGAGACTCGAGTGCCTTCCGTAACCGTCGCGCCGACAGCAATGGAACAAACCACGTGGCGGCAACTGCGATCCCGCTGAAAGCGATTGGAACTAGCCACCACAGGAGACCGAGCGGATCAGCGCTCCGTGCCTGCAGACCAGGCAAAACAAACGTATTGGCCCCGAGCGCCACAATCGCGATGCCGACCGCAACGCCCGGTACTCGAGGAAACGGGCGTCCCCGTGGTGAAGTCTTGGGACGAGTACTCATAATCGATGACCAATGTCGAGCGTGAATGTCGCTCTATCGAATCGCTCAACAAAGGAATGCGCTGGAATCCATGCTCTATCCGCCACGACATCGTGCATGCTTCTCCGAACTAAATCAGGATCAACGCGAATAGTCACGTACCGTCCCGCGCGGCCTGCGATCGGTACTGATGCGCTGTGAGTTCGAAGGTCAGCGGACTCCGCGACCCCTTGAGAGACGAGCCACTCTAGCCAGCGGGCACCAAAATCCAAGGAACACTCTCTTATCCGATTCGTCTCGGGGCCGTCGGGTAGGCGGTGATGATGTTGTAGCCGGGTCGGCCCCAGATCCGTCTCACTGTCGTCGTCGCGACCGGCCGCGTGGTTGTGAAGAATCCATCGTTCTTGACTTCTGCGAAGGGTCCGATGCAGCTCCTCGAGTCAACGCCAGTACCGTTTCGCGGCTACCAACGACGACG
>JBEANR010000012.1:0-15338 GCA_041165365.1 Actinomycetota bacterium | reverse complement strand
GTGGTCGACGGGGTGGTCGACGGGGCGGCCACCGGAGCCGTGGGCGCGGCCTCCGGATCGGCGGAATCTCCGGTGCGGGAGACGTCGTTCGGGTTCTCGGTGTTCTCAGTCATGGGTGCTCCTTCCACAGCGACGCAAGCCTCCGCTGCCAACCTGAGCATTGTATTTGACGCCACTGTGAGCCTCCCGACGCCGCCCGATAGCCTTGACCACCCCGGCACCACCACCGAGCACACCATCGCCGTGACACTGCCGGCGACACCACATCCGCGAGCGACGGGCGATCGATGACCATCAGCGGACCCTGGGCGCGCACCGCCCGAGCGGCGGGGCTCCTCGGCGACGACGGCTCCCTCCGCCCCACGATCTTCGCCGAGATGACGGCTCTGGCGCAGTCCACCGGGGCGATCAACCTCGGCCAGGGGTTCCCCGACGAGGACGGCCCGCGAGAGGTGCTGGATGCCGCGCGATCCGCCATCTCGGGCGGTCTCAACCAGTACCCGCCGGGGCCTGGCATGCCGGTGCTCCGAGAGGCGATCGCCGAGCACCAGCGCCGGTTCTACGGGCTCGAAGTCGACCCGGAGACGGAGGTGCTCGTCACCGCCGGAGCAACGGAGGCGCTCACCGCGACCATCCTCGCCCTCGTCGACGAGGGCGACGAGGTGGTCACCCTCGAGCCGTTCTACGACGCGTACGCCGCCGCGATCGGTCTGGCTCGCGGCATCCATCACACGGTTCCGCTGCGGTGGCCGCATTTCCGGCCCGACCATGACGAGCTGCGTCGTGCGGTCACCGATCGCACCAGGGTCATCCTCGTCAACAGCCCGCACAACCCGACCGGCGCGGTGCTGTCTGTCGACACCCTCGAACTCATCGTCGAACTCGCCCACCGCCACAATGCGCTCATCGTCACCGACGAGGTCTACGAGCACCTCGTCTTCGAGCCCGAACACCGGCCGATCGCGACCGTGCCGGGGGCCCGCGAGCGCACCCTGTCGATCTCGAGCGGCGGCAAGACCTTCAGCACCACGGGGTGGAAGATCGGCTGGATCACCGGGCCCGCCTCCCTCATCGCCGCGATCCAGACGGTCAAGCAGTTTCTCACCTACACGAACGGCGCGCCGTTCCAACCCGCCATCGCGGTCGGGCTCGGCCTGCCCGACTCCTTCTTCGAGCGGGTGGCTGCCGACCTGAGAGGCAAACGGGACATCCTGTCGGCAGGCCTCGGTGCTGCGGGGTTCTCCACGTCGACGCCGGGCGGCGCGTATTTCGTCGTGGCGGATGCCGCTCCGCTCGGGTACCTCGACGGCGCTGCGCTCTGCCGCCTGCTCCCCCGGCTGGCCGGGGTCGTGGCCGTGCCGGTCTCGGCGTTCACCCGTGACGGGAACGCGCCCGAGTACCGTTCGCTGGTGCGCTTCGCCTTCTGCAAGCGACCCGAGGTGCTCGAACTCGCGTCGGCCAGGCTGGCTGAGATCGCGCGATGACGTCGGCCCGATCGGCCGACATCCGGCTGTGACGGGGCGGTGTGCAGTCCACAGCGGCGGATGCCCGTCAGGTGGTCACGACCTCAGGCGGGTACGACCCGGAACCGCCGCAGGGCGAGCGCGGGGTTCAGGGCGCGCACCTCGTCGATGCGGCGCTTCGACAGCCACGCGAGAGCGATACCGGACTGCTCGCCGAGAGTGGCGAGCTCGACGCCCATCGGGTCGACGATCATGCTGTTCCCGACGCCGACGGGGGGCGGATGATCGGCCGCCGCGAGATACACGGTGTTCTCCAGTGCCCGCGCCACGACCAGCGTGCGCCAATGGTGTTCCTTGAGCGGTCCGCGCACCCACTCGGACGGCACGAGAACCAGATCGGCGCCGGCATCCACAATGCGCCGGGTGACCTCCGGGAACCTGAGGTCGTAGCAGGTCTGTAGTCCGACGGTGAGATCGCCGACCGGGAAGGTCTCCGGTTCTGCGAGGGGACCCGCGACGACGGTGTCACTCTCCCGAACGCCGAACGCGTCGTACAGGTGCAGCTTGCGGTAGGTGGCCGCCACGGCGCCGTGCGGGTCGATGGCGACGAGGGTGTTGAAGACGCGAGCCGCGTCATCCGAGGTCTCGACCATCCCGGCGACGACGTGCACCCGCTCGGTGGTGGCGATCCCGCGGAGAGAGGCCGTGAACGCGCCATCCAGAGGCTGGGCGGCAGCGACGGACGCCATACCGAGGGCCGGCTCGAAGAACGACGAGTACTCGGGGAAGACCACCAGGCGTGCTCCGCGCTGGGCGGCGACGGCGGCGAGAGCGCGCATCGCCATGAGGTTGGCCGCAGTGTCGTCGACGGGGGCGAACTGGGCGACGGCGACCGCCGTGTCGGCGTGGCGGTCGGTCATGTTCTCAGCCTAGGACGTCGGCGGGAGATCCATTCGTCGACATAGACTCGACCGGAGACGAAGACGACTCATAGTGGGGAGACCAGGTGGCTGTGACCCGGGCGGATGTGGCGAAGCTGGCGGGGGTGTCGCCGGCGGTCGTCAGCTACGTGCTCAATCCGGGCTCGCGCCCCGTGTCGGCGTCGGCCCGCGCCCGCATCGAGGCGGCGATCGCCGAACTGGGATACCGCCCGAACGCCATCGCGCAGGCGCTACGGCGATCGTCGACGATGTCGATGGGCCTCATGGTGCCGAACCTCGGCCATGTCGTCGTGGCGGATACGGCGAGCGCGCTCGAGGACATCGCCTACGAGCTCGGGTACGTGCTCTTCGTCGGCTCGGTGGGCGACGACAGGGAGCGGGCGGAACGCTACCTCCGCACCTATGTCGACCGGCAGGTCGACGCCATCATCGTGATCGGCAGCCTCGCCCCCGAACTGATGGCGCAGATCGCCGACGAACCGCTGCCCGTGATCGTGCTCGACGAGATCGGTGCGGGCTCGGGCATCTCCTCCATCCACACCGAGTCGCGCGAGAGCTCACGCGAGGTGGTGACCCACCTGATCGAGCAGCACGGGCACGAGAGGATCGGGTGCGTCACGAGCAGCGGATCGCGCTCGCGAACCACCGGGGCCCGGGTTGCCGGGTGGCGCGACGCCCTCGATGCCCATGGACTGCCCAGCGGCGACGACTGGGTCTTCACCAGCGCCGAGTGCACCAGGACCTCGGGTGCGCTCGGCGCCGACACCCTGCTCGACTCGGTGGCCCCGACCGCCTTCTTCACCACCTCCGACATGCAGGCGGTGGGCCTCATCGGGGCGATCCGGCATCGCGGGCTGATGGTTCCGCGTGACATCGCCGTCGTCTCCTACGAGAACTCGGACCTCGCCGTACGGGCGTTCCCCGGGCTCACCTCCGTCGATTGCCGCACCGACGAGGTGGCCAGGCTCGCGATGGAGCGGCTCGTGGCGCGCCTGCGCGACGGCGCGCTGCCCGAGACCCATGACGTCGTGCCGACCGAGATCGTCTACAGGGCGAGTTGCGGATGCGACGTGCCACTGGCGAATCCGGCGGCGTCGACCTGACCCGACCTGACCCGCACCGACCCGCATCCGGATACCGTTCGCCGTAACAACAAAGTCCCGGAAGCCTTGCGGCTTCCGGGACTTTTTCGTTGCGGGGACAGGATTTGAACCTGCGACCTCTGGGTTATGAGCCCAGCGAGCTACCGAACTGCTCCACCCCGCGGCGTGAACCCAACGTTACCAGACGTCGACCGGGCTCGTGACCGCGGGGTGGGTGAGCGCGATGCGCCACGTCTCAGGGGGATGCGGCGATCGCCCTCTCGATGGCGTCCTGGAGGGCCTGATCGGCGGTGGCGGCGGCGACCAGGTCGTTGGCGGCGTAGGCCGCCGTGCGATCCGACAGAGCCTGCTGCGCGTCGGCGAGAGCAGCCTGCAGGTCGGGGTTGTCCGCGCCGGGATCGGTGCCCGGATCGGTTCCAGGGTCGGTTCCAGGATCAGTGCCGGGGTCGGTCGTCCCCGGGTCGGTTCCTGGTTCCGCGCCTTCATCGGGCACCACGGTACCGTCACCGGCGTCAGCGCCCGAGTCCCCTCCGAAGATGGAGTCGAGCGCGGCATCCAGGGTGTCTTCGAAGCCGATCTTGTCGCCGAACGACACGAGCACCTTCCGCAGGATCGGGTAGCTGGTCTCCGCGGAGGACTGCACGTAGACCGGCTGCACGTAGAGCAGGCCTCCACCGACCGGCAGGGTCAGCAGGTTGCCTCGCACGATCGAGGTGTCGCCTCGCGTGAGCAGAGCCAGTTGGTTGGCCACCTCGGTGTCGGTGTTGAAGTCGTTCTGCACCTGACCGGGCCCTGGAACGGTGTTCTGCTTGGGGAGGCTCAGCAGGGTGAACTTGCCGTAGTTCTCGGCCACCTCGCCCTCTGTGCCGCCCGCATCGGAGTTGACCGACAGGTAGCCGGTGAGCACGTTCCTGGTGTTCTCACCCGTCGAATCGGGGATGTACGTGGAGTACAGCGAGAAATCGGGTTGATCGGTGCCGGGCACCTGAGTCGTCAGGTAGTACGGCGGCTGCAGCTTGGCGGTCGCTGCCGTCTTGGTCGGATCGTTTGGGGTGATCCACGCGTCGTCGTTCGAGAAGAACGAGTCGGTCTCTGTCACGTGATACGTGCCGAGCACCGCCCGCTGCACCTTGAAGAGGTCGGCCGGATAGCGCACGTGCGCCATCAGGTCGGCTGACATCTCCGACATCGGCGACAGGGTCGACGGGAAGATCTTCTGCCAGGTGGCGAGGATCGGGTCGTCGGTGTCCCACGCGTACAGGGTGACCTCACCCGAGTAGGCGTCGACCGTGGCCTTGACCGAGTTGCGGATGTAGTTGATGTTGTCGACCGGGAAGTCGGGAGCCTCGGTGTAGGTGTCCTCGATCGCCGTGCTGAGCGGCTGGATCTTCGAATACGGGTAGGCGGAACTCGTCGTGTAGCCGTCGACGATCCAGACGATCTTGTCGTCGATGACCGCAGGGTACGCGTCGGAGTCCAGCGTCAGATAAGGAGCGACCTTCTGCACACGCTCGGACGGATCGCGGTCGTAGAGGATCTGCGAGGAGTCGTTGACCTCCTCCTGCGACAGGAAGATCTGCTCCGACTGGAACTTGATCGCGTAGATGATGCGCTTGAAGACGTTGTCGAGCGTCGGGCCGCCGTTGCCGGTATAGGTCGTGGTGGCGTTCTCGCCGCCGTCATCCTGACCCGACGGGTAGTCGAGCTCGATAGGTTCGGCTCCCTCGGGAGCCCCGACGATCGAGAACGCTGGCGAAGACTCCCCGAAGTAGATGCGCGGCTCGTAGTCGGTGCCGAGGGCCCCGGTGGTGGGGATGCCGGACTGCAGGAAGACCGGCAGGCCGGTGGATGATCGCTGGTTGCCGTAGGCCGCCACGACGCCGTATCCGTGCGTGTAGACGAACGTGCGGTTGTAGAAGTTGTTGGCCGATCCGAGGCCGTCGAGATCGAGTTCGCGCGCCGCGATGACGGTGTCCTGCACCTGCCCGTCGATGACGTAGCGGTCGACGTCGAGGTCCGGACTGAACTGGTAGTACTGCCTGACCTGCTGCAGCTGGGCGAAAGTCGTCGAGACGAGGGCCGGATCGATGATGCGGATGCTTGCGGTCGTCTCGGCATCGTTGCGCAGCCCACCGGCCTCGGCGTCGTCGGCGGGCACGAAGTCCTGCTCGACCACCTCGTCGACGTCGTACGCCTCCCGTGTGCCGTCGATGTTGTACTCGATGTACTGCGCCTCGACACTCCTCACGCTCGGGTCGACCTGGAACCGCTGCACGATCCACGGGTAGAGCGAGCCGACGATGATCGCGCTGAGCAGGAGCGCGCCGGTACCGATGATCGGCAGTCGCCAACGACCGATGATGGCGGTGACGACGAAGAGGATCGCGACGATGAGGGCGATGCCCGCGAGGATCTGACGGCCCGGGATGACGGCGTTCGCGTCCGCATAGGACGCCCCGACGAGCAGTCCGCTGCTGCTCTGCGACAGGGTGGAGTACTGGTCGAGCCAGATGCTCACGGCCTGAATGGCGATGTAGACGGCTGCCGTGGTGGCGAGCTGCACCCGCGCGGCCTTCGAGATGCGCACCTCGCGACCGTTGAATCTGAGCGCCCCGTACAGGTAGCTGGTGGCGAGAGCGGCGATGCCACTCACGAGCACGACCGCCGACGCGAACGAGACGACGGCCTGGAAGAACGGCAACTCGAACAGGTAGAACGACACGTTGAGCCCGAAGATCGGGTCGGTGCTGTCGCTCGGGGTGGAGTTGAGCCACTGCAGGGCGAGCGGCCAGCGGGTCGACGTGGCGATGCCGGCGAAGAGGCCGATCACCGCGGGGATGCCGACCATCGCGAGGCGCCGCAGCGGCTCGATGACCTGCTGGTAGCGATCGAGCTGCGAATTGAGCTTCGCGTACATCGGTCGCGCCCGGAAAGCGATCGCGATGCTCGCGTAGACCGGAAGCGCCATCGCGACGAAACCGATCAGGAACATCACCGCCCCGGCGAACCACTGAGTCGTGAGCACCCCCGAGAACCCCAGCTGGTCGAACCAGAGGAAGTCGGTGTAGAGGCTGGCGAAGATGAAGAAGAGGATGACGATGGCGGCGATGATTCCCGCCGCGATCGCCAGTGTCGCCCTGGTTCGTGACGCAGGACGTGCTTCCGTGGAAGTCAAAGGATGGCTCCTGGATCGTGATGACTGTGTGCGGCCATCGTAACGGCCAGGTTCTGCGAGAACACCCCGGGGGCTCGACGGCGGGCGTGGTCAGCCGGTGCAGGTCGGCAGGTCGTCCTGCCCCGCTCCGCGGGAGATCGCGTCGAGCGCGGCCATCGCGTCGTCCAGGGTTTCGACCGAGAACACGCGAAGTCCATCCGGCACGTGTCCGACGACCTGATCGCAGTTGGCTTCGGGGGCGAGGAAGTAGGCGGCCCCGGCATCCCTGGCTCCGTAGAGCTTCTGTCGGATGCCGCCGATCGGCCCCACCACGCCGTCGGCGGTGATCGTGCCGGTGCCCGCGACCTGCGAGCCACCGTTGAGCTCACCCGGCGTCAGCTTGTCGATGATGCCGAGCGCGAACATCATGCCGGCGCTCGGCCCGCCCACGTTCTCGAGCTGGATCTTGACCTCGAACGGGAAGTCGTACTCCGCGGCGACGGCGATCCCGAGGATGGGGGCGGATCCGTCTCCCTCCGCGAGCACCGGGGTGACCTCCTGGGTAACCTCCGAATCCCCGCGTCGCACGACGACGGTGGCGGCGGACGATGTTCCGTTCTCGGCGATGATCGCCCGCAGGTCGGCGACGTCGGCCGGGCTCTCGCCGTTGACCGAGACGATGACGTCGTCGGCCTCGAGCGCACCCTCGGCGGGCGACTCCGGTGAGAATCCCGCGATCGAGAGGGTGGCGTCGAGCTCGTACCCGAGTTCGCCGAGGGATGCCGCGATCGCGTCCTTCTGCGAGTTCTGCATGTCGACGGCGCTCTGCTCGTTGGACTGCTCGATCGACTCGCCCTCCGGATAGACCGCGTCGAGCGGCACGACGGCCTCGCTCGGGTCGGCCCACGCTCCGACGACCTCGAGCCAGCTCGGACGCTCGTCGCGATTGCCGACGACGTTGACCGTGAGCATGTCGAGGGAGCCGGCGGTGGGGTAGGTCTTCTCCCCCGGGATGCTGATCAGCGGCACGTCATCGTCGCCGACGGTCACCTCGCCGAGAGTGTCGAACACGGGCCCCGGCCGCTCGAGGACGTACGGGGACGGGATGAAAGAGAGGCCGAGCGCACCGATGATCGCGAACGCGAACAGGCTCCATCCGATTCTGGCTCCACGGCCTGCATGGGCGTCCTGTCGGGCTTGCTCGGCGAACAGCACGCTGGTCCTCTCGAGTCGGTGGACGTGCGGCAGGGTGCCTGTTCGCCACGGGCGCAGTCGCGATGCGACGGGCGCCCCCTGTTACCCAGCCCCGTCGGCCGGCCAGCAGCTAGCGTAGTTCGCATGGCTGAAGATTCTCAGGAGAACCAGGAGGACGAGTTCAGGGAGCTTCTGCGACAACTGCTCTCCGGCGATTCCGACATCGATCCTACGAAGCTCGCCAGTGCCGCCGGCCTGCCGAACGACCCGGCGATGGTCGCTCAATTGATGAGTCAACTGCGCCTCGCCATGCAGCAGAGCGGCGACGGCGTCAACTGGGGCATCGCCCTCGAACAGGCGAAGGCCATCGCCTCCGCGGAGGCCGCGACGACCCTCGCCGCCGAGCGCGAATCGCTCGAGCAAGCCCTCACCGTCGCCGCCCTGTGGCTGACTGAGGCGACCTTCATCTCGGAGCTGACCTCGCCGCCCAGGCTGATCTCGCGCTCGCAGTGGGTGGACGCGACCATGCCGGTCTGGACTCAGTTGGCCGAGCCCGTCGCGCTCAGCATCGCGGGTGCCCTCACCGAGGTGCTCCGTGAGCAGACCCCGGAGGAGATGTCGGGCATGATCGACGGCGCCAGCAAGCTCATGCGCAACGTCGGCGGCACACTCTTCGCGATGCAACTCGGTCAGGTCGTCGGGCAACTCTCCGGCGAAGTCGTCTCCGGCGGTGACATCGGCATCCCCCTGGTGAGCGGCGCGTCGGCACCGTCCATCGGCTTCGCCGCGAACAGCACCGCCTCGGCCGGCGGGTCGGGCGACTCGGCGCCAGCCGATGAGGCGCGCGCCGTCATCCTGCCCCAGAACATCGCGGACTTCGGGCGCGGACTCGACATCGGATCCGATCAGATCCAGCTCTATCTCGCCGTGCGCGAACTGGCCCACGCGAGGCTCTTCCGGCACGCGAGGTGGCTGCGGCTTCAACTCATGACGTCGATCACCGAGTTCGCGCACGGCATCCGGATCGACACCGCGCGGCTCGAGGAGCTCGCGTCGGATTTCGACCCGGCCGACCCGGAGGCGCTGCGCCAGGCGATGGTGAGCGGTTCGCTGATCCCGCCGAAGTCGGAAGCCCAACTCGCTGCCCTCGAACGGCTCGAGACGATGCTCGCGCTCGTCGAGGGGTGGGTCGACGTGGTGACCGCGAGCGCGACCACGCGACTGCCGAAAGCCGGGGCGATCGCCGAGACCGTGCGCCGACGTCGTGCCGCGGGTGGCCCGGCCGAGTCGGCGTTCTCGACCCTCGTCGGGCTCGAACTCAGGCCGCGTCGGCTTCGCGAGGCCGCTGCCATGTGGCAGGCGATCACCGACGCCGTCGGCGCCGAGAGGCGGGACGACCTGTGGTCGCACCCTGATGTGCTGCCGGGGTCGGCCGACATCGACGATCCCGGCGCTCTGGTCGCGAGGCTCACGGGGGCCACGCGCGACCTCGACGACGTCGACCAGGCCATCGAAGACCTGCTGAACGACGATACGGATGATCGCCCGCGCGAGAACGACGACGGCTCCGCCGAGGAGCCCCGGGCCTGACCCGGCGGAGCGCGACGAGTCCTCCCGCATGACACGCCGCCCGCGGTCATCCCCAGCCTGGGGATGAACCGCACGCGGGAGCCCACCTCCGTGCCATCATCCGGGGATGGTGCTGCGCCTCGATCCCCGCTACCCCGTGCTGTGGCGTTCGCCGTTCAGCCTGCAGCTCGGAGCCGACGACCCTCCCGTCGTGCTGGGCGACGTCTCGCCCGGTGCAGAACGGATGCTGGCGGCTCTCGCCGTCGGGGTGAGCCGGCCCGGTCTCGACGTGATCGCGAAATCCTCGGGAGAGGCGGTGTCCTCGGCCGGAACCCTGCTCGACGCCGTCAGACCGGCGCTACTGCCTCGCCGCGACGAACGACAGCCGACGGTCACCGTCATGGGGCGCGGTCGTACCGTTGAGCTGCTGGCGGAGTCCCTCGCCGCGGAGGGTGTGAGCGTGAGCCTCTGCGGGCGCGACCTCGAGAGGGCGGTGCTGCCCGCCGACCTCGCGATCGTGGTCGCCCACTTCGTGATCGAACCCGAGCTGCACGGCCTGTGGCTGCGACGTGATGTGCCACACCTGCCGGTCGTGCTCGGTGACCGGTCGGTGCGGATCGGGCCCGTGGTCGAGCCCGGGCTCGGGCCGTGTCTGTACTGCCTCGAGCACTCGCGCACCGAGCAGCACCCGTGGTGGCCGGCCGTCGAGGCCCAGCTGTGGGGGCGGGAAAGCCCGATCGACCGGGGCGCGACCGCAGCCCAGGGCGCAGCGATCGCCGCGAGGCTGGCCCTCACTCGGCTGGCTGGCAGCGCACGGCCGGGTCGGTCAGCACGACCTCGGCCCGCGACATCCATCGTGCTGGATGCCGCGAGCGGCGTCACGACGGAACGCGGGCACTCGCCGCATCCGGACTGCGGATGCTCAGCTCTTCCAGGAAGCGGGATTGCGCCCGCTGGGCCGACCGCTGCGGCTGCGCCGAAGCCCACGACAGTCGCAGTCGGCGCCGTGCCCGCGTGATGCCGACGTAGAGCAACCGGCGCTCCTCGTCGACGGCTTCGGGCGTGCGGGCGTAGCTGATCGGCACGAGACCCTCGCTCACACCCACGATGTAGACGCTCTCCCACTCGAGACCCTTGGCGGAGTGCAGGGTGGCGAGGGTCACGGCGGCGAGGACAGGCTCGTGCTGACCCGCCGCTCGCTCATCGAGCTCATCCGAGAACTGCCGCAGCGTGGTGCCGACGGGCGCCTCCTCGGCCATCCCCATGATCGCGTTCAACGACTCCCACCGGTCGCGGACCGCACCGCGCGCCTCGGGCGGGTCCTGCGTCCAGCCGAGTGATCGCAACACGTCGCTGACGGTCTTGAACAGGGGCTCGACGGTCTTGGCGACTGAGGCGCCGCGCACCATCATCAGCGCCTGCTTCACCTCGGGGAGCGCGAAGAACCGGGTTCCGCCACGGATCTGGAACGGCACACCGGCATCCGACAGGGCGGTCTCGAGCAGAGCCCCCTGGACTCCGACCCTGTAGAGCACCGCCACGTCGGCGGCGGCGGTGCCGTCGGCGAGCGCGTCGGCGATCTCGCCCGCGACCGCGCGCGCCTCGGCCCTGTCGTCGCGGTACACGCTGACCCGGGTCTCCGGATCCTTCTGGCTGCCCTGCCCGGCGTCCGCCCGACCCGACGCGGTCGTGAGCAGGAGCGCGCCCGGGCGGTCTCGCATGAGCCGGTTGGCGGTGTCGACGATCGACGACGTGGACCTGTAGTTGCGCTGGAGCCTCACCACCGTGGCCTCGCGGAACCTGGACGGGAATCCGAGGAGCGCCTCGGGCGAGGCGCCGGCGAAGGAGTAGATGGTCTGGCTCGCGTCTCCCACCACGCACACGTCGCGCCTCTCCCCCAACCACAGGTCGAGAAGATGCTGCTGCAGCGGCGAGACGTCCTGATACTCGTCCACCGTGAAGAACCTGTACTGCTCGCGCACCTGCTGCGCCACCCAGGGCTGGGTCTCGAGCATGCCGGCGGCGGCGAGCAGCACATCTTCGAAGTCGATCTGCCGACGGTCGTCCTTGACCGCCTCGTACGCGCGGTGGAGGTCGATCATGCGGCCGACGGAGAGCCCGGCGGGCAGGGTGCGCGACGCCGCCCTCTCGGCGTATCCGTCGAGCGTGAGTCTCGACACCTTGCGCCACTCGATCTCCGACGCGAGGTCGCGCAGGGCGGCCGTGTCGAGCTTGATCGACAGTCGCTCCGCCGCGTGGGCGATCATGCGGCCCTTCGATTCGAGGATGCGCGGCATCGATCCCCCGATGACCTGCGGCCAGAAGAACGACAGCTGCGACAGCGCCGAGGCATGGAAGGTGCGCGCCGCCACTCCCGATGCGCCCAGGCGTCGCAGCCTGCCCCTCAGCTCCCCCGCGGATCGCGCGGTGAACGTAAGCGCCATCACCCGTCCGGGCGGGTAGACCCCCGTCGCCACCCCGTAGGCGATGCGATGGGTGATCGCCCGCGTCTTGCCGGTACCCGCCCCCGCGAGCAGACAGACCGGGCCGATCAGTGTGCGAGCGGCGACCCGCTGGTCCTCGTCGAGGTCGGCGAGGAGATCGTCGGCGGTCGTCACCTCACCACGCGGTGCGATCGTCGATGGGGCCACCGAACCAGTCTTCGATGATCGCCCGGGCGATCGAGGTGGCGCCGGGTAGGGCGATGCGGTCGAGGGATGCCGCGAGCTCGTGCCTGCTGAACCACCGCAGGTCGACGATCTCCTCGCCGTCCGGCTCGAGCTCGGTGACGCGGGTCGGATCCACGGTGGCACGGAAGCCCACCATGAGCGACGCCGGGAACGGCCACGGCTGCGATCCGAGGTAGACGGGGTCGATCACGTGCACCCCGGATTCCTCGAAGACCTCGCGGGCGACGGCCGCCTCGAGGGACTCCCCCGGCTCGACGAAACCGGCGAGCAGGGAGTACCGGTTCGGGGCCCAGAGCGCGTTCGCTCCGAGCAGCAGGCGGTCGTCGGCATCCGTCACCCCCACGATGACCGCCGCATCGGTGCGCGGGAACAGCTCGTGGTCGTCGTCGGCGTGCCTGGTCCAGCCGGCCTGGCCTGCGCGCGTCGGTGCGCCGGTGCGCGGTGAGAAGCCGTGGGAGGCATGCCAGTTGGCGAGGGCCAGGGACTGGGTGAACAAGCCGGCGTCGAGGTCGGAGAGACCGGATCCGAGATCGCGCAGCGTGCCCCACTCCGCGCCGTCTCCGAATGCGGCGGCAGCCTCGTCCGAGAGCACCGAGGCGACGTAGGTCTGACCGTCTTCGTGACCGCGTCCGAGGTAGAGGAGCAGCTCGGCTCCGATCGCCTCGTCGAGGATCGGGAGGGCGAGCCCTCGATCGCCGTCGAGGAGGGCGGCACCCCGATGCAGCACGACGGTCTTCGCCGATCCGGCGTCGCGCAACTCGTCGAAGAGTTCCGCGCGGGATCTCGAAGCGTGGTCCCGATCGATCCCCGACCGCGACAACGGCAGTCGTCGGGTGAAGGAAGCTGACATCGGGGACCTCGGATGACGGGCCCCGAGTGGCGGTGATCCTGCGTGGCGCCGGGGCGTCGCGACGCGGGACGACCTACCCTGTGGGTATGGCCAGATCCCCTCTCACTCTAGCCGCGCTCGCCACCTCGGCCGTCTCAGGACTGGATGTCAGGGCGGCGAGCCCGGTGGGTGTGGCGACGGGCTCCGGGTTCGATCAGGCGGTGCTCGACACCACGGATTCACGGCGACTGGTGATCCGGATCCCCCGCATGAAGAGCGCGGAGGATCGCGCCACCGCCGACCTCGCGGCGCTCGCCGCGATGAGCCCCGGGGTCAGGGCGAGGCTGCCGTTCGCGGTTCCGACCTTCCTCGGGCAGACGCCGGTCAGCGGCACCAGAGCCGTGGTCTACGACTATCTGCCGGGAGAGGCCGTTGGGTTGAGCGCGCTCACCGGAGCAGGCACCCTGCCGGGCTCCATCGGTCGGGCGCTCGCTGCGCTGCACTCCCTGCCGACCAGTTTCGTGGCCGACGCCGGCCTCCCGGTCGTGAGGCCCCTGGACACCCTCGCGTCGTCGGTCACCGTGATGGATCAGGCCTCGGCGACGGGACTCGTGCCGGCCGGCCTGCTCGACCGCTGGGAGAGCGCGACCGAGGATCCCGCGCTCTGGCAGTTCGCCCCGACGGTGATCAACGGGGCGCTCAGCGCCGACACCGTGCTGCAGTCGCACGACGAGGTCTCCGGCATCGTCGACTGGTTCTCGCTCGGTGTCGGGGATCCGGCGCGCGACCTCTTCTGGGTGCTCGCGGCCACCGACACCGACGCGGTCGACGGCGTCTTCGACGCGTACAACGAGGCGAGGGGGCAGTCCGACCGCCAGGTCAGGAAGCGCGCCATGCTCTACGCCGAACTCGAGATCGCGAAGTGGCTGCTGCACGGCACGCAGGAACGCAGCACGGAGATCGTCGACGACGCCGTCGGGATGCTGCACACCCTCGTCGACATCGTGCAGAACGACCTCGACCGCCGCATCGACACCGATACGAGGCCCGTGATGACCGTCACCGAGGTGCAGGAGATGCTCGACCGCGACGACCGCCGGCAGAGTTCGTCCTAGCGCTGCGTCTGCAACCGTCGCCGGGCGCGCCCCACGCGGGCGAGCAGGATCGCGATCGTGATGGCGGCGAAGGCCGGCACAACGCCGGCGAGCGTGAACGCCGTTCTCGCACCCCAGGTCTCGGCGATCCACCCCATCAGCACCCCGCCCACGGCCTGACCGCCCAGCAGCACCGTGATGTAGAGCGACATGACCCGTCCGCGGATACCGAGGTTCGACGACAGCTGGGTCATCGACTCCGCGGCGGTCGCGAAGAGCAGGCGCGACAGTCCGATGCCTACGAGGGCGACGGCGAAGACCGCGACACTCGAGGTGAGGCCGGCCACCGCGGTGACGATCCCGTACACGATCGCGGCCGTCACGATCGTGCGGAGTCTGACCACGGTGCGGCGTGTCGACAGGATGGCGCCGGCGAGCGCCCCGAGCGCCGCGAGTGAGCTGTACAGACCATAGCCGGTGGCCCCGCTGCGGTAGACGTCGTCCGCCATCGCGGTGAGGAGCACCGGCAGCGTCATGCCGAACGTGGAGACGAAGGCGAGGGTGACGAGAGTCCAGACGATCGCCGGCTTCGTGGCGGCGTAACGGATCGCCGCTCGGATCTGTCCGCGAGCCCGCGGCTGCCGGGGCGACGGCCTGAGTTCGGACGGTCGCATACAGAGCAGCGCGACGAGCACGACCACCGCGGAGGCCCCGTTGATGAGGATCGACCAGCCCGATCCGACGAGCACGATGAGCATGCCGCTCAAGGCCGGGCCGGTGAGCCCGCCGAGATGGAAGATGGTCGCATTCACCCCGATGGCGTTGCGGAGGCGCGACGTGCCGACCATCTCGCTGACGAAGGCAGCCCGCGCCGGCCCCTCGAGCGCTGACGCGAGGCCCAGGGCCACCGCGACGGCGAAGACCTGCCACACCACCACGACGTCGAGCAGTACGAGGGCGGCCAGCGCGCTGCAGAGCACCGCGGCGGCGATCTGCGTGCCGATCAGGACAGCTCGCTTCGACGCCCGATCGGCGACCACGCCACCGTAGGCGCCGAACAGCAGGATGGGGGCGAACTGAACCGCGACCGCGAGCCCGACGAGAGCGGTGTCGCCGGTCAGCTCGAGTACGAGCCAGTCGACGGCGATGCGCTGCATCCAGGTCGCCGTCGTCGACACGATCTGCGACACCACGTACAACCTGTAGTTGCGGATGCGGAGGGAATCGAAGGTGTCGCGCCACCGCGGCCTGGCGAGGAGGGTGGGGATGGGTTCGGTGGCGGGTGAGAAGTCGGTCTGGAG
>JBEANR010000011.1:0-26291 GCA_041165365.1 Actinomycetota bacterium | reverse complement strand
GGTGTGGGTGTGGGGGCCGGGGGTTGTGACGGTGTGGGTGTGGGGGCCGGGGGTTGTGACGGTGTGGGTGTGGGGGCCGGGGGTCGTGACGGCGTGGGGGTGGGGGGCCGTGACGGCGTGGGAGAGGTCGGTTGTGACGGCGTAGGGGTGACGGACGGGGGTTGTGTGAAGGATGGCGGGGTTGGAGTCGCGGGCGGTGTGGGACGTGCGGGCGCCGCGGGTGGGGCATCTGACGCTGTCGGTTGCGGGATGTCGATCCTGACAGCCGGCGGTCGGGTCGGCTCGCTCGGTAGGGTCTGTTCGCTCGAGGATGGCGTCGGCGACGGCGACTGTCCTGTTTCGGGGGATGGGAGCGCACTCGGCGCGTCGTCGGCGCGCGTCGCCGGCTCTTCCCTTGTGCCGTCGATTAGGTCGATGATCGCGTCGAGCATGGGCTCGTCCAGGCCGCGGCCGTCGCCGGAGGCGAGGTCTTCTAGCGCCCGCCGAGTGATCGACCCGGGTTCGAGCTCGCCCGACGTGAGTGTGACTTTCGCCGACCGGCACAGGACGGGATCGACGTCACAGCCCTGCTCCACATCGCGCGACGGCTCGACCGCGATACGGATGATGACTCTCGACGCGTTGCGAGGTACCCCCGGCAGGTCGATGTCGACCGTCGCCCCGTCGCGCACGACGACGGTGTTCTCGACACTGCTCGGTGTCGGTGCGATGAACGCGGCCGCGACCTGCGATTCCGGATGATGCGAGACGAAGCCCACGACGTCGAGCCCGACAGCGGTCGCGGTATTGGCGTTGTGCAGGGATATCCGTGGTGGTCCGGCGAAGTCGATGACCGCTAAGGACGTCGCCGCGCGCTCCGCGGAACTGGCCGGGGCCAGCGCGCATTCCGTCGAAACCGCGCCCCCCGGGCAGATCGCCAGGTAGCGCGGCGCTGCCAGGGTCATCGTGACACCGGTTGCCGCGATGAGTACCGACGTCGAGGAGATGACGATCATCCGCCCCCAGAGCCGGGAGCGCACCCCGGAGCCGGTTTCACGCAAGGCGGTCTCCGAGTAACTCTGATCCGAGGTCGGCGGTGCGGGGGGAACGGGGCAGATCTGGCGATGCACAGGGCGGGCGTGGTTGACCCGAGGTCAGGCTAGCATCACGTTCAGGTCACGACCGACTCTGTCGCGACCTCGGGCGGGCGGCGCCTGCCACGAGGCGTTCAGCGAGTCGTTCGTACCCGTCGGTGACCGAATCCCAATCGTAGAACTCGATGGCACGTCGCTTCCCGCGGTCGGCGCGGGCACGGGCGGAGGCGCTGTCGGTCTCGATCTCCCTGATGAGTTCGGTCACGCGGCGGGCATCGTGGAAGAAGACCCCCGCATCGCCCAGAACTTCGCGATTGAAGTTCACATCCCAGGCGAGTACGGCTGTGCCAGCGCCCATCGCTCTGAGGAGGGACGGGTTGGTTCCGCCGACAGAATGGCCGTGCAGATACGAGGCGGCGTGGGCGTAGAGCTGGTCGAGCACGGTCTGATCCCAGACACCGCCGAGGAGACGGATGCGGGAGTCTGCGGTCGCTGCATCGGCGATGCGGTTGATGTAGGAGGCAGCGTACGGGGCGGTGCCCACCACGACCAGCGGGAGGGCTGCGTCGCTGGCTGCGTAGCCTTCGACGATCAGATCGATGTGATTCTCCGGCTCGAATCTGGCCACGACCAAGTGATATCGGCCGGGCTCGAGGCCGAGCGCGACGAGCCGATCCGACGAACTGTCCGTCACGATCTTCGTCCCGTAGGCGAGCAGCTCGGTGGCGACCCCGAACTCCTCGGTGTAATAGTCGGCTATGCCCTGCGCATCGGCGATGAGGGCGTCCGCCCACCGGACGGAGAGGCGCTCGGCGAGCTTGTAGAAGCGCCGCCCGACCGGACCCCACTTTGCGCGCTTCCATTCGAGACCATCCACGTGGACCGCTGCCGGTACCCCCCTCGCCCGGATTATCGGGAGGAACGGGGCATTGGCGGCATTGAAGACGAAGGCGACGTCGGCGGGCGTGTTCACCAGGGAATGCACGGCGGACAAGAGGGTGTGGGTGAGCGTCTCGAGCGACTTCGATCGAACCGCGGGGAGATGAACGAGGCGCATCCCGAGGTGATTGCGAGCCGTCGCACCGCCTGTCCTGCAGTACACGAGCACGTGATGGCCGCGGGCAGCAAGGCGTGAGCCGATCTCCTCTACGGCAGTCTCGAATCCGCCGTACGCCGCCGGCACCCCGCGGGTGCCGACCATGGCGATACGCAATGGCGTCGATGACCGCGGCATGCTGACCCCCGGATGGTTGCGGTTCTCGGATGCCCTCGACGGCAAAGATGCTCTCCGATCGTACCGACCCTGATTAGCCGTCGCCGACCGCGGCTCGCTTCTGTCGTCAGTATGCCCCTGGCGCGTTGCGCAGCACCTTCAAAGTGCGCCACATGATGACCAGATCGCCGGTCAACGACCAGTTCTCGACGTAATACAGATCGAGTCTCACGCTCTCGTCCCAGTCGAGGTCCGAACGGCCGTTCACCTGCCACATGCCGGTGAGGCCGGGCTTGATGTACAGGCGGCGATGAACGCGATCCTCGTAGCCGGCGACCTCGCTGCGCAGAGGCGGCCTCGGCCCCACGAGGCTCATCTCACCGATGAGGATGTTCCACAGCTGCGGGAGCTCATCGAGTGAGTATTTGCGCAGCACCCTTCCGACGGCGGTCACCCGGGGATCGTTCTTCATCTTGAAGAGCACACCGGCGCCCTCGTTCTTGTCGAGCAGACCGGCGAGGTCGTCTTCGGCGGTCTGCACCATCGACCTGAACTTCAGCATGTAGAAGGGCTTGCCGCCACGACCGACCCGCTCCTGCCTGAACAGAACAGGGCCGGGGCTGTCGCGACGGACCAGTACGGCGATGATCGCGAAGAGCGGCAGGAGCAACAGCAGCGCTGCGCTCGCGGCGACGACATCCAGTGCCCGTTTCGTCAGGTGTTTGCCGCCCTCGTACTGCGGCAGCTCGACGTGCATGAGCGGGAGCCCCTCGACGGGACGGAAATGGATGCGAGGCCCCGCCACGTTCGTCAACCGCGACGCCACCACGAGCTCCGCCGCGGTGCCCTCGAGATCCCACCCGAGGTCGCGGATGAAGTCGCCCCCGCCTGTCGGCTGACCGGCGACGATCACGGTGTCGACGTCCAATCGCGCAGCGGCGTCGGCCACCGAGCCCAGGCCGGACACCACGTGCACCCGCCGGGATCCGACGGTGACCGCGTCGACGTGCTCCGAGTCGATGGCGGCCCCGATCACGTCGTAGGCCGAGCGGGAGTTGCGGTCGATCTGCGAGACCACGTACTGCACGTCGGAGAGGTCTCCGACGACGATCGTGCGCGACAGGTAGTTGCCGTTGCCGCGCTGGGCGACGAGCCAATGGCGCCACAGCCAACGGCCGAGGAGCAGACCCCCGAGGCCGATGGGGAGCGCGAGCACGAAGAAGCCGCGGGCGACGTCGATCTTGAACACGACGAAGAAGATGGCGAGGAGCCCGAAGGCGAGCACGCTCGCGCTCACGACCCGTCGATACTCGGCGATGCCCACCCCGACGACCCTCGCGTCTCTGGTGTGACGAACGCCGAGCGTCGTCACCCAGGTGCCGATGACGACGGCGGTGACCATCCAGTAGTCGAGCGCGATCGAGTTGAACGAGGCGACGGTCTCGCCCCCCCAGAATCGGGTGGTGAAGGCGGCGAGCACGGCGGTGACGATGATCGACAGGTCGGTGACGGTGAGCGCGAGACCGTACCGCCGCACCCAGGCCGGCCCGGAGGCGGATGACGGCGCGGTGCCCCTCGAGGGGGCTGCGGTGGTCTGCGGCGCGTCGGCCACCAGTCGAAGTCTCGGGGCGCCGCCGCGATCGGGCCGGGGGGTGCGGGGCTCGCGGCGGGCCTCGGTCACGAGGTCACCTCGATTCCGACGGGAGTCAGGTGCGCGGGAGCCGGTCGCCGGTCCGGGATCGGCGAACGCTCGGGCGTCGGGGGGTGCATCACGGGTGGGGCCTGCCATTCGGGTAACAGGGTGTCTCTCGACGGATTCCGAAACGGCAGGCCGAACCCGACTCGGCGCGGGGGCACGAGCGGGCGTGTCAGGCTGATGGTTCGGGTGGGTCGAGCGGGGGGTGGTTACGGGTTCTGCGGCGACCGACTGGTTCAGGCGGGTAAGTCCTGACGCGGCCGCTGCGCCTGATTGTAGGGCATGGGGAGCCCGGATGGCAGGGCGATGTGCGCCGTAGGGCGCGATCTCGGGGCAACCCCCGAGCCCTACCCTGAGAACGGGGTACGGGCTCCCCGAGTCGGCCCGTCGAACGGGGTACGGGTCAGCCGATCGCGCGCGACCACTCCACGAGTCCCGCCACCATCGGACTCGGATCCGACGACAGCGACTCGACGACGTCCCGCGGTGTGGAGCGGTTCACAACGAGCCAGCCGCGCACCTGCTCCGAGCGGTCGTGGACGAGGTTCCTCAGGATGTCGACGGGCACGGCCTCGTTGCGCGCGATACATCCTCTGACTCCGTCGTCGGCATCGGCGGCGAGGGTGGAGTAGAGCTCCCGGGGGGCGTAGAGGCTGCTGGCGACGCTCTCCCTGATCTTCGGGTCGCCTGAGCCGGCGAGCACGCGGAGTCTGTGCACCTTGCTGGCGGTGACCGCCGGCACCGGGAAGGCGGAGACGGCCTGATGCGACGTCATCATGACCGGTGAGCCGACGCCGGCCCGCAGTTGCCTGAGTTGTTCTGGAGTGGAGAAGCGGATGCACGACATGCCCGTCACAGTACAACGGGGCACCGTCGGCGTCGCGGAGACCGGTCGGTAAACTCGGGACCCGTGACCAGGAGCGGAGACGAGAGCGCAGACGAGCTCTCCGGCGAGAGCGCGACGCCGGAGGTCAGCTCACGCATCCTCACTGTGCCGAACTGCCTCAGTCTCGTGCGCCTCGCGCTCGTTCCGGTCTTCCTCGTGCTCGTCCTGGCCGGTCAGGACGCTCTGGCCCTGGTGACCCTCGTCGTGTCGAGCCTGACCGACTTCCTCGACGGGGTCATCGCGCGCAGATTCCACCAGGTCTCGAGGCTCGGCCAGTTGCTCGACCCCGCGGCCGACAGGTTGTTCATCGTCGCCACGCTCATCGGACTCGCCGCGCGCGGCATCGTGCCGTGGTGGCTCGTCGCGGTGATCGTCGGTCGGGACGTGCTGCTGGCGGTGCTCGGTGTGGCTCTCGCCAACCGCGGGTACGGGCCCCTGCCGGTGCACCAGCTCGGCAAGGTGGCGACGTTCTGTCTGTTCTACGCACTGCCCATCCTGATGATCGGATTGGTCTTCCCCGCGGTCGCCGTCGTCACCGTCCCGATCGGGTGGGCGTTCGCTCTCTGGGGCGCCCTGCTGTACTGGTGGGCGGGCCTCGTGTACGCCCGCGAGACGGCCCGTCTGCTCGGATCCGGGCTGGTGGGTGACCCCTCCGTATCCGATACGCTGGGGCGCTAGGGAGGTTCACGATGGCCCATTCGGAGCACGAGGATCAGGCCGACGCGAACGCGCCTCGGGAGACCGACACCACCGCGCACTTCACCGAGGAGTTCGCCGCGCAGGTCGCCGCCCATGCCCCGGATGTCTCGGCCGAGGAGCAGCAGGCCATTGCCGCGCTCCCCTCCGGATCGGCGTTGCTCGTGGTGCGTCGCGGGCCGAACATGGGCTCGCGGTTCCTCCTCGACGCCGACGTCACCTCGGTGGGTCGCCACTCGCAGGCCGACATCTTCCTCGACGACGTCACGGTGTCCCGGCGCCACACCGAGTTCCTGCGCCACGGCACGGCCTTCGAGATCAAGGACCTCGGATCTCTGAACGGCACCTACTTCGACGGCGTGCGCATCGATTCCGCCCTTCTCAGCGACGGGGCGGAAGTGCAGATCGGCAAGTTCCGCCTCACCTTCTTCGCCTCACGACTGGATCTCGCGCCTCTGGCGAGCTCGTAGTGTCGGCGCACGCGCGCCAGGCGAGGACGCCTGGCCCGGCGTTGCTGAGCATCGGGCAGGTGCTGGCGCGGTTCGCCGGCGACTTCCCGGAGCTCACCCCCTCCAAACTCAGGTTCCTCGAGGAGAGGGGGTTGATCGCGCCCTCGCGCACCGAATCCGGCTACCGCAAGTTCTCGCCGGCCGACCTCGAGCGCCTCCGCTTCGTCCTCACGGTGCAGCGCGAGCACTACCTGCCCCTGAAGGTCATCAAGTCCTATCTGGACGACCTGGATGCCGGGCGCGATCCCGAACTCCCCGGTGGCGCGCAGACCGCGGCATCCATCCTCTCCACCGACCGCCGTCGCCAGCGTGACGAGCTGCTGAGGGAGGCCGGATCGACGCCTCAGCTTCTGAACGACGCGGTGTCGGCATCCCTCATCGTGCCCGCGGAGTTCTACGGTGACGAGACCGTTGCCGTGCTGAGGTCTCTCGTCGAACTGCAGAGGTCCGGCATCGAGCCACGGCACCTCCGAACCTTCCGTGCGGCGGCCGAACGCGAGCTCGGACTCATCGAGAACGCCCTGATGCCCGTTCGCCGCCGAGCGGACGCGTCGAGCCGGGCGAAGGCGTCGGAGCTCGCGCGCGAAATCGCCGGACAGCTCGAAGTGGTGAGGTCGAGCCTCATCCGGTCCGCCCTCGATCGACTCGATCGATAGACTCTGGTCACGACCGCTCGACACGCCGGGCGGTTTCGCCGGATGTCGTTGCCGGGGGCGCCGCAGGTCGATACCGTGGGTGGGCGGGTCAGTCCGCAGGAATTCCGAGCAGGTCCTCGTCCGGATGTCGCGCAGTGCGTGACGGATCGGGCGTGACGAATCGGGCGTGACGGGCAGAGCGTGACGGATCGGGTCGAAGCAGTGTCGAAGCAGTGCTGAGGGGCAGAGGGCGATGAGCGAAGTCACCAATCGTGATGACCGATCGCGGTACGACCTCGGATTCCTGTTCACCGACGGGCTGCCGGAGCTCGACGATGCCGCCGGTTACCGTGGCGCCGTCGCTGCGAGGGCGGCGGGCATCAGCTACCGCCAGCTCGACTACTGGGCCCGGACCGAACTCGTCGAGCCCACGGTTCGCGGCGCGGCCGGTTCCGGCTCGCAGCGGCTGTACTCGTTCCGCGACATCCTCGTGCTCAAGCTCGTCAAGAGGCTTCTCGACACCGGCATCTCGCTGCAACAGATCCGCAAGGCCGTCGAGGAGTTGCGCTCGCACGGGGTCAACGACCTGGCTCAGATCACCCTCATGAGCGACGGCGCGAGCGTCTATCTCTGCACGTCCGACGACCAGGTCATCGACCTGGTGAGCCGAGGGCAGGGTGTGTTCGGCATCGCCGTGGGCAAGGTCTTGCGCGAGGTGGAGACGAGCCTCATCGACTTCGAGGCGCAGGTGCCCGACGCCACCGACGAACTTGCCGAGCGCCGCCGTACTCGGGCGAGTTGAGGCGAAGCCTCCGCCACCCTGGGCACGGCCTCGAGGCTCGTGCCGAGACTCAGACTGACGGGGCGTGCTCCGGTAGGGCGTCCGCGAGGGTCGCCGCCGCCTCGGGCTCTTCCATGCGTGCCGTCCGCATCACCCGAAGCAGCAGTTGATCGAAATTGCGCGCCATCTCCTGAGCGCTTTCGCCCGGCCACATGTGCAGGGGCTTCGCGGCCCCCTGGGCCTGCTGCAGCGAGGTACGCTCAGGCAACTGCGGGCTGAGCACGAGGGGGCCGAACATGTCGCGGAGTTCCTTGATGCGGAATTGGTGCTCGAGCGACTGCACGCGGGCCCGGTTCACGATGATGCCGAGCGGCTGGAGCCTCGGGGAAAGCCCGCGGCGGATCTCTTCGATCGCCCGCAGCGCGCGGTCCGCCGCCGCCACGGAGAACAGCCCTGGCTCGGTGACCACGCCCACGCGGTCGCTCGCCGCCCACGCGGTGCGCGTGAGCGCATTGAGCGAGGGGGCGCAGTCGATGAAGACGAGGTCGTAGTCGGCCTCGACGTGGGTGAGCGCCTCCTCGAGCTTCCAGATGTCGCGGATGCTGGGATGCGGCCCGTCGAAGTTGATGGCGGACGGGCTGCCGATCATGACGTCGATCTTGCCCGCACGGCCTCTGGTCCACCCGCTCGGGGCGATCGCGGACCTCACGATGCGGTCTTTCGGCGAGGCGAGCACGTCGGCGACGTTGAGATGACCGGCCACGTTGATGTCCATGCCCGTCGAGACATCCGACTGGGGATCGAGGTCGACCACGAGGGTGCGGAGACCCTTCGAGAAGGCCGCTGAGGCGAGTCCGAGCGTCACGGTGGTCTTTCCCACACCCCCCTTGAGGGAGCTGACGCTGAGTACATGCACGATACGAAACGATACCTTCACTAGTCTGAAAGCACCTAAACGTCGGCGAGCCGTTGACGCTTCTCGAAGGGGTCGGATGTTCACGAAGATTCTCGTCGCCAACCGTGGCGAAATCGCCATCCGGGCGTTCCGTGCCGCCTTCGAGCTCGGCGCGACGACCGTGGCCGTTTTTCCCCACGAGGACCGCAATTCGCTGCACAGGCTGAAGGCCGACGAGGCCTACCAGATCGGCGAGCCGGGGCATCCCGTGCGGGCGTACCTCGACGTGTCGGAGATCATCCGCGTCGCCGTCGAATGCGGGGCGGATGCGATCTATCCAGGCTACGGGTTCCTGTCGGAGAACCCCGAACTGGCGGAGGCGGCGGCCGCCGCCGGTATCACCTTCATCGGGCCGGGTCAGACCGTGCTCGAGATGGCGGGGAACAAGGTGACCGCCAAGGAGAAGGCGATCGCGGCGGGGGTGCCCGTGTTGAAGTCCACCCCGGCGTCGAAGGACCTGGATGAACTCCTCGCCGGAGCCGACGCGATCGGCTTCCCGATCTTCGCCAAGGCAGTAGCCGGTGGTGGAGGGCGCGGGATGCGGCGGGTCGAGTCGAAGGCCGACCTCCGCGAGGCCCTCGAGGCCGCCATGCGGGAGGCGGACAGCGCCTTCGGCGACCCCACGATGTTCCTCGAGCAGGCCGTCGTCAGGCCCCGCCACATCGAGGTGCAGATCCTGGCGGACTCGACGGGGGAGACCGTGCACCTGTTCGAGCGCGACTGCTCGGTGCAGCGCAGGCACCAGAAGGTGGTCGAGATCGCGCCGGCCCCGAACCTCGACGAAGACACCAGGCAGGCCATGTACCGCGACGCCATCGCGTTCGCGAAGTCGATCGGGTACGTCAACGCCGGCACGGTCGAGTTCCTGCTCGACACCGCGGGGGAGCGCGCAGGCCAGCACGTCTTCATCGAGATGAACCCGCGGATCCAGGTCGAGCACACCGTCACCGAGGAGGTCACCGACGTCGACCTCGTGCAGACCCAGATGCGCATCGCGTTCGGCCAGTCGCTTGCCGAACTCGGCCTGCAGCAGAAGGATCTGGTGCTGCGCGGGGCGGCCCTCCAGTGCCGCATCACCACGGAGGACCCCGCGGCGGGGTTCAGACCGGACACCGGCAAGATCACCACCTACCGTTCACCGGGGGGTGGCGGCATCCGCCTCGACGGCGGAACCATCAATCCTGGAACCCAGATCAGCCCGCACTTCGACTCGATGCTCGTGAAGATGACCTGCCGGGGTCGGGACTTCCCCGCGGCCGTCGCACGCGCCAGACGGGGCCTGGCGGAGTTCCGCATCCGTGGCGTCTCGACGAACATCCCGTTCCTCCAGGGCGTGCTCGACGACCCCGAGTTCATCGCCGGAGACCTCAGCACCTCGTTCATCGACGAGAGACCGGGGCTGGTCACGTCGAACCAGTCGAAGGACCGCGGAACGAAGATCCTGAACTGGCTCGCGGATGTCACGGTCAACCACCCGAACGGCGACGGTGCCGGGGTCATCAACCCCGCGATCAAGCTCCCGACGATCGACCTCGCGTCGCCGCCGCCCGCAGGTTCCCGGCAGCGCCTCCTCGAACTCGGGCCGGTCGGATTCGCGGCGGACCTCAGGGCGCAGACGGCGCTCGCCGTCACCGACACGACGTTCCGCGATGCGCACCAGTCGCTCCTGGCGACCAGGGTCCGCACGCGCGATCTGGTGGCCGTGCTCCCTCACGTCGCCCGCATGACCCCGCAGCTGCTCAGCGTCGAGGCCTGGGGCGGAGCGACCTACGACGTCGCGCTGAGGTTCCTCGGCGAGGATCCATGGGAACGCCTGTCGACGATGCGCGACGCCCTCCCGAACGTGGCGATCCAGATGCTCCTGCGAGGCCGCAACACCGTGGGGTATACGCCGTACCCCGTCGAGGTCACCGACGCTTTCGTGCGGGAGGCCGCGGCATCCGGCGTCGACGTCTTCAGGATCTTCGACGCGCTCAACGACGTCGAGCAGATGCGCCCGGCGATCGAGTCCGTGCTCGCGACGGGGCACGCCGTCGCCGAGGTGGCGCTCTGCTACACGGCGGACCTGCTCGACCCTGCCGAGACGCTCTACACGCTCGACTACTACCTGCGGCTGGCCGAGCAGATGGTCGAGGCCGGCGCGCACGTGCTCGCCATCAAAGACATGGCCGGGCTCCTCAGGGCGGGTGCGGCCGAGAAACTCGTGGCGGCTCTGCGATCGCGGTTCGACCTCCCTGTTCACGTGCACACCCACGACACGGCGGGGGGTCAGCTCGCGACGCTGCTCGCCGCGAGTCGGGCCGGCGCCGACGCGGTGGATGTCGCGAGCGCACCGATGGCGGGCACCACCAGTCAACCCTCGGCCTCGGCCCTCGTCGCCGCGCTCGCGCACACCGAGCGCGACACCGGATTGTCGCTGCAGGCGGTCTCGGACCTCGAGCCGTACTGGGAGGCGGTGCGCCACGCCTACAAGCCGTTCGAATCCGGTCTCACGGGTCCGACGGGAAGGGTGTACAAGCACGAGATCCCCGGCGGCCAGCTGTCGAACCTGCGACAGCAGGCCATCGCGCTCGGGCTCGCCGACCAGTTCGAGAAGATCGAAGACCTGTACGCCGCGGCCAACCTCATGCTCGGGCGGCCTCCGAAGGTCACCCCCTCGTCGAAGGTGGTCGGCGACCTAGCCCTCGCGCTCGCCGCCGCCGACGCCGATCCCGCCGATTTCGAGGCGCATCCCGACAGATACGACATCCCCGACTCGGTCATCGGCTTCATGGCCGGGGAGCTCGGCGACCTGCCCGGCGGGTGGCCGGAGCCGTTCCGGTCGAAGGTGCTCGCGGGCCGCACGGTCTCGGTCGGGCTGAAGGAGGTGGGCGCCGAAGACCTCGCGGCGCTGGGCGGCGACTCGCCGATCCGCCGCACGACCCTCAACCGATTGCTGTTCCCGGCGCCGGCGAAGACCTTCGAACAGATCCGGGAACTGTTCGGCGACCTGTCCGTCGTCGACACGACCGACTATCTCTACGGCCTGCGGCAGGGCGTCGAACACGTGGTCGAGATCAGCAAGGGCGTCAGCCTCTTCGTCGGACTCGAGGCCATCGGAGATGCCGACGACAAGGGCATGCGCACGGTCATGACCATCTTGAACGGCCAGCTTCGGCCGGTCTTCGTGCGGGACCGCGGGATCGCGGTGCACTCGAAGGCCGCGGAGAAAGCCGACTCGTCGAGGGCCGGGCAGGTCGCGGCCCCTTTCTCCGGAGTGGTCACGCTGCAGGTCGAAGAGGGTCAGGCGGTCGTGGCCGGTCAGGCCGTCGCCACGATCGAGGCGATGAAGATGGAAGCCGCGATCACCGTCGCGGTAGCGGGAACCGTGTCGCGGCTCGCCATCGGCTCCCCGCAGCAGGTCGAGGCCGGAGATCTCCTGGTGGTGGTCGACCCCGACTGAGTGCGGGGTAAACTACATCGTTCGATTCGGGACAGACGGATGACCGGAGTCCGGTGTTCCGGAGGTGGAGGTGTCGTGACCGACAGGCTGGATGCACGAGTCCCACGGGACGACGCCCCGGGCGTACCCGATCGCGATGTCGACCGCGAGACCGACGACGACACCGACTACAACGGCGGCGACGATGTCGCCATCGCGACGCCGGAGAGTCTCAGCATCAGTGTCGACCTCCCCGCTCAGGTCCACTCCGTACCGGACGACGAGGTCGCCGTGTCGATCGAAGACGTGCCCGTCGACCCCGGTTCCGTCGAGTCGCAGCAGGCGGCCACCACCTCGATCGCCATCCCGTCCCGGAGTGTCGACGACTCCCCGGAATCGCCGTACACCCGCCGCGACAGACTCCATGGCACTGCCGCTCACAGTCCGGAGCCGGCCGCGATGCTCACCGCCGAGCGGCTTCTCGGCTCCGACCGGCGGCAGCGCCCCGGTGGTCGCTGGCAGGGCTTCGTCTACGCGGTCTCGTTCGGTCTCGTCAACCTCGGCGATTCCGCCGCAGTCAGGGCGCAGAAGCTCATCGACCTCCGCATCCGCAAGCATTTCGACGGCGGTTCGCGCTACGTTCCCGTGCTCACCAGGAAGGGCGGGGTGGGCAAGACGACGGTCACGACCCTGCTCGGGATGGCGCTCGCCGACGTGCGTGAGGACCGCGTCGTCGCCATCGACGCCAACCCCGACCGGGGTACCCTCTCGGAACGGGTCAACAAGCAGACCAGGGCGACGGTGCGCGACGTCGTGACCCGCGCGGCTTCGATCTCGACCTTCAGCGACTTCACCGGGCTGGTCTCGCGTGACGAGACGCGCCTCGACATCCTCGCCTCCGACACCGACCCGCTGTTGTCCGAGGCATTCGACGAGGACGACTACAACGTGGTCGCCGATCTCTGCGCCCGCTACTACTCACTCGTGCTGACCGACTGCGGCACCGGCATCGTGCACTCGGTGATGCGGGCGACGCTGCAGCGCGCCGATTCGGTGGTGATCGTCTCGGGCGGCAGCGTCGACGAGGCGCGGCTCGCGTCGGAGACCCTCACCTGGCTCGAGGCCAACGGCTACGGGGAGCTGGTGCGCAATGCCGTCGTCGCACTCAATACCGCGACCCAGGGCACCAACCTCGTCAAACTCGACGAGATCGAGGCGCATTTCGCCTCGCGGGTGAGAGAGATCGTGCGCATCCCCTACGACCCGCAGCTCGCCGCCGGGTCTGTCGTCGACTACCACCGGCTCAAGCCGTTGACCAAGAACGCTGCGAGGGAGCTCGCGGCTCATGTCGTCGACGGTCTCCCCGCGTCCCGGCAGTCCTGACCGAGAGCACGATGACCGAACGACAGATCCGGATCTTCGGAGATCCGGTACTCAAGACCGTGTCCGATCCGATCCCCGTCGGTGATCCTTCGGCAACGGGCCTCGTCGAGGATCTCCTCGACAGTGTGCGCGTGCCCGGTCGGGCCGGCGTCGCCGCGTGTCAGATCGGTGTCGCCCTGCGCGCCTTCAGTTACAACGTCGACGACGAGGTGGGGTACGTCATCAACCCCGAACTCGTCGAGGTTTCGGGGGAGCCCGCCCTGGTCGACGAAGGCTGTCTCTCGGTGCCGGGCTTCTACTTCCCGAGGATGAGGTATCCGTTCGCCAGGGTGCGCGGTGTGGACCTCGAGGGCAACCCCGTGGAGATCTCGGGGGAGGGACTCATGGCTCAGGCACTGCAACACGAGACCGACCACCTCGACGGCAGGCTCTACATCGAGGGACTCGACACCGAGACCCGCCGCGAGGCGATGCGGCTGATCCGCCAGAGCGACTGGTTCTAGCGGGCGACGCGGCCTCGACAGGCGGGGTGAGGTCCGGGATTCCGCTCAGCCGACGAGCGAGTGTCCCTCCGTCGACGGCGCACCGGTGTACATCCCCTCGATCTGAGAGGCGAAGTCGTTGACGATCACCCCGCGCTTGATGCTCATCTTGGGGGTGAGATGACCGCTCGCCTCGGTGAGCTCGTGGTCGAGCACCACGAACTTGCGGATCGACTCCGCCCGCGACACCGTCGCGTTCGCGGCATCCACCGCCCGCTGGATCTCGGCGAGCACCACCGGGTTCTTCGCCGCTTCGCCGATGGACTGGGTGGCGTCCTGCCCGTTGTTGTTCAGCCAGACCGGCAGCATCTCCTCGTCGAGGGTGATGAGCGCTGAGATGAACGGCTTCTGCTCGCCCACCACGATCACCTGGCCGATGATCGGGTTGGCACGGATCGGGTCCTCGAGGGCGGCCGGCGCGACGTTCTTGCCTGCCGCGGTCACGATGATCTCCTTCTTGCGACCCGTGATCTCGAGGTAGCCGTCATCGTCGATCGTGCCGATGTCGCCGGTCATGAACCACTCCCCGTCGAACACCTCCGCTGTCGCGGCCGGATTGTTCCAGTAACCCGAGAAGAGGTCGACGCCCTTGGCCTGGATCTCGCCGTCGTCGGCGATGCGCACGGACACCCCGGGGAGCGGAGGACCGACCTTGCCGATCTTGAAGTTCGACGGGACGTTGACCGAGATGGGAGCGGTGGTCTCGGTGAGACCGTAGCCCTCGAGGATGGTGATGCCGAGGCTGCGGTAGAAGTGCCCGAGGCGCAGACCCAGGGGAGCGGACCCGGAGACCGCGTACTTCACGTTGCCGCCCATCGCGGCACGGATCTTCGAGTACACGAGGCGGTCGAAGAGCGCGAACTTGACTTTGAGTCCGAACGGGACGGAGCCCGCGTCCACCGCCTTGGAGTGTTCGATCGCGACATCCGCAGCTGCGCGGAAGATCTTGCCCTTGCCGCCGGTTTCCGCCTTCTGCTCCGACGAGTTGTACACCTTCTCGAAGACCCGGGGGACGGCGAGCAGGAAGGTCGGCTTGAAGCTCGCGAGCGACGGGAGCAGCAGCTTCGTGTCGGGCTGATGACCCACCTTCACACCGCCGTGCACCGACAGCACGGCGATGAAGCGGGCGAAGATGTGCGCGGTGGTGATGAACAGGAGGGTCGTGGAGCCCGGGCTCACGACCTCGGGGATCGCTTTCTGCGCGTTGCGGCAGAGCTCGACGAAGTTGGAGTGGGTCAGCACGCAGCCCTTCGGTCGACCCGTCGTGCCCGAGGTGTAGATCAGGGTGGCCATGTCCGAGCCGACCGCGAGGGAGCGGCGGCGCTCGATCTCGGCGTCCGGGACGACCTCCCCCTGGTGGGCGAGCTTGTCGAGGTCGCCGAGGTCGATCTGCCACACCTTCCGCACGAGGGGGAGGTCGGCGTAGACCTCGTCGAAGCGGGCGAAGTGGTCGGCCGTCTCGGTGATCATGGCGACGGCGCCGGAGTCGGTCATGTTCCAGGAGACCTGGGTCGGCGAGGAGGTCTCGTAGACCGGCACGAGCACCGCGCCCGCGAACCAGGTCGCGAAGTCGACGAGGGTCCACTCGTAGCGCGTCTTGCACATCAGCCCGATCTTGTCGCCGGGTTCGATGCCGGCGGCGACCAGACCCTTGGCGAGCGCTGTGACCTGGGCGAGGAATTCCGATGCCGTGACGTCGCTCCACGTCCCGTCGGGCCGCGGGAGGGCGAACAGCGGGAGGTCGGGGGTCGCGGCGACGCGATCGATGAGCAGATCCGAGGCGTTCGCGTGGGGGTCGGCCTCGACCATCGCGGGGACGTCGTACTGTTTCACGGCAGCTCCTTCGGCACCGGTGCGGGTAGTCCGCCGAGTCTACCGGGCGCTCCCCAGTCCCTAGAATCTCTCGGGGCGCGATCGTGCCCGGGATGACGGGGAGAGAGGCGCGCAGATGGACGCTATCGGCATCGACATCGGAGGCACCAAGATCGCCGGCGGTGTCGTGAGCGACTTCGGTGACATCCTCGCCGAGGACAGGGTCGCCACCGACGCCGACGACTCGCACGCCATCGTCGACGCCGTCGTGGCGATGATCGACCGGCTGGCGTCCGGTCGCGACATCCGTTCGGTCGGGGTGGCCGCCCCCGGATTCATCGACGCCGCACAGTCGACCGTCTACTACACCCCGAACATCCCCTGGCGGGAGGAACCGCTCAGGGAGGTGCTCAGCCGCAGGGTGAGCCAGACCATCACCATCGACAACGACGCGAACGCCGCGGGCTGGGCCGAGTTCAGATTCGGCGCGGGTCGACTCGTCAGCGACATGACCATGCTCACGATCGGTACCGGAGTCGGTGGTGCGATCGTCACCCGCGACGAGCTGTTCCGCGGTGGATTCGGGGCGGGAGCCGAGCTCGGCCACATGCGGATCGTGCCCGACGGGCTGCCCTGCGGCTGCGGCGCCCGGGGATGCATCGAGCAGTACGGTTCCGGGCGTGCCTTGCTGCGCATGGCGAACGCCATCGCCGACGTCGGAGGGATCGGGCAAGCCCTCGCCAGGCGGCGTGAGGCCGCCGGCGAGCTCACCGGGGCCGATGTCGGAGCCCTCATCCGCGACGGCGACCCCGGCGCCCTGCAGGCGCTCCGCGAACTCGGGCACTGGCTCGGCCAGGCCTGCGCGTCGCTCAGCGCCGTCCTCGACCCTCAGCTCTTCGTGATCGGCGGGGGAGTGGCCGCCGCCGGCGAGTTGCTGCTCGCGCCCATCCGCGAGTCGTTCCTGTCGCACGTGCCCGCCCGCGGCTTCCACCCGGAGCCCGGGTTCGTGGTCGCCGAGCTCAGCAACGACGCCGGGGTCGTGGGCGCCGCCGACCTCGCGCGCCACCATCAGCTGGCGCGGTGACGACCGGCGCGAGGAAGCGGGATACAGTGAGTCGACGTCGAGGGAGAGGGCCCGGATGTTCTATTGGCTCATGAAGAACTTCGTCGTCGGCCCGATCCTGCGCACCGCGTTCCGGCCGTGGATCACGGGGCACGAGAACATCCCGAAGACCGGGGCGGTGATCCTCGCGAGCAACCACCTCTCGTTCATCGACTCCGTATTCCTCCCGTTGCTGATCGACCGTCAGATCAGCTTCCTGGCCAAGAGCGACTACTACACCGGCACCGGACTGAAGGGCTGGTTCACTCGCACCTTCCTCAAATCCGCTGGGATGCTGCCGATCGACCGCTCCGGCGGCAAGGCGTCCGAGGCCTCGCTGCAGACCGGGCTCGGCGTGCTCGCGAAGGGCGAGATGCTCGGCATCTACCCCGAGGGCACCAGAAGCCCAGACGGCAAGCTGTATCGCGGACGCACCGGTGTCGCCCGGATGATCCTCGAGGGCGACGTGCCCGTCGTGCCCGTCGCGATGATCGACACCGAGAAGGTGATGCCGATCGGCAGGCGACTGCCGAAGGTGCGCCGGATCGGGATGATCGTGGGCGAGCCGCTGGACTTCTCCCGCTTCCACGGCATGGAGGGCGACCGCTTCATCCTGAGGAGCATCACCGACGAGATCATGTACGAGCTCAACCGGTTGAGCGGGCAGGAGTACGTCGACGTCTACGCCACCTCCGTGAAGGAGAAGCGAGGGTCGCTGGCCCGGTGAGGCCCCGGCCGCCCATACCTTAAGATCGTGGGGGCCGTGTCGCGGCCGACCGGCCTCGAACGCCGGTTCGAGACATCCTGAGGAACGCCGTGGTCGACCCGTCCGAAGACACCGTCGTTCCCCCCGACCCCGCCGTCGTCGCGGGTCTCGACCACTGGCGCACCCTCCCCATCAGACAGCAACCGGACTGGCCGGATGCCGACGCCGTCGGCGCGGCCTCCGCCGAGATCGCCTCCCTCCCGCCGCTGGTGTTCGCGGGCGAGGTCGACATCCTGCGGGCGAGACTCGCGGCCGCGGCATCCGGCAACGCCTTCGTGCTGCAAGGCGGCGACTGCGCGGAGACCTTCGCCGGCGCCACGGCCGAGCAGATCCGCAACCGGGTCAAGACGATCCTGCAGATGGCCGTCGTGCTCACCTACGGGGCGTCCACCCCGGTCGTCAAGATGGGCCGTATGGCCGGCCAGTTCGCCAAACCCCGGTCGAGCGACGACGAGACCCGGGGCGACGTGACCCTGCCCGCCTACCGCGGCGACATCGTGAACGGCTACGACTTCACACCGGAGTCGCGTCGAGCCGATCCGGCGCGCCTGGTGAAGGGGTATCACACCGCGGCATCCACCATCAATCTCATCCGGGCGTTCACGCAGGGCGGCTTCGCCGACCTGCGTCAGGTGCACAGCTGGAACCAGGGCTTCGCCCGCAACCCCGCGAACGCCAAGTACGAGCTGCTCGCCCGCGACATCGACAGGGCCATCAAGTTCATGGAGGCCGCGGGAGCCGACTTCGACGAACTCAAACGCGTCGAGTTCTACACGAGCCACGAGGGCCTCCTCATGGATTACGAGCGGCCCATGACGCGTATCGACTCGCGGACGGGCATGCCCGTGAACACCTCGGCGCACTTCCTCTGGATCGGCGAGCGAACCCGCGACATCGACGGCGCCCACGTCGACTACTTCTCGAGGGTGCGCAACCCGATCGGCGTGAAGCTCGGCCCTTCGACCTCGGCCCACGACATGGAGCGACTCATCGACAAGCTCGATCCCGATCGCGAGCCCGGCCGACTGACGTTCATCTCGCGCATGGGGGCGGGCAGGGTGCGCGATGCCCTGCCCCCGCTGCTCGAAGCGATCAGGTCGTTCGACGCGACGCCGCTGTGGGTCTCCGACCCCATGCACGGCAACGGGCTGACCACCCCGACCGGGTACAAGACGCGTCGGTTCGACGACGTCGTCGACGAGGTCAAGGGCTTCTTCGAGGCGCACCGGGCGGCCGGCACGCATCCCGGCGGCATCCACATCGAACTCACCGGAGACGACGTCACGGAGTGTCTGGGTGGATCGGAGCAGATCGACGAGGCGACCCTGGCGACACGATACGAATCGCTGTGCGACCCGCGGCTGAACCACATGCAGTCGCTCGAACTCGCGTTCCTGGTGGCCGAGGAGCTCGCTGCCGCGAACTCGGTGCGCTGAGGCCCACCCGGCAGAGGTCACGCGCCGGCGAGCACCCTGCGACCTTCTCGCACGATCTCGTCGGCGATGGAGTCGAGAAGGGGCGAGCGGAGGTTCCACTGCTGCCAGTACAGTTCCACGTCGACGGGTTCACCGCCGAGAAGCACGAGTTCCCCGGCATCCAGTGCCGTCTGAGACTGCAAGCGCGGGAGCAGCGCCCACCCGAGACCCAGGCGGACCGCCGCTGCGAACTCGCCGGAAGCGGGCACGTAGTGACGGGGAGCTCTGCTCGGATCGAGTCCTCGAGCCGACATCCACCTCGACTGCAGGTCGTCCCGGCGATCGAAATCGATCATCGGCGCACTGTCGAACGCGTCGTCGCGAATCGTGCCGGAGACACCGTGGAGCCACTGCGCGACGAAGGCGGGGGTCGCGACGGCCTCGTAGCGCATTGCGCCGAGTGGGCTCACCCTGCACCCGGCGACCGGGATGCTCCGCGAGGTGACCGCGCCCATCACCGTCGCCGATTCGAGCAGGCCGGCCGTGTGATCCTGGTCGTCCCTGTGCAACTCGAAGACGATCGGATGCCGCTTCGCCAGTGTCGAGAGTGGCTCGAGGAACCACGTCGCGAGCGAATCCGCGGTGACGGCGAGAGGCACGCTCGTCGGGGAGCCCGCGTCACCACCTGCTCCGAGCTCCGACAGGGTGTCGTGTTCGACGAGGGCCACCTGGCGCGCCATCCGCAGTACGGCCGCTCCGGCCTCGGTCACCCCTGCGGGCTTCGACCTGATGAGCAGGACGCGGCCGATCTGCTCCTCGAGGGTCTTGATGCGCTGACTGACGGCGGACGGCGTGATGTGCAGCAGGCGTGCGGCGGCGTCGAACGTGCCACCGTCGATGACGGCCGCAACGGTGGCGGCGAGATCTGGAGACACCCGCACAGTAAGCCAGGCTAATGCATCATGAGAATGATGAGCTGGAGCATCCGAGGCTGAGATCGTACGGTCGACTGTGCTCTCCACTCTGATCGCCGGTCTCGGGCTCGGCTTCTCGCTCATCGTCGCCATCGGCGCGCAGAACCTCTTCGTCCTGCGCCAGGGGATGATGCGGCAACACGTCATCGCTGTCGCGTCGATCTGCGCGGTGTCGGACGCCGTCCTCATCGCCCTCGGAGTGTCGGGCGTGAGACTGGTACTCGGTGCGGCCCCCTGGCTCATCGATGGGATCCGCTGGGGGGGAGCCGCGTTCCTGGTGGGCTACGGACTTCTCGCTGCGCGGCGTGCGTGGAGGCCGACGGGGGACGGCCTCGGCGCGGCATCCGCGGCATCCGCGGCATCTGCGGCATCCGACGGAGTCGGGGCGACCAAGACCAGGCGAACGGTGACGTCGGCGGTGCTGACCTGCCTCGCTCTGACGTGGTTGAACCCGCACGTCTATCTCGACACCGTGTTCCTGCTCGGCACCATCGCCAACACGCACGGTGCCGAACGCTGGCTCTTCGCGGTCGGCGCCATGACGGCGAGTCTGTTGTGGTTCTTCAGTCTGGCGCTGGGCGCGCGATTCCTCGGGCGCTGGCTCGGTACGCCGAGGGCGTGGCGCTGGCTCGACGGGATCATCGCCGTCGTGATGATCGCGCTCGGCGTCCGTCTCGTGCTCCCGCACTGACGTCGAAATCCCGGGTGAGGTTTCTTCTCCCGCGGTTTGGGTACCGGTCGGCTCGCTCGAGGACTCAGCTGAAGGCCTCGATCGTCACCGTCGACCCCCGCTTGGCCGACTCGCCCTCACCGGGGGTGACCGAATCGACGCGGGTGGCCGGGAGGTCGAGGTTCCAGAAGGCGACCGGGATGTCGGTGTCGACCTCGACCACGAATCCGACCGCGATCAGCGCTTCCCTGGCCGCGCCGATCGTCAAGTCCTCGACTCCCTCCGGGATGGCGACGAGGTCGACCCCGTCGGAGACGAGCAGGCGGAACACCGAGCCCTCGACGATCGGATCGGCGTCGGTGGTCGCCTGGATGACGCTCCCCTCCGGCACGTTGTCGTCGAACGTGGTGGAGACCTCGGGGGCCACCTGCAACCCCGCCTCGGTCAATGCGGCGGTGGCGGCGTCGACGGTCGCGCCCGCGACATCCGGAACCGCGCCGAGCGACACCACGAGCGAGATCGGACGCCGATCGGAGTAGGTCGCGCCCTCCGCGAGCTCGGCGCCGTCCTGACCGAGGGCACGGATGACCACGTCGCGGGGCACCTCGGCGTCGAATTGCCTCGACACCCCGCCGAGGGTGAAACGGGCGTCGGTGATCGCGGTCGTCGCGGCATCCTGGCTCAGGGTCGCCAGCAGGGGCACGGGCAGCTGCTCCGGTCCCTGCGAGACGACGAGGGTCACCGTCTCGCCCGGGGCGAGCCGTTCGCCACTCCCGGGCTCCGTGCCGATCACGAGCCCGGTCTCGACGACCGGATCGAATCTGAGCGCGGGGTCGGCGGCGACGACGAGATCGGCGGCGGTGAGCTCGGCGCGAGCGTCCTCGACCGAGGAGTTCGCGACATCCGGAACGGCGACGAGGGCACCGGGTCCGCTGCCGAACCACCAGCCGGTGCCGCCCGCTGCGGCCGCCAGCAGCACCACGAGCGCGAGGAGCCAGAAGCCTTTCGACCGGCGACGACCGGCGCGTCTGGTCAACTCGGCCGTGCTGTCGGCGACCACGGGGCCCGTGCGCTGTCGACGTTGCGGAGTGAGCACCTGAGTGGCGCCGGTGTCCACGCGAGGGGCCGGTGGCATCACCATCGTGCGCTGGACGGCGGTGGCCGCGGTGGGGGCGCCGGACTGGAGCGCGGTCTGCGTGTCGAGCAGTTGCTCGAGCATGGTCTTGGCGTCGCGGGGGCGCTGATCGGGGTCCCTCGCCGTCGCCCACAGCACCAGTTCGTCGAGCTCGGTCGGCACGGCCGGATTCTTCGAACTGGGGGTGCCCACGGTGTCGTTGGCGTGCTGGTGGGCGATCTGGAACGGCTGCTCGCCCTTGAACGGTTGTTCGCCCGCGAGCATCTCGTAGAGCATGATGCCGACCGCGTAGATGTCGCTGCGGGTGTCGGCGATGCCGCGGGTGACGAGTTCCGGCGAGAGGTAGGCGATGGTGCCGAGGAGCGCGTTGCCCGTCGCGGTGTTCTTCGACGCCGCGCGGGCGAGCCCGAAGTCGCCGATCTTGATGCGGCCGTCGTCGGCGAGCAGCACGTTCTCGGGCTTGAGGTCGCGATGCACGATCCCGTTCTTGTGCGCTGCCGCCAGCCCGGACAGCACGGCCTCCATGATGTCGAAGGCCTGCTCCGTCGTGAGCACGCGGTGTTCCTGCAGCAGATCGCGCAGGGTGATCCCCGGGAGGTACTCCATGACGAGGTAGGCCGTGTCGGCATCCTGACCCTGGTCGTAGACGTTGACCACGTTGGGATGGGCGAGCCTCGCGGCCGATCTCGCCTCTTGGATGAACCGCGCCTTGTACTGGCTGTCGTCGGCCAGGTGCCCGTGCATGACCTTGATGGCCACCCGTCGCTCGAGCCGGAGGTCGGTCGCCAGATACACCGTCGCCATGCCGCCCCTGGCGATGCGTGACCGCACCTGATACCGGCCGTCGACGAGACGGCCGATCATCGGGTCTGTGGCGTGGGTGGTCACCGGTCGAGTCTACGGAGCGGTCGCCCGGTAGCCCGGGCAAAACACCGGGCGCAGACGCTACGGGGGAGGCGGGTCAGCCCAGTTGCGCCAACCACGCTCTGGCCGAGGTCTCCCACTGCGCGTAGGCGTCGGGGTACGCCGACAACTGCACCGCCTGCGCCGCCTGGGTCACGGTCTTGGACTGCCACCCCGAGATGTCGAGGAGCCCGGCGGTCACCCCGCGGTTCGGACCGGACGGCCCGCCGAAGAAGAGCCTCGCGGAGTGGGCGGGGTCGCGCACCTGCGCCGGCGTGCCCCAGCCCTGGCTGGGCCGTTGCTGGAACAGCCCGAGCGAGTCGCGGTCGCCGTAGTCGAGATTGCGCAGGCTGGATTCCTGCATCGCGGTGGCGAGGGCGATGACGAGGCCGTAGTCGCCCACTCCGAGAGATCTGCCGACGGAGATGATCGTGGTCGCGTTCTGGGCCATCTCCTGCGTGAGGGGCGTGACGCCCGCGGCGGTCGGTGCGGCGATCACGACACTCGGGATCACCAGCGCCCGACCGCTGTAGATGATACTCGACCACCCGAGACCGTTCGCGGCGAGAACCGCTTGGATGCTCTGACCGTACGAGGCCGCGATGCTCGCGATGGTCTCGCCGGGCTTGATCACATGCGAGGTGGCTCCCACGGTCGGGGCCGGACTGATCTGCACCGCGGGCACGATGGCCACCGGAGCGGCGGATGCCGCGGACTGCGCCGCGGGGATCGCGAGCGAACTGCCCGCGTAGATGATGCTCGAGGCGCTCAGCCCGTTGGCGGACAGGATCGACCGGCTGCTCACCCCGAACTTCGCCGCGATGCGCCCGACGGTGTCTCCAGCGACGATGGTGTACCGGCTGGCCGACGCCGACGCGACCGGCGTCGATGCGATGGGGGCGGCGGTCGAGCTGGTCAGGGTGAGCGACTGGCCGGGGAAGATCACCGACTTCCAGCTCAAGCCGTTGAGGGCGAGGACCGACGCGGTCGCCAGACCGAACCGCGCAGCCACGGCGCTCACCGTGTCACCGGCCACGACGGTGTAGCGCGAGGGCGCGGTGGCGGCGACCACGGTCTCGGGCACGGAGAGGGCTTCGGCCGTGGAGGCTGCGTGGGCGGCGGCGAGGGCCTCCCGGATGCTGCGCCCGAGCTCGCTCGACGACGGCTTGTCCTTCGCCCGCCTCGGTTCGGCCTCCGCCGCGGAGACGGGTCCCGTGAGGTTCAGGCTCATCGCCATCGATCCGGCGAGCACGATCGGGATGGTGTTGTAGAGACTCCGCGTGAATCTGGTCAACGGCTGCTGCGATCTGGTCATCTCGATGTTCCCCGGCTGTCGTTCGACGGGCCATCCGACCCCGGTCAAGCTTCGCGACGGGGTTCGAGGGTGCGCCCGCCCCCGCGGAAACAGTGACCCCAACCTGACACAGACGTCTATCAGTGTCAATCAGAGTGACGGATGATGCAGCAGTTAACCTGTTGGAAACATAGACCGCTTTCGACCACGACCCTCCGTTCTGGCAGGGTGGAGCGGTGACCATCCCCGCTGACACCGTCTGGCTGACCATCCCCGACCTCGTCGACGAACTCGGGATCGGCGTCAGTAAGGTGCGTCGTCTCATCGAGGACCGCTCGCTGCTGTCGGCGAGGATCGACGGCGTTCAGAGGGTTCCGGCGCTGTTCGTGCGCGACGGGGAGCCTCTCCACGAACTCCGCGGCACCCTGGTCGTGCTCGCCGACAGCGGCTTCAGCGACGAGGAGGCGATGGGCTGGCTGCTCGGGGTCGACGAGGTGCTCGACGCCGCGCCGATCGACGCCCTCCGCGCCGGGCGCAAGGCCGAGGTGCGTCGGGTGGCTCAGGCCCTCGGTTTCTGATCGGCCGGCGAGGCCCTCGACCCGTCCGGCGTCACGATGATCGGCGGGTCACCGTCTCGGCGAGGAGTTCGAGTTGATCCCGCGCCGCCGCGCTGATCGAGGCGTGCCCGAGGGCGGCGACGGCGAGCCCGACGTTGTGGGTGATCATCCGCTCGACCTTCGCCACGGCTCCGCTGCCCACGATCGAGGCCTGCAGCACAGCCACCTGCTGGGCGGTGAGGTCGGCGTCGCCGAGGAGCTCGTCGAGCAGCACCCGGGCACCGGGGGCGAGTTCGGCGCGTGCCATCGCGATGAGCACTGTGCGCTTGCCCTCTCGCAGGTCGTCTCCCGACGGCTTGCCCGTGACCGCGGGATCGCCGAACACCCCGAGCAGATCGTCCCTCAGTTGGTAGGCGATGCCGAGCGGTAGCCCGAAATCCCGCAGAGTGGAGATCTGAGCGGGGGAGGCGCCGGCGAGGGACGCCCCGATGACGAGGGGTGCCTCGATGCTGTACTTGGCCGACTTGTAGACGATGACCCTGTGCGCCCGGGCGAGGAGCGCGTCCTCCGGATGGCTCCTCCACGACCTCTCGTCGAGGATGTCGAGGTATTGCCCCGCGGTGACCTCGGTGCGCATCCTGTTGAACTCGGCGCGGGCAGCCGAGGAGGCGTCCGAATCGGACAGTCCTCGGATGCCCGCATCGAAGAGTTCGTCGCTCCAGCTGAGCAGCAGGTCCCCGAGGAGCAGCGCCGCGGATCGACCGAACGCCGAGGGGGAGCCGTCCCACCCGGCATCGTCGTGGAGCGACTCGAAGCGGCGATGAGCCGCGGGGAGTCCCCTGCGGGTGTCGGAGTTGTCCATGATGTCGTCGTGCACGAGCGCCGCGGCGTGGAACAGCTCCAGAGCGCTCGCCGCCCTGACGACGGATTCGAGGTCTCGCGAGCGCGCATCGTCGACGTCGTCGCCCAGCGGATCGAACGCCGCGGCGCGCCCGTCGACGGCCTGCCACCCCCAGTAGCAGAAAAGCGCTCGGAACCGCTTGCCTCCCCGGAGCAGGTCGCGGGAGTACCCGATGAACGGGGCGAGGTCGGGGGCGATGGCGGAGAGGGCGTGCTCACGGGAGTCGAGGAAGAGATCGATATCGGTCTGGACCAGGTCAACTAACCGCGTACTCTCAGCCACCCGCCTAGCCTAGTGATGCGCGGCATGCATACACTTGACACCTAACTGCGTCACCGTGTCGCTGAGAGGAGTTCCGATGCCGCTTTCGGAGCATGAGCAACGACTTCTCGAGGAGATGGAGCGCAACCTCTATCACAACGACGCCGAGTTCGTCGCGTCGGTGGGACGGGGTCGTGGAAAGCCGAATTACACCCTCATCGTGGTGGGCATCCTCGTGGCTCTTCTCGGAGTGGGCGTCATCGTCGCCGGAGTGATCGTGCGGCAGCCGCTGATCGGCATCGCCGGGTTCGTGCTGATCGTGGGAGGCGCGCTCCTCGCCATTTCTCGCCCACATCGCTCATCGCCCCCGCAAGAGCCAAGTGCCGCAGAGCGCGCGAGCGCATCGGCCAGGACCTCCGCCGCAGGGCCTGCGCGCAGTGGCTTCATGGACAGGATGAACGAGCGGTGGGACAAGCGCCAAGACGGGCGAGACGACCGTGAGTGACTGAGCACTCTCGTCAAGACCGACCTTCGGGTCGGTCTTTTTTTGTGCCTCCGTGAGGGTCGGGTCGCTCCACCACCCTCCACCGGCCCGATGCCCGTGTTCGCGGGCATCCACCCTCTCCGTCACCCCCCTTTCGGGTCTGTCTCTATGATTTGTGGTTGATTGTGGAGTAAAGTGGAGGCAACCTGAGCAGGCCGGCGATCGAG
>JBEANR010000010.1:0-6751 GCA_041165365.1 Actinomycetota bacterium | reverse complement strand
AGCTGCGAGGTTCCGCCGCAGAGCACGGCCTGCTCGCCGAACAGGTCGGTCTCGGTCTCCTCCGTGAACGTGGTCTTGATGCCGCCGGCGCGCAGCCCGCCGATGGCCTTCGAGTACGACCAGGCGAGATCCCAGGCGCCACCGGTGGCATCCTGTTCGACGGCGACGATGACGGGAACCCCGCGACCGGCCTCGTACTCGCGGCGCACGGTGTGGCCGGGCCCTTTGGGGGCGACGAGCAGCACGTCGACGCCGGCCGGTGCGGTGATGTAGCCGAAACGGATGTTGAACCCGTGCCCGAAGACGAGCGCGTTGCCCTCGCTGAGGTTCGCGGCGATGTCGTCGGCGTAGAGGTGCCGCTGGTTCTGGTCGGGAGCGAGGATCACGACGACATCGGCCCAGGCCGCGGCCTCCGACGCGGGGAGCACGGTGAAGCCGGCCTCCTCGGCCTTGGGCTTCGACTTCGATTCGGGCTTGAGGCCGACGACGACCTCGACACCCGAGTCGCGCAGGTTCTGGGCGTGCGCGTGGCCCTGCGAGCCGTAGCCGATGACGGCGACCTTCTTGCCCTGGATGAGGGCGAGGTCGGCGTCGTCGTCGTAGAAGATCTCGGTCACGGTGGGGTGCTCCTTGGTTGTGTGTGTTCTGGTCAGGCCCCTTCGACACGCTCAGGGACCCGTTCGTGGCAGCAGGCCCCTTCGACAAGCTCAGGGACCCGTTCGTGGCAGCAGGCCCCTTCGACACGCTCAGGGACCCGATTCGGCCGGTGTATTCAGTTCTTGTAGACGCGCTCGGTGATGCTCTTCGAACCGCGCCCGATCGCGAGCAACCCCGATTGGGCGATCTCCTTGATGCCGTACGGCTCGAGCACCCTCAGCAACGCCTGCACCTTGGGGGTGTCACCGGTGACCTCGATGACGAGGGCGTCGGTCGAGACATCCACGATCCTGGCACGGAACAGATTGGCCGCCTCGAGGATCTGGCTGCGCGTCGTGTTGTCGACCCGCACCTTGATGAGCATGTGCTCGCGCTCCACGGTCTGGGCGGGATCGAGTTCGACGATCTTGATCACGTTGATGAGCTTGTTGAGCTGCTTGGTGACCTGCTCGAGCGGGAGTTCCTCGACATCCACCACCACGGTGATGCGGGAGAGCCCAGGGATCTCGCTCTTGCCGACCGCGAGGGATTCGATGTTGAAACCGCGCCGCGCGAACAGTCCGGCGACCCGGGTCAGCAGACCTGGTTTGTCTTCGACGAGGAGTGACAGCACATGCGACATGGCCTAGTCTTCCTCCCACTCCGGCGCGTGCTCGCGGGCGTACTGCACCGACGAGTTGCCGACGCCCTGGGGCACCATCGGCCAGACCATCGAGTCGCGGCTCACGATGAAGTCGATGACGACGGGCCGATCCTCGATCTCGTTGGCCCGGATGATGGCGGCGTCGACGTCTTCCTTGTTCCTCACCCTGATGCCGACCGCACCGTACGCCTCCGCGAGTTTCACGAAGTCGGGAACCATGACCGTGTCGTGCCCGGTGTTGAGGTCGGTGAAGGAGTGCCTGCCCTCGTAGAAGAGGGTCTGCCACTGCCGCACCATGCCGAGCGAGGAGTTGTTGATGATCGCGACCTTGATCGGGATGTTGTTGATGACGCAGGTCGCGAGCTCCTGGTTGGTCATCTGGAAGCAGCCGTCACCGTCGATCGCCCAGACGAGCCTGTCGGGCTGAGCGACCTTGGCACCCATGGCCGCCGGAACCCCGTAGCCCATCGTGCCCGCGCCGCCGGAGTTCAGCCATGCGTTCGGCCGCTCGTATTTGATGAACTGCGCCGCCCACATCTGATGCTGGCCGACGCCCGAGGCGTAGACGCCTTCCGGGCCGGTGATCTGCCCGATGCGCTCGATCACGTACTGCGGCGAGAGCAGTCCGTCGTCGGGCTCGTCGTACCCGAGCGGGAAGTCGCTGCGCAGCTTCTCGAGCCTCGTCCACCACTCCGCGGTGTCGGGGGTGTGGTCGGCCAGCACCGCCTCGTAGGCGAGTGTCAGATCGGCGATGACGTCGCGGGCATCCCCCACGATCGGCACGTCGGCGAGTCGGATCTTCGAGATCTCGGCGGGGTCGATGTCGACGTGCACCACCTTGGCGTCCGGCGCGAACTCGCTCGGCTTGCCGGTCACGCGATCGTCGAAGCGGGCGCCGAGCGCGATGAGCAGGTCGGCCTCCTGCAGGCCGAGCACGGCCGGAACCGTGCCGTGCATGCCCGGCATGCCGAGGTGCTGACGGTGCGAATCGGGGAAGGCACCGCGCGCCATGAGGGTGGTGACCACGGGCGCGCCGGTGAGTTCGGCCAGGGCGAGAAGCTCGGCGGAGGCGCCGGAGCGGATGACGCCGCCGCCCACGTAGAGCACGGGCCGCTTCGCCTCGACGAGAAGCTGGGCCGCCGCCTGGATCTGCTTGCCGTGCGCCTTCACCACTGGACGGTAACCGGGCAGCTCGACCTTCGGCGGCCAGATGAACGGCGCACTGGCCTGCTGGCAGTCCTTCGTGACATCCACCAGCACCGGTCCGGGTCGGCCCGTCGTGGCTATGTGGTAGGCGGCGGCGATCGTGGCCGGCACGTCTTCGGGCTTCGTGACCAGGAACGAGTGCTTGGTGATCGGCATCGTGATGCCCACGATGTCGACCTCCTGGAAGGCGTCGGTGCCCATCGAGGTGCTGAAGACCTGACCGGTGATGGCAAGTAACGGCACCGAGTCCATGTGGGCGTCGGCGATGGCGGTGACGAGGTTGGTGGCGCCGGGGCCCGAGGTCGCGATCGCGACGCCGAGCCGGCCACTGGATGACGCGTACCCCTCGGCCGCGTGACCGGCACCCTGCTCGTGCCGCACGAGGATGTGCCGGATCCCCTCCGACGACATGAGTTCGTCGTAGAACGGCATGATCGCGCCGCCCGGGAGCCCGAAGACATCGGTGATACCCAGCATCTCGAGCGAGCGCAGGATCGCGCCGGATCCGGTGAGCACGACCGGGGCCGCCGTCGAGGGCGAGGGCTTAGGCGGTGCTGCGGGCCTGGCCGTCGGCACCGGTCGCCGGTCCGTGGGCACGAGGGGGTCGGTGGGCATGGTGGTCTGATCCTTGGGTCGTGGGCGGGACGCGCCGTCTACCCGGTGACCGCGCCCTCCGCGGCGGAGTGCACGAGCTTCGAGTACTTGGCGAGAACGCCTCGGGTGTAGCGCGGGGGAAGCGGCGCCCAACCGGAGCGGCGAGCTTCCAACTCTGCCAGCTCGACCAGTAGGTCGAGGGAGCGAGCTGCGATATCGACCCGTATCAGATCACCATCGCGCACGAAGGCGATCGGACCTGAGTCCACCGCTTCGGGAGCTATGTGGCCGATGCACAGGCCGGTTGTGCCGCCTGAGAATCTGCCGTCGGTCAACAGTAGTACATCCTTGCCGAGGCCCGCCCCCTTGATGGCGGCGGTGATGGCGAGCATCTCGCGCATGCCTGGGCCACCCTTCGGGCCCTCGTAGCGGATGACGACGATGTCGCCCGCCGCGATCGATCCGGCCGTGAGGGCGTCCATCGCCGCGCGCTCACGCTCGAACACCCTCGCGGGCCCCTCGAACACCTCGGCGTCGAACCCCGCGGTCTTGACCACGGCCCCGTCCGGCGCGAGCGTGCCGCGCAGGATGGTGAGCCCGCCGGTGGCGTGGATCGGATTGTCGAGCGTCCTGAGCACCGTGCCGTCGAGCGGCTCGGGGTCGAGCTCCGCGAGGTTCTCGGCGAGGGTTCTGCCGGTGACCGTGAGCGCGTCGCCGTGCAGGAGCCCGGCATCCAACAGCGCCCTCATCAGCACGGGGATGCCGCCGTGACGGTCGACGTCGTTCATCACGTAGGCGCCGAACGGCTTGAGGTCTCCGATATGCGGGATCGTGGATCCGATGCGGTTGAAGTCGTCGAGGGTGAGTTCCACCTCGGCCTCGTGAGCGATCGCCAGCAGATGGAGCACGACATTCGTCGAACCGCCGAGGGCCATGGCGACGGCGATCGCGTTCTCGAAGGCGTCCTTCGTGAGAATGTCGCGAGCCGTGATGCCGAGGCGCAGCATGTTCACTACCGCCTCGCCCGACTGGTGGGCGAACGCGTCGCGACGGCGGTCCGCCGAGGCCGGCGAGGTGGAGCCGGGAAGACTCATTCCCAGCGCCTCGGCGACGCTCGCCATGGTGTTCGCGGTGTACATGCCGCCGCAGGCCCCCTCGCCGGGCGCGAAGGCGCATTCGATGCGCTTGGCGTCGGCCTCCGACATCCGCCCGGCCTTCACCGCGCCGACCGCCTCGAAGGAGTCGATGATCGTGATGTCTTTCTCGGTGCCGTCACTGAGCTTGACCCAGCCGGGGGCGATCGACCCCGCATAGAGGAAGACCGAGGCGAGATCGAGGCGCGCCGCGGCCATGAGCATGCCGGGGAGGGATTTGTCGCAGCCGGCCAGCAGGACGGAGCCGTCGAGCCTCTCGGCCTGCATGACCGTTTCGACCGAGTCGGCGATGACCTCCCGGCTCACGAGGGAGAAATGCATCCCCTCGTGCCCCATCGAGATGCCGTCGGAGACCGAAATGGTGCCGAACTGGAGCGGATACCCGCCGCCGGCGTGCACCCCCTCCTTCGACGCCTGCGCGAGGCGGTCGAGGGAGAGATTGCACGGGGTGATCTCGTTCCACGAGCTCGCGATACCGATCTGCGGTTTGTGCCAGTCGGCGTCGCCCATGCCCACGGCACGCAGCATCCCGCGGGAGGTCGTGGCCTCGATCCCGTCGGTGACCACACGCGAGCGTGGTTTGATGTCCGGCGCCGGCGCTTCGGATGATTCGGGCATGAGTCGAGTGTAGAACGCGGGCGCCGGAGCGGCAGTCGGTGGTGCCGACCCGACCGGAGCCGCGATCGAAGGCTCCATGGCGTGGCACGTAGGCTGGCCCGGTGATCGATTTCGACGGCGCCGGTCTCGTGTTCGTCGCCATCGGTCTCGCGACGTTCGCCGCGGCGCTCCTCCCCCGGCTCCTCGGGCGCCTGCCCGTGTCGATGCCGATGGTGTTCCTCGGCGCGGGCATCCTGCTGTTCGCCGTCCTCCCCGACCTGCCGGACCCCAGGCCGACCGAGAATCCCGATGTCGCACTGCACCTCACCGAGGTGTGCGTGATCATCTCGCTCATGGGCGCCGGACTCGCCATCAACCGCCCGTTCGGATGGCGTTCGTGGTCGACCACCTGGCGACTTCTCGCGATCACCATGCCCCTGTCGATCATCGCCCTGACGCTCGTGGGTCACACCGTGCTCGGACTCGGCATCGCCAGCGCCGTGCTGCTCGCGGCGGCCCTCGCCCCGACCGATCCGGTGCTCGCGACCGAGGTGCAGGTGAGCGAACCCGTCGTCGACGACGAACCCGAGGGGGCGGGTTCTGTCACCGGGTCGAACGACGACGAGGTGCGCTTCGCCATCACCTCCGAGGCCGGGCTCAATGACGGGCTCGCCTTCCCTTTCACCTACGCCGCCGTCGCGATCAGCCTCGCGGGGATCGCGCCGCAGGGCTGGCTGGGCGAGTGGCTGCTCGTCGACGTGCTCTGGAGGACGGCGATCGGCGTCTCGGTCGGACTCCTGGTCGGATGGATGCTGCGGCGCCTGTTCTTCTCATCGATCGCCGAGCGGGTCGGACTCGCCGAGAAGGCCGAGGGATTCGTCGCTCTCGCCGCCACCTTCCTCGCGTACGGCATCGCGGAGAGCGCTGAGGGGTACGGGTTCGTCGCCGTGTTCGTGTGCGCGTGCACGATCCGCGCGGCGGAGCGCCAGCACAGCTACCACGGGGTGCTGCACAGCTTCGTCGAGCAGATCGAGCGCCTGCTGACCGTCGTCGTGCTTCTGCTGCTCGGCGGCGCGATCTCGCGCGGACTGCTCGCCGAGATCGGGTGGCTGGAGATCGCGGTCGCCCTGGCCTTCCTGCTGATCATCCGTCCGCTCACCGGGTGGCTGGCGCTCACCCCGGGCAAGACGGGCGGGAGGGAGCGACGCGTGATCGCGTTCTTCGGGGTGCGCGGGGTCGGCTCCCTGTTCTACATCGCGTACGCGCTCGAGCAGGGATCGTTCCCCGAGGCGGACAGGCTGTGGGCGATCGTGTCGTTGGTGATCGTCGGGTCGATCGTGATCCACGGGGTCGCGGCGACACCGGTGATGGCGAGGCTCGACGCCCGTCGCGAGAAGGTGGCCGACCGGCGCGACAGCGATCCGGAGACGACGCCGATCTGAGGTGGTCGGGGCGGTTCGTGGCGGGGCCCTTCGGCGCGGCCCTCAGACATAACCAGCGACCCGACCCCGCGCATACCGCTGCAAAATCAGGAGATCCGGTCTGCCCTCAGCGAGTCTTGGCCCGAATGGCGGCGTGTCGTGAGAATCTCCTGATTTCGCAGCAGTGGACGCGGCGAACCCCGGTCAGACCGGTGTCGTTTCGGGATCCGAGTCGCGGCGGTCCGCGATGCGCTCACGACGGGCGTCGAGTCTCGCCATCACCGGTGTCGCCGCGACCCCGTGGATCACGATCGACCCGACGATCACCAACGAGACGATCGCCCACAGCCTGTCCGCCTCGGGGAACGATCCCTGCTCGAGCGCGTACGCGATGTAGAACAGCGAGCCGACCCCGCGCACCCCGAAGAACGCGATCACGCGTCGCTCCCTCCCGCCCGTCTTGCCCGGGGTGAGCGCCA
>JBEANR010000009.1:0-6971 GCA_041165365.1 Actinomycetota bacterium | reverse complement strand
CGCCGCCCCCACGTAGGCCGCCAGATGCTCGCCGGTGAGCGTCGAACGGGCCGCGACGAGATCCGCGGGAGTCCCCTCGAACACCACGAGCCCGCCGTCGTGCCCTGCGCCTGGTCCGAGGTCGATGATCCAATCGGCATGGGCCATCACGGCCTGATGGTGCTCGATGACGATCACCGATCTACCGGAGTCCACGAGCCTGTCGAGCAGGCCCAGCAGGTTCTGCACGTCGGCGAGATGCAGTCCGGTCGTGGGCTCATCCAGAACGTACACGTCGCCCTTCTCGCCCATGTGGGTCGCCAGCTTGAGCCGTTGACGCTCACCGCCCGACAGCGTCGTGAGCGGCTGCCCGACCTTGAGGTACCCGAGGCCGACATCGACCAGACGGGTGAGGATCGCATGCGCCGCGGGCACCCGCGCCTCGCCCGCTCCGAAGAACTGCTCGGCCTCGCTCACCGACATCATCAGCACCTCGCTGATGTCGCGGCCGCCGAGGTGGTACTCCAGAACGGATGCCTGAAACCTCCGCCCCTCACACACCTCGCACACCGTGGTGACCCCCGCCATGACGCCGAGGTCGGTGTAGATCACCCCAGCCCCGTTGCAGTTCGGACACGCGCCCTCCGAGTTGGCGCTGAACAGCGCGGGCTTCACACCGTTGACCTTCGCGAACTCCTTGCGGATCGGCTCGAGCAGCCCGGTGTAGGTCGCCGGGTTGCTGCGCCTCGACCCGCGGATGGCGGCCTGATCGATGCTGACGATGCCGGCACGCTTAGAGATCGACCCGTGGATGAGCGAGCTCTTGCCCGAGCCGGCGACACCCGTCACCACGGTCAGCACGCCGAGCGGCACATCCACATCGACGTCGCGCAGGTTGTTCTCCGACGCACCCCTGACCTCGAGCGTTCCCGTCGACGTGCGCAGGCTCTGCTTGAGGGTCGCGCGATCATCGAGGTGACGACCGGTGAGGGTGCCGCTCGATCGCAGGTCGGCGACGGTCCCCTCGAAGCAGACGGTGCCGCCGGCCGACCCGGCGCCGGGCCCGAGGTCGACCACATGATCGCCGATCGCGATCGTCTCCGGCTTGTGCTCGACGACGAGCACAGTGTTGCCCTTGTCGCGCAACCGCAGCAGGAGGTCGTTCATGCGCCTGATGTCGTGCGGGTGCAGACCCACCGTGGGCTCGTCGAAGACGTAGGTGACATCGGTGAGGCTCGAGCCGAGGTGCCTGATCATCTTGGTGCGCTGCGCCTCGCCACCGGAGAGCGTGCCCGATGGCCTGTCGAGGGAGAGGTAGCCGAGGCCGATGTTCACGAACGAGTCGAGGATCTGCCGCAGGGTCTCGAGCAGCGGCGCCATCGCCGGTTCGTCGAGGCCACGCACCCACGCTGCGAGGTCGCTGATCTGCATCGAGCAGGCGTCGGCGATGTTGACCCCGTCGATCCGGGATGACCGCGCAGCCTCGCTCAGCCTCGTGCCTCCGCATTCCGGGCACGCCGTGAAGGTCGCCGCACGCTCGACGAAGGCACGGATGTGCGGCTGCATCGCATCGCGGTCCTTCGAGAAGAACGACTTCTGGATCTTGGGGATGAGCCCCTCGAAGGTCATGTTCATCGATTGGAGCGCCACCTTCGTCGGCTCCTTGCGCAGGAAGTCGTCCAGCTCACGCGGCGAATAGTCGCGGATCGGTTTGTGCGGGTCGAGGAATCCGGACTCGCTGAAGATGCGCACCATCCATCCGTCCGCCGTGTATCCCGGGATGGTGATCGCGCCCTCGGCGAGCGACTTGCTGTCGTCGTAGAGCTGGGTCAGGTCGATGTCGTTGACCGTGCCCATGCCCTCGCACCGCGGACACATGCCGCCGGTGACGGTGAACTCCCGCCGTTCCTTGACGGTCTGGCCGCCCTTCTCCATCGTGACGGCTCCGGCGCCGCTGATGGACGCGACGTTGAACGAGAAGGCCTGCGGTGAACCGATGTGCGGTCGCCCGAGCCTGCTGAACACGATGCGGAGCATGGCGTTCGCGTCGGTGGCGGTGCCGACGGTGGAGCGGGCGTTGGCGCCCATGCGCTCCTGGTCGACGATGATGGCGGTGGTGAGGCCGTCGAGCAGATCGACGTCGGGGCGGGCGAGGGTCGGCATGAAGCCCTGCAGGAACGCGCTGTAGGTCTCGTTGATCATCCGCTGCGACTCGGCCGCGATCGTGCCGAACACGAGCGAGCTCTTGCCCGACCCCGAGACACCGGTGAACACGGTCAGACGCCGCTTCGGGATGTCGACGCTCACGTCGCGCAGATTGTTCTCGCGAGCGCCGTGCACCCGGATGAGGTCGTGCGTGTCGGCGACGTGCGACCCGGCCGGTTCACGGGGTTCGCGGGTCTCGGCGGCGATGCTCATCGGGTCTCCCTGTCTGCGCTGTCTGGCGGGTCTCTCGACTGTATTGCCCGAAGGCCGCGGCGCGCCGACGTCAACCCCTGCGGGTGGTACCGAGCGCATTCAGGTTGCTGGGAGAATAATGGACGAGTCCCACCCGCCCGCAGCACAATCCGATACGGAGATTCGTTGGACGGAAACGCAACGACGACCCATCGGAACGTCTCCCTCCTCTCGGTCGCGACCACGATCGCGCCCCGGGTGACGACCTCCGAGGACATCGATCGACGTCTCGCCCCCGCGCTCACCCGGTTGCGGTTGCCCAAGGGACTCCTGCAGCGGGTCGCCGGAGTGCACGAACGACGCAACTGGGCCGACGGTCAGCAGTTCGACGACGCCGCGATCCAGGCGGGCAGACGGGCTCTCGCGACCGCCGGTGTGCGACCCGATCAGGTCGGCCTCCTCATCAACACCTCGGTGACGCGCAAGCACCTCGAGCCGTCGGTCGCCGTGCGCATCCATCACGGGCTCGGGCTGCCGTCGTCGGCCATCAACTTCGACATCGCGAACGCGTGCCTCGGCTTCGTCAACGGCATGAGCCTCGCGGCCGGCCTCATCGACTCCGGGCAGATCAAGTACGCGGTGGTCATCGATGGCGAGGACGCCGATGACATCCAGCACAACACCATCGAACGGCTCACCACCGCAGACCTCGGTCGCTCCGACTTCATGAGCGAGTTCGCGAGCCTCACCCTCGGGTCCGGTGCCGCGGCGGCCGTACTCGGGCCGGCCGACTCCCATCCGGAAGGACATCGGATGCTCGGCGGCGTCACCCGCGCGGCCACCCAGTTCAACGATCTCTGCGTCGGCAGCGTCGACGGCATGTTCACCAACGCGAAGGCCTTGCTCAAGGGCGGGCTCGACCTCGTCGTCTCCGCCTGGAAGGAGGCGCAGCGCGACTGGAGCTGGCAGGACATGGACCGCTACATCATCCATCAGGTCTCCGACGTGCACACCGACTCGATCGTCAAGGCGACGGGCATGAGCCGGGCGAAGGTGCCGCTGACCTATCCGAAGTACGGCAACGTCGGCCCGGCATCCATCCCCATCACCCTCGAGGAGGAGGCGGCGCGGCTCGCCAAGGGCGACCGGGTGCTGCTGATGGGCGTGGGGTCGGGGCTCAACACGGCCATGCTCGAGCTCGCCTGGTGAGTTCGCCCGCAGGTCGTCTCCCTCGGATGACCCCGGCCCCCGCCTCCCGCCCCCCACACGACCTCGACGGCCTCGACCCGCGGTTCTCGCGGCTCGTCTCCGCACCGTCGTCGGGCGACGGCGTCACCCGGGGTTGGCATCTCCTCGACAACGCCGACGCGCTCGACGATCTCGGGGTCGCCCCGATCGGCACCGTCCTCTGCGTGCACGGCAACCCGACGTGGTCGTATCTCTGGCGCTCCCTGCTGGCGACGGCGACGGATGCCGCAGCCGCGGGTGACCCGGCGTGGCGGGTCGTCGCGGTCGACCAGCTCGACATGGGCTTCTCGGAGCGCACCGGAGCGCCGCGGACGTTGGCGCAGCGCGTACGCGACCTCGGCGACCTGACCGACGCCCTCGACCTCGCGGGGCCCGTCGTGACGCTCGGGCACGACTGGGGCGGCGTCGTCGCGTTCGGGTGGGCGGTCGATCATCCGCAGCACCTCGCCGGCGTCATGTCGCTCAACACGGCCGTGCATCAACCGGACGGTGTGCCGATCCCGGCGCCGCTCCGCGTCACGCTCGGGGGGCTCGCGGCATCGACGGTTCGGACGCCGGCGTTCCTCGAGACGACCCTGGGGCTCGCCCATCCGGCCCTGACGCCCGCGGTCAAGGCGGGGTACCGGGCTCCGTACCGCACGGCGGACCGGCGCGGCGGTATCGGGGGTTTCGTCGCCGACATCCCGGCGGACCTGGCGCACGACAGCCGGGCGGAGCTCGATCGTGTCGCCGCGGGCATCCGTCTCCTCGGGGTGCCGGCTCTGCTGCTGTGGGGTCCGCGCGATCCGATCTTCGGCGATCGCTACCTCGACGACCTCGCCGAGAGGATGCCGCACGCCGACATCCACCGATTCGAAGGTGCCGGGCATCTGATCGCCGAGGATGTCGATTACGCGCCCGCGGTGCTCGACTGGCTCGGCGACAGGTTCGCCATCACGTCCGTCGACGCGACCACCGGGGCGTCGACTGCCGCGCGCGTCCCGGATCCGCATGCGCCCGGCCCCGCGGATGCCGTCGACCGCCGACCGCTGTGGCATCACCTCGACACTCTCGCCGACAGCGACGACACCGCCCTGGTCGAGATGAAGCCGCCCGCCGCGACGATGTCTGCCGACCAGACGATCTTCGCCGTCGCGCCGCCGCGCGTGGTCTCCTGGCGGCTGCTCTCCCGCCGTGTGCGCGAGCTCGCCGCCGGTCTCCGCGCCGTCGGCGTCGAGCCGGGTCATCGGGTGAGCCTGCTCGTACCCCCGGGGGCCGACCTCACCGCCGTGCTGTACGCGTGCCTGCGCATCGGCGCGACGGTCGTGGTCGCCGACGCGGGACTCGGCATCCGCGGGCTGACGAGAGCGGTGCGCGGCGCGCGCCCCGACCACCTCATCGGGGCTCTGCCCGGTCTGACCGCGGCGAGAGCCCTCGGATGGCCGGGCGTGCGCATCTCCACCACGAGGCTGCCGGGCATCGCACGACGTGCGCTCGGTGTCGGCATGTGCCTCGCGGATGTCGCGGCGCTCGGCCGTGCGGAACCCCTCGACCCCTCGACTCCCGCGCCCCCGGCCGACGCCCCCGCCGCGGTGCTGTTCACCTCCGGCTCCACCGGTCCCGCGAAGGGCGCCGTCTACACCCGCGCCCAGCTCGAAGGTGTGCGCGACGCCCTGGCGCGGCAGTACGGCATCGGGGTCGGCACGGGCCTCGTCGCCGGGTTCGCCCCCTTCGCGCTGCTCGGACCGGCCCTGGGCGCCACGTCGGCCACCCCCGACATGGACGTCACGTCCCCGCGCACGCTGACCGCGCGGGCTGTCGCCGCCGCGGCCGCCGCCGTCGAGGCCGACGTGGTATTCCTCTCACCGGCGGCCGTCGCGAACGTCGTGGCGACGGCATCCGATCTCTCCTCCGGCGACAGGGTGGCGCTCGCGCGGGTGCGCACGATGTTGTCGGCGGGCGCGCCGATCGCCGAGCCTCTGCTGTCGGCGATCTCGGCGGTGATGCCCGCAGCGACCGCGCACACCCCCTACGGCATGACCGAGGGACTGCTGCTCACCGACATCGGGCTCGACGGCATCCGTGACGCCGGCCCGTCTGGCGGGGTCTGTGTCGGGCGTCCCGCGTCGTCGGTCGCGGTGGCCATCAGCGCGCTCGACGACCTCGGGGTCGCCGTGGGGAAGCCGGATGCCGCACCCGACGTCACCGGCGAGATCGTCGTCTCGGCTCCGCACCTCTTCGACCACTACGACAGGCTGTGGCTCACCGACCGCGCCTCGCGTCGCGGCACGGCACACCTCGACACCTCGGCCGGACGCTGGCATCGCACCGGAGACGTCGGTCATCTCGACGCGGCCGGCAGGCTCTGGGTCGAGGGGCGCCTGCAGCACGTCATCGCGACGGCATCCGGCGTCGTCACCCCGGTCGCGCCCGAGCAGCGCATCGAGCGCATCCACGAGGTGGGGCGCGCGGCGATCGTCGGCATCGGTCCCGTCGGCACCCAGCAGGTCGTCGCCGTCGTCGAGTCGAGCGCGCGGCATCCCCGGCTCGACTCGGCCGGTCTCGCCGCGGCGGTCCGGTCGGCGGTGCAGCCGGAAGTGGCGCTCGCCGCCGTGATCGAGGTGCCCATCCTGCCGACCGACATCCGGCACAATTCGAAGATCGACCGCACCCGCCTGGCGCGCTGGGCGGGCGGCGTGCTCTCCGGCGGGCGGATGACGCGGCCGTGACCCCTGCGCGCGTGCTCGTCACCGGCGCGAGCGGCTTCCTGGGCGCAGCCGTCGCCTCGGCGCTCGTGCGGGAGGGCCATGCCGTGCGCACGTTCCAGCGTCGCCCTTCGGGAGTCGACGGCGCCGTCGATGCGCTCGGGTCGATGACCTCCGACGCCGACATCGTCCGCGCCACGCTCGGCATGGAGGCCGTCGTGCACCTCGCCGCCAAGGTGTCGCTCACGGGCTCGCCGTCGGAGTTCGAGGCGGTCAACGTCGAGGGCACCCGGGCGCTCCTCGCGGCCGCCGCGGCGTCGGGTGTGAGCAGGTTCGTGCTCGTGTCGTCGCCGTCGGTCGCGCATTCCGGGTCGTCCATCGCGGGCGATGACGCGCTCCCGGCCGATCCCGCGCGCGCGCGCGGCGACTACGCCCGCACGAAGGCGCAGGCCGAGCTGCTCGCGCTCGCGGTCGACACCCCCGGATTCGCGGTCATCGTGGTGCGCCCGCACCTCGTATGGGGTCCGGGAGACACGCAGCTGGTCGAACGCATCGTCGATCGGGCCCGCGCGGGGCGCCTGCCGCTGCTCGGCCACGGTGCCGCGCTCGTCGATTCGCTCTACATCGACAACGCGGCATCCGCCATCGCGGCCGCCCTCGACA
>JBEANR010000008.1:0-13969 GCA_041165365.1 Actinomycetota bacterium | reverse complement strand
GGCTCGATCGGCGGGATCTCGGCAGGCTCGATCAGCGAGGGCAGGCTCGATCAGCGGGATCTCGGCAGGCTCAATCGGCGGGATCTCGGCAGGCTCGATCAGCGGAGGCGGGTCCGATCGGCGGGATCTCGGCAGGCTCGATCAGCGGGGGGCGGGATCTCGGCAGGCTCGATCAGCGGGGTCTCGGCAGGCTCGATCAGCGGGGGTGCGGGCGGGCGCCGAGGCCGGCAGCCGCCGCGGTCTGTCTCGCGATCTCGAGCTCCTCGTTCGTGGGGATCACCAGAACCGCGACGGGCGAGTCATCCGGTGAGATCCGACGGGGCTGCTTCGACCGCACCTCGTTGCGATCCGCGTCGACATGGATGCCGAGGAACTCGAGTCCGGCGAGCGTCCGTCGTCTGAGCAGGCTGTTGTTCTCGCCGACCCCCGCGGTGAAGACGATGGCGTCGAGCCCTCCGAGGTGGGCGATGTAGGCGCCGATGTACCGACGGATGCGATGGCGGTAGACCGCGAGGGCCGCCTCCGCCACGGCGTCTCCGTCGACGGCCGCCGACTGCACGTCGCGCATGTCGCCGCTGCCGGTGAGCCCGAGCAACCCGCTTCGACGGTTCAGAAGCGTATCCAACTCGTCGACGTCGAGACCGGCCCTGCGGTGCAGGTGAATGAGCACGGCCGGGTCGACGTCTCCAGAGCGCGTTCCCATCACGAGTCCCTCGAGCGGCGTCATGCCCATGCTGGTCTCGATCGACACCCCTCCGTCGATGGCCGCGACCGACGCCCCGTTGCCGAGGTGCAGCACGATCGTCTTGAGCGAGGTCAACGGCCTGCCGAGAAACTCCGCAGCCTGCTCCGACACGTACTTGTGCGACGTGCCGTGGAAGCCGTACCGACGGATGCCGTGCTCCGCCGCGAGCTCCGCGTCGATCGCATAGGTGTAAGCCGCCGCGGGCAGGGTGTGGTGGAACGCCGTGTCGAAGACCGCGACGTGCGGCAGATCCGGCAGGGCGGCACGCGCGGCCCGGATGCCCTGCAGGTTGGCCGGATTGTGCAGCGGGGCCAACGGCGACAGCGCGTCGATTCCTGCCTCGACCTCATCGGTGATGAGGGTGGCGGCGGTGAAGTGCGCCCCTCCGTGCACGACGCGGTGACCGACGCCGGCGATGTCGTGGCCCGTTCCCAGAAGGCTCAGGATGTCGCGGAGCCCCGTCTCATGGTCGGGAACGCCCGACCCCGGCTCGCCGATGCGCTCGACGAGTCCGCCGAGCACCGCTTGCTCCGAGTCGAGATCGAGCAGTTGGTACTTGATGGACGAGGAGCCCGAGTTGACGACGAAAATCTGGCTCACGCGACATCCAATCGAATGTGGGAATATGACGTCATCCTGTACCGGCCTGAATGGCGGTGATGGCCACGGTGTTGACGATGTCGCGCACGAGAGCGCCGCGGGACAAGTCGTTGATCGGTTTGTTCAGACCCTGCAGCACCGGTCCGATCGCAACGGCACCCGCTGATCGCTGTACCGCCTTATAGGTGTTGTTGCCCGTATTCAAGTCGGGGAATATGAAGACGGTGGCGCGCCCGGCGACCTCGGATCCGGGCATCTTGGCGGCGGCGACGGTCGGGTCGGCGGCCGCGTCGTACTGGATCGGCCCCTCGACGAGGAGGTCTGGTCGGCGGGTGCGCACCAGGGCCGTCGCAGTGCGTACCTTCTCGACATCCGCCCCGGCCCCGGAGTCGCCCGTGGAGTAGCTGAGCATCGCGACACGAGGTTCAATGCCGAACTGGAGGGCGGTCTCGGCTGACGAGATCGCGATGTCGGCGAGCTGCTCCGCCGTGGGATCGGGGATGACCGCGCAGTCGCCGTACACGAGAACGCGGTCGGCGAGCGCCATGAGGAACACGCTCGACACGACGGACACGTCGGGCTTCGTCTTGATGATCTCGAAGGCGGGCCGGATCGTGTGTGCGGTGGTGTGCTGCGCGCCGGAGACCATCCCGTCGGCGAGACCGAGGTGCACCATCATCGTGCCGAAGTACGACACGTCGGTCACCGTGTCGGCGGCCTGCTCGATCGTGATGCCCTTGTGGGCGCGGAGCCTCGCGTATTCGGCGGCGAAGCGTTCGCGCAGGTCGGGGTCGAACGGCGACAGCACGCGCGCCTCGGCGAGATCGAGACCCAATTCCGAGGCTCGCGCGCGCACCGTCGACTCTTCACCGAGGATGGTGAGCTGGGCGACCTGCCGCTGGAGCAGACTGCTCGCCGCCCGCAGCACCCGGTCATCGTCACCCTCCGGCAGCACGACGTGGCGGCGGGCACCGCGGGCGCGCTCGAGCATCGTGTACTCGAACATCAGCGGCGTGACGACCTCGGACGGACGCACCTCGAGCAGAGCCAGCAGTCGATCGCTGTCAACGTGGGTGTCGAACAGCGCTCTGGCCGTGTCGAACTTACGCTGCGACTCGGCCGCGAGCCTCCCTCTCGTGCGGGTGATCTTGAGGGCCGTGTCGTAGGTGCCCAGGTCGTTGCTCGCGATCGGAAGCGGTGACCCGAGCCCGTCGATGAGCCTCCGCACCTGGGGTGACAGCTCGAATCCGCCGTTGAGGATGATGCCAGCGAGCGACGGGAACGTGCCCGATGCATGGGCGAGCAGCGCGGCGACGAGCACGTCGGAGCGATCGCCCGGGCATACGACGATCGCGCCCTCGATGAGCCTCGGCAGCACGTTCTCCATCGACATCGCCGCGACGACGACCCCGAGGGCTTCGCGCTCGAGAAGCTCGGGATCACCCGAGATGAGCGTCGCTCCCGTGGCATCCAGCAGGGCGGCGACCGACGGCGCGACGAGGAATGGATCCTCGGGGATGGCCCAGATCGGCACGTCGGCAGCAGCCGCGAGCGGGTCACCCGGCGTCTCCAGTGCGGAACGGATGCCCGCCTCGATCTCATCGAGCCGCGTCGGGTCTGCGCGATTGGCGATGACGGCGAGCAGTCCCGCGTGGGAGCTGCGGAGCTCGGTGAGGGTGAGGTCGGCGATCTGGCGCATGTCGTCGGGGGTGCGGTCACCCGCGCCATCCGACGTCCGACCGCCGAGCACGAGCAGCACGGGGGCGCCGAGGTTCGCTGCGATGCGGGCGTTGAACGAGAGCTCGGTGGGGCTGCCGACATCGGTGAAGTCCGACCCGAGGATGACGACGCCGTCGCACTGCCTCTCGACGGCGGCGAAGCGCGACACGATCTCGGTGAGCGCCGCCTCGGGGTCGGAGTGCACGAGGTCGTAACTCACGCCGACGCTCTCGTCGTAGGAGAGGTCGACGCTGTCGTGCTCGAGCAGCATCTCGAGCACATAGTCGCGTTCGGTCACCGAACGGGCGATGGGCCTGAACACGCCGACGCGCCCGAGCCGACGGCTGAGGGTGTCGAGCACCCCGACCGCGATGGAGGACTTGCCGGTGTGGCCTTCGGCCGAGGTGATGTAGATGCGGGTCGACACGGGTCCAGCCTACGGACCACGGACGCCCGACAGCAGGGAGCCGGGCGGATCGGAGCCCGATGCCGGCCATGCGGCGTCAGGCTAAGATGATGCAGTCGCGCCGTGAGGTGCGTTCAGGAGAATTCGCCTAGTGGCCTATGGCGCACGCTTGGAAAGCGTGTTGGGTTTACGCCCTCGGGGGTTCGAATCCCCCATTCTCCGCCGCACGTCGCCGGTTCGGGCCGGTGACGTCGAGGTGGCCCGCGGATCGGTCCGACGGGTCTGACGGGGAGGGCCGGATGCCGCACACACCGCCGCGCGCCGCCACACGCGTCGTCGTCCGCCCGCGGCGATCGCTCGTGCGAAGGCTGACCCTGTCGTTCGCGGGGGGGACGAGCCCGGTGTTCCTGGCGCTGTACATCCTGTCGATCCCCCGTGGCACCGGAGTGACGGTGCTCGCCGGCCACGCGCTGGTCGTGCTGGTGTTCGTTCTCGTACTGACCCGCCGCACTCGTCAGATGATCTGGGTCACCGACGCCGCCGTCGTACGGATCGGCCTGTTCGGTGGTCCTCGGGTGGTGCCGCGGCAGTCCATCGCGTCGCTCGTGCTCACCGAGACCTATCGCACGAACGCCCCGGACACCGCCACCCAGCTTCTGCTGCAGGATGCCGCCGGGGCTCGGCTGCTGCGTCTCGACGGGGTCTTCTGGGACGGCGAGGCGATCGCCCGCCTCGTGGCCGCCCTCGAGATCCCTCCCGCGGACGACACCGACCCGATGACCGCCCGGGAGTATTTCGCGCGGTATCCGGGCAGCGCATTCTGGTTCCAGCGGCGGGGGATACCCGCGCTCGGGGTCTCCATCGGGTTGCTGGCATTCGGCGCCCTGGTGCTCGGGCTCATGTGGGTGGTGGGGATACCGCTGACGCCGCCGTTCTGACGCCCGCTCCTCGTGCCCGATCGATCCCGGAGAGGTGCCCGCTCACCGCCGGCGAAGCGTTCCGAAGATGCCCTGCACGACGGTCTTGACCACGCTGCGACCGGCGGACGACCCGAGAAAGTCCTCCAGAGGGTTCTTCTGCGCGCGCGGCGCCGGCGCCCGCCGGGCCTGGCCCGAGGTCGCCTTCGGCTGTGACTTCTTCCACTCGCGCTGCATGCGGTCGTACTCGGCCTGCGCCTGCTTCTGGGCGTCGGCCTTCTCACCCGCCTCGGCGGCAGCGCGCTCGGCGGCGGCCGCGGCATCCATCTTCCTGGTCAACAACTCGTGCGCCGACTCCCGGTCGACCGCCGCGCCGTACTTCGGCAGCAGAGCGGATGCCCGTACCGAGGCTTCGATCTCGGCCGCGGGTGTCGGCGACATCGAACCCTGGGGAGCGCGCAACCTCGTCCAGGCGACGGGACTCGGCGCGCCCTTCTCGTTCATGACCGTGACGATCGCCTCACCGGTCGCGAGCTGTTGCAGCACCTCGCCGAGCTCGTAGCCGGAGGTCGGATAGGTCGACACCGTCGAGCGGAGGGCTTTCGCGTCATCCGGAGTGTGGGCCCTCAACTGATGCTGGATGCGCGATCCGACCTGCGCGAGCACGTCGTTCGGTACGTCTTTCGGGGTCTGCGTGACGAAGAAGATGCCGACCCCCTTCGAGCGGATGAGCCGCACGGTCTGTGTGATCTGAGTGAGGAAGTCCTTCGACGCGTTCGTGAAGAGCAGATGCGCCTCGTCGAAGAAGAACACGAGTTTCGGCTTGTCGATGTCGCCGACCTCGGGCAGGTCGTTGAAGAGGTCGGCGAGCAGCCACATCAGGAAGGTCGAGAACAGGGCCGGCTTGTCGTGCACGCCGGGCACCTCGAGCAGGCTGATGATGCCCCGACCATCGGATGCCACGCGCAGGAAGTCCCCGGTGTCGATCTCGGGTTCTCCGAAGAAGACGTCGGCGCCGTCATCCGCGAAGGTGATCAGCTCCCGCAGGATGACGCCGACGGTCGCCGCACTCAGCCCTCCGAGGTCCCTGAGCTCGACCTTGCCCTCCGCCGTGGTCAGTTAGCTCAGCACCGCGCGCAGGTCGGCGAGGTCGACGAGCGGCAGCCCGGCCTTCGCCGCGTAGTGGAAGACGAGGCCGAGCGACGACTCCTGGGTGTCGTTGAGGCCGAGCACCTTTGACAGCAGCAGCGGACCGAATCCGCTGACGGTCGCCCGGATCGGCACGCCGGCCCCGATGCCTCCGAGGCTGAAGTACTCGGTGGGGGCGGCGGCGGGCGCCCAGTCCTGGCCGATGCCGCGGGTGCGGGCGAGCAGCTTGTCATTCGGTGCGCCGGGGCTCGCCACGCCGGAGAGGTCGCCCTTGATGTCGGCGGCGAACACCGGAACGCCCAGCGCAGACAGTTGCTCCGCGAGCACCTGGAGCGTCTTGGTCTTGCCCGTCCCGGTGGCGCCCGCGACGAGACCGTGGCGGTTCATCATGCCCACCGGGATGCGCACGGGCACGTCGGGCCGGGCGTCACCGTTCACGAGGGCGCCCATCTCGAGGGCAGGGCCATCGAAGGTGTACCCGGCGCGGATGGTGGCGATCTGGTCTGCGCTGAGGGGGCCGGGAGTCTGCGATGCGGCGCCGGCGGGTGCGGCGTCGGCAGCCGTGGATGGGGCCCCGGATGCCGCCGCCGCGTCGGCTCGCGCGGCGTCGGCCGTCGCACTCGCCTCGGCCGCGGTCACGGCGGCCGCGGCATCCGCTTCGGCTCTGGCCAACGCGTCTGCGGCGTCCTTCTGTGCCTGGGCCGCTGCCGCGACCGCCGCCCTCGCCTGCTCCACCGCGTCACTCATGGCGTCAGCCTAGTGATCCGATCACCATCGCCGGGGTCGCCGCATCGCCAGCATCCACCGACCATTCCATCGCACGTTGGCCGATTCACCTCTCTGGCGGTCACCTGGCCAACCCAAGATGGAACGGCCGGGCCCGCTGACCATCGCAACGCTTCGAGGTCGGCCTCAGGGGGTGGCCTGAGGCTCAGGCCAGACGGTCCTCGAGCCCCCACGGCTGACCGTAGCCCCCGTCGGAGACGGGCAGCGCCATCAGGTCGAGGAACGGCTTCGCGTCGAAGGCCTCGGGGCCGAGCACGCCCAGTCCCGTCCAGACCCCTGTCGCGAGCAGCTCGAGCGCGATCACCGGGTTCAGCGCGGTCTGCCACACCACGCACTGGGCCTCGTACTCGGCCATCGTCCATTCGTTGTCGCTCACGTGATAGAGGTACACCTCACGGCGAGCGCCGTCTACGCCCCGACCGGTGACCCAGAGGCCGGCGCAGGTCTTGCCGGTCATCCGCGGTCCGAGCGTGGCGGGGTCGGGCAGCCCTGCAGCCACGACATCGCGCGGTGCGACCATCACGGGGCCGTCCGCCGAGCGCACCCTGACCGGCTCGGTCGAATCGAGGCCGAGCTGATGGAGCGTCTTCAGGATGCCGATGAACTCGTCGCCGAGCCCGTATTTGAAGGTCACCCGCTTCGCGTCGATGAAGCGCGGCATGAGCAGAACCTCCTCGTGCTCGACATTGACGCATTCGACCGGGCCGATCCCCTCGGGAAAGTCGAAGACCTCCGGCTCGGAGAACGGGGCCGTCGTGTACCAGCCGCGCTCCCTCTCCCAGATCACCGGCGGGTTGAGGCACTCCTCGATCGTCGTCCAGATGCTGAACGACGGCGCGAAGATCTCGTTGCCGGCTTCGTCGCGCACCACGAGGTTCGCGCCGTCGCGGGTGCCCAGTTCGTCGATCTCGCTGAACAGGTGGTCGGCGGCGTAGCGGGCGAACACGTCGCTGAGCCCCGGCTCGACGCCCATGCCGACGAGCGCGAGGCGGCCGGCGGTCTCCCAGTCGGGTGCCTGGGCGAACTGGTCGTCTCCGAGCTTCACGCCGGTCTCCGTGAACGGATCGGTGGGATGCGGCTCACTCAGGCTCATCGCCATGTCGAGGTAGTCGGCGCCGGCCGCGAGCGCGCCGGCGAAGATCGTCGGCACGAACTTGGGCTCGACCGCGTTCATGACATGGGTGACGTCGTGCTCGAGCGCGACGGCGGTCACACTGTCCGGGTCCGAGGCGTCGATGGCGGCTGCGACGAACCGTCCGGCCTGCTCCGGATGCCTGGCCTCGACCCAGGCGATGGTGCGCTCGGCCCTCGCCGGGTCGTAGTCGCTGACGACGATCACCTCGAAGAAGGAACGGCGGGCGGCGATCTTGGCGATGGCGTCTCCGACGCCACCGGCGCCGACCAGCAGGATTCTCATGGCGCTACGTTATCGCGCCGTTACCCTCAGCGGTCGACGGTTTCCGCCGTCATCCGTTGGTGAGACGCAGGATCACGCGGCAAAAGGGCGTTTTCGCCGCGACATCCGCTCCTTCTGCAGCCTGTGGGCGAACGGCACCCACAGCACGATCGCGACCCCGGCGCCCAACACCAGCCCGCCGACGGTGTCGCTCAACCAGTGGGCGCCGAGGTAGTTGCGGCTCAGCAGCATGAGGATCGTGTACGCGACGCCGGCCACCCACACCCAGGCGCGGCGGGCGATGAATCCGATCACCACCGCCATGGTCGCGGCGTTGGCGGTGTGCCCGGAGGGGAACGATCCGAGGTCGGCGGTCACGAGGATGTCTTCGGGGCGCGGCCTGTCGAAGGTGTTCTTCAACAGCTGCACGATGCCCGCCGAGACGATCGTGGCGGCGGTGAAGTAGCCGGCGGCCCAGAACCGTCGGAGCGCGCAGAGCACCAGGATGATCGCGATCGGCACCACGACGATGCCGAAGAGGCCGCCACCGATGTTGTTCATCAGCAGCGCGGGCACCTCCCACGCCGGGTTGCGGTGCTCGATGATCTCGCTCATCCATTCGGTGTCGATCGAGTACGGCAGGTTGCCCTCGCGGTAGGCGATGATGGCGCCGAGCCCCGCGACGACGAGCACGGCGGCAAGCCCGCTCAGCAGAGGCCAGCGCCTCGAGATCGCCGCGGTCTGCTGTTCCCGTTCCCGCTCGACCGAGGCCTCCCGAGGGCTGACCGAGGCTTCCCGCGGGGTGACTGGGGGGTCCGAGGTCATCTCCCGATCCTAAGCCGGACCTCAGTGGGCCAGCGCCGGCACCGACCTCGGACGCACCACGAGCCAGACCGACAGCACCGCCACGAGTGCTGTGCCCGCCATCACCGAACCCATCACGACCCCGCTCACGCCGAAGACACCGACGAGGGGCGAGATGAGTCCGGCGAGGCCGAAGTTGAGCGCTCCGAGAACGGATGCCGCGGTGCCGGCCTCCCTGGCATGGTTGACGAGCGCGAGCACCTGCACCATGGGCAGCATGAAGCCGACGGCTGTGATGAAGAACCACAGCGGTACGAGCACGCCGAACAGTCCGGCCCCGGCCGCCGACAGCACCACGATCGCGACGGAGGCTGAGAAGGTCACCGTCGTCGCGCCGGCGAGTATCCACTGCGGCCCGATGCGGCGCGCGAGTCTCGCCGAGACCTGGGTGCCGAGCACGATGCCGAACGAATTGACGGCGAAGAGGAATCCGTACTGCTGGGCGTCGAGCCCGAAGAGCTCTTGGAACAGGAACGGCGACGCGCTCAGGTAGGCGAACAGGCCCGAGAACGACATGCCTCCGATGAGCGCGACACCGACGAAGACCCTGTCGCGGAAGATGGAGCGGTATCTCGCGAGCATCGTGTCGTGCCCGGCATCCGCTCTCCGCTCTCCGGTGAGGGTCTCGTCGACGAAGAAGACCGCGGCGAGGGCCACGAGCACCCCGTAGGCGGCGAGGAAGAGGAACACCCCGCGCCAGTCGATCACCAGCAGCAGCTGGGATCCGATGAGGGGGGCGATGATCGGGGCGAGCCCCGTGACGAGGGCGAGCCGCGACAGCATCCGCACGAGCTTCTGACCGCCGAACAGGTCGCGCACCAGAGCCATCGCGACGACCCCGCCGGCCGCAGCGCCGACCCCCTGCAGCACGCGGAACACGGCGATCCACACCAGATCCGGCGCGAAGGCCACGCCGACGCTCGCCAGCACGTGCACGACCGAGGCGACGATGAGCGGCAGCCGTCGGCCGACGCGGTCGCTCCACGGTCCGACGATCAGCTGACCGAGACCGAAGCCGATCGTGGTGGCGGTGAGCGTCAGCTGAACGGCCGCCGTGGTGATGCCGAGCTCGCTCTGGATGACCGGGAACGCGGGCAGATAGAGGTCGATCGTGAACGGTCCGAGGGCTACGAGAGCGCCGAGCACCACGATGTACACGAGCCTCTGCCTCCGTGTGAGGGAGTCCCCGAGGTGGGTCGCAGCAGACCCGGCTGTGCCCGATCGGACGACGGGGAGGGAGGCGGTGGCGGGGCTGGGCACAGGGGTCCTTGCGAGTGGGGGCGGTCCGACAGGTCAACAGCCGCCCGCCACCGTTATTCCCGGCGGAGTTGTTCTCCTCCCGGCGGAGCTGTTCTCCTCACCGCACCGAAGCCGGATCGGCGAGCAGCCCGGCGAACGCGAGCTCGGCTGCACCGATCAGCAGGATGTCGGACCCGAGCTCCGCCCGCACCACCCTCACCTCGTCGAGCGAGACCGCGAGAGCCTGCTCGCGCAGGAGCGCGTCGAGGCGGCCGGGCACCGCGGCGTCGAGCGAGGCGAGGAAGCCGCCGAGCACGATGCGCTGCGGATTGAGGATGTCGACCGCGTTGCGCAGCACCACCCCGAGGAAGGCGAGCTGGCGGTCGACCTCGGCCGCGACATCCGCGGACTCCGAGGCGACGAGCGCCCTCTCTAGGCCGTCGGCATCGGCGTCGTCGAGGCCGAGCGCTCGCAGCAGGGTGGCCCTGGTCAACTCGAGTTCGACGCTGCCGGGGGCGCCCGCCCGGTCGCGATCGCCCCGCGCGGTCACGAGCGTGTGACCGAACTCGCCCGCGTAGCCCCCCGCACCCCTCAGGGGCACGCCGCCCGCGATGATGCCCCCGCCGATCCCGCTCGCGCCGCCGTTGAGGTACACGAAATCGGTCAGGCCGCGTCCCGCGCCGAAGACGTGTTCCGCCGCCGCCCCGAGGCCCGCGTCGTTCGCCGCCGCCACGGGCAGCCCCGTCGCCCGCGAGAGGCGGGCGGCCAGCGGCTCATCACGCCAGCCCAGGTGCGGGGCCAGCCGCACGAGACCATCGGCGGCGCGCACCAGACCGGGCACCGCGATGCCCATTCCGAGGGGAGCCGGATGCCGGCCCGCGAGCTCGTCGACGGTCTGCGTGATGACGGCGACGGCCTGCGCGACGTCTGGCGCGGCATCCATCGGCCTCCGCACCCGCTCCCTCACGACGCCGCCCAGCCCGACGACCGCCACGGAGATCGCATCGACCTCGGGGTTCACGGCGATGACGACGGTGCGCGGATCCGGACGCACGATCGGGCTCGGCCTGCCGACCTGGTTGGTCGTGACCGGGTCGACCTCCTCGACGAGTCCGCGGACGACGAGTTCGGTCACGAGGGCTGCGATCGTCGAGCGGTTGAGACCGGTGGCGCCGGTGAGTCGGGATCGCGACACGCCTCCTGAGTGGTGGACGCGTTCCAACACGGTGGCGAGGTTGTGGCGGCGGAGGCTGTCCCGGCCTCGGCCGACGGGGAGCGCGGGCGGATGCTCGGCGTTCATCTGGTCAGGCTAACGCTTGCGGGAGCGGATCGGCGGTAATATGTTGGGATTGGCAACAAACTGGGCATCGTGCACAGCGACACAACCCACCGACGACGCCGCCATCCACGACACCGCCATCAGTAACGAGGAATCCCATGACGACCCCGACCCGCGCTGACAAGTTCTCCTTCGGACTCTGGACGATCGGCTACAACGGCACCGATCCGTTCGGCGGCCCCACCCGCCCGCAGCTCGACGTGGTCGAGGCCGTCGAGAAGCTCGCCGAGATCGGCGCCTACGGACTCACCTTCCACGACGACGACCTCTTCGCCTTCGGATCGACGGATGCCGCCCGCCAGACCCAGATCGACAGGCTGAAGACGGCGCTCGAGGCGACCGGGGTCGTCGTGCCGATGATCACCACGAATCTGTTCAGCGCCCCCCTGTTCAAAGACGGAGGGTTCACGTCGAACGATCGCGCGGTGCGACGGTTCGCGCTGCGGAAGGTTCTCCGCAACCTCGACCTCGCCGCGGAGCTCGGTGCGAAGACGTTCGTCATGTGGGGCGGACGTGAGGGTGCGGAGTACGACGCGGCCAAGGACATCCGTGCCGCCCTCGACCGCTATCGTGAGGCCGTGAACCTGCTGGGCGACTACGTCACCGACAAGGGCTACGACATCAGGTTCGCGATCGAGCCGAAGCCCAACGAGCCCCGCGGCGACATCCTGCTGCCGACGGTCGGGCACGCGATGGCGTTCATCGAGACCCTCGAGCGCCCCGAGCTCGTCGGCGTGAACCCCGAGGTCGGGCATGAGCAGATGGCCGGGCTCAACTTCACCGCGGGCATCGCCCAGGCGCTCTACCAGGGCAAGCTGTTCCACATCGACCTGAACGGTCAGCGCGGCATCAAGTACGACCAGGACCTGGTGTTCGGCCACGGCGACCTGCAGAACGCGTTCTCACTCGTCGATCTGCTCGAGAACGGGGGGCCAGACGGCGGGCCGTCGTACGACGGACCCCGCCACTTCGACTACAAGCCGAGCCGCACCGAGGACATCACCGGAGTCTGGGACTCGGCGGCGGCCAACATGCGCACCTACCTGTTACTCAAGGAGCGTGCGGCGTCGTTCCGGGCCGACCCCGAGGTGCAGGAGGCGCTCGCGGCAGCCCGAGTCCCCGAGCTGTCGATGCCGACGCTCGGAGCGGGCGAGAGTTACGACGCCCTGCTCACGGACCGCTCGGCTTATGAGGAGTTCGACTCGGACGCCTACTTCGGCGGCAAGGGCTTCGGCTTCGTGCGGCTCAACCAGCTCGCCCTCGAGCACCTGCTCGGGGCGCGGTGATCCTTGCCGCCGGGTGACCTGCAGTGCATCATTCAGAACGCAGAGAGTGCATCACCTATCGAACAGGAAGCAGGCAGCGATGACGCTCGTCGCAGGGGTCGACTCGTCGACCCAGAGTTGCAAGGTGCTCGTCGTCGACGTGACGACGGGTGACATCGTGCGGGAGGGTAGAGCACGCCATCCCGAGGGCACCGAGGTCGATCCCGAGGCGTGGTGGGTCGCGCTGCAGAGTGCGGTGACGGATGCCGGCGGCCTCGCCGATGTGGCCGCGATCTCCGTCGCGGGGCAGCAGCACGGGCTCGTCGCTCTCGATGCCTCGGGGCGCGTCATCCGGCCCGCCCTGCTCTGGAACGACACCCGCTCGGCCGACGCCGCGCGACAACTCATCGACGAGCTCGGCGCCGGAGAACTCGCCAGACGCACGGGCTCGGTACCCGTCGCATCGTTCACCTCGGCGAAGCTGCGGTGGATGCGCGACGCGGAGCCCTCGAACGCCGCCCGGGTCGCCGCGATCGCGCTGCCCCACGACTGGCTGACCTGGCGACTCCGCGGTTTCGGCCCACAGAATCCGATGCTCGACGAACTGGTGACCGACCGCTCGGATGCCAGCGGCACCGGCTACTTCGACGCGACGAGCGACACGTGGGACCGCGACATCCTCGCCGCAGCCCTGCGCCTCCCCCGCGACTCGAACGGGAACTCAGGAGAATCGCACTCCATCGTTCTGCCGACAGTCGTGGTGCCCGGGGAGTCGCGCGCGGTGGTCGTCGCTAGTCCTGAGTTTCCGATGGGCCTGGTCGTAGCGGGCGGGGCGGGCGACAACGCGGGCGCCGCACTCGGCCTCGGCGCCGTCGCCGGAGACGTGGTGGTCTCGATCGGCACGAGCGGCACCGTGTTCGCGGTCACCGCGACGCCCTCCCGCGACGAGAGCGGCGCCGTCGCCGGGTTCGCCGATGCGAGCGGCCTGTTCCTCCCCCTCGTCGCCACTCTCAACGCGGCGCGCGTGCTCGACGCGGTCGCCGGCCTGCTCGGAGTCGACCACGCCGAGCTCGGCGAGCTCGCGCTCCAGGTCGAGCCCGGGGCATCCGACCTGGTGCTGCAGCCCTGGTTCGAAGGCGAGCGCACTCCCAACCGACCGGATGCCACGGCCACCCTCTTCGGCATGACCCTGGCTTCGACAACCAGGGCCGCCCTCGCCCGCGCCGCCATCGAGGGGCTGCTCTGCGGTCTGGCCGACGGGTTGGACGCCGTGCGCGGGGCCGGAGTGGCCGCGACCAGGCTGCTGCTCATCGGCGGCGCGGCGCAGAACACGGCCGTCTCGGCCATCGCCGCACAGGTGTTCGACCTCCCGGTCGTCGTGCCCGCGCCCGCCGAATACGTCGCGGTGGGGGCGGCGGTGCAGGCGGCGTGGGCCCTGACCGGTGACCGTCCGACGTGGCCGGTGCGCCTCACCTCGCAGCCGACGCCCGACTTCCGTCCGCGCATCCGCGAGAACTATCGAGCACACCTCTGATCGACCGCCG
>JBEANR010000007.1:0-9812 GCA_041165365.1 Actinomycetota bacterium | reverse complement strand
TCACAGTCGTCGGCGCATCGTCGGAGGCCATCAGGTAGGCCCCGCCCAGCCCGCAGGAGATGAACTGGGCGCTCGACCGATCGGAGTCGTCGTCGAGTTCGTAGCGCACGTAGTGGTGGTGATCGCCGCTGATCCACAGCCGCACGCGGGCCCCGGTGTCGACGGCGACCCCGTCGACCTCGCGCGAACGGAGCACCGTGCGCTCGAAGTAGTGGAGGGTGTCGAAGGCGTCGGGGTCGACGGCGGTGCGCTCCCAGGTCGGTGAGGCGCAGCAGAGGATGATCGCGTCCCCCTGCTCGAGGTGCGCCGTGAGGTGCTCACGGAAGTAGTCCAGCTGCGGCTGATCGATGTACTCGCCGAGCTGGGTGTCGAGGCCGACCAGCCACCAACCCGGGCGCAGCCGCATCGCGAAGTAGCTGCGGGATTGGATGGTGCGCCACGATCCGATCGCGCGCCGATGGGTGAAGGTGCGCAGAAACGCGGTGAGCCCGTCGTACCAGTCGTGATTGCCCGGCAGGGCGAGCAGGGTCGCCTCGCCGGCCCCCGCCGGGAATGCCGCGCCGTACGGGCCCGTCGTACGGTCCTCGTAGCCGACGGAGGAGGCGACGGGGTAGACCTCGTCTCCGCCCATGACGAGCAACTCGCCCCGCGGGAGGGTCAGGGTCGAGGTGCCGTCCGCGACCTCGAGCTCGTCGGCCGCCAGCATCCTGGCCACGGTGTAGGTGGCGTCGAAGCCGTCGCCGAGGTCGGCCACGTAGTCGATCCAGAGGTCGGTGGGGGTGTCGGATGTCGCGAGGGCGAGCGTCTGCTGGGGCAGCACACCCTGCAGCTCACGTTTGTCGGCGTAGTCGGCGAACATCTGGGCCACGAGGGCCCGCACGGCGGTGCGGACGAGTTCGGTGGGGACGAGCCAGCGCACGGCCGGTCTCGGATTGAACCCCAGTGTGCCGGTGTGCCGGGCGAGTTCACGTTGCCTCATGGGGTCCTTCCCGCGTGCGGCACCGATCACGCGGGGGGCGCCGCCTCCCGGCGTCAGCGTAGGGCTGGCGATGGGCGAGGGCATCGGGGACAGCCCGGACACGGCTCCGCCGCTCAGCCCCGAGCCCTCCACCGTGCTGCGAAGAGCAGCAGGGGCGCGCTCGTGACAGCGAGCCCGAGCACGATCAGCTGCGGCCCGATCGACTGAAGAGTCTCGAACAGCAGGAAGTCGAGACCCGCCTCGCTCGACGCGCCGAGGGAGTCGAGCAGACCGGCGGCGGTGCGCAGCGTGCCGATGCCGGCGATCACGAACACGAGGCCGAGCGCCCACAGAACCACCACGAAGGGGTTGCGTACGAGGTCGCGGGCGGTCGCCGCAGGTTCGGATGCGGGCTCGTCAGCAGGCTCCGAACCCCGGAGCGCCACGGGAGATCGGCTGCCGGGGAGCGGCGGGTCTGGGAGGGGTGGTCCGAACTGCGGTTGCGGTGCGGGTGGATGCGGGGCCGGCGGCGCGCCCACCCGCGAGTCGACGATCCGGGCGGTCGACGGCTCGCCCGGCGAGCGGGGCACGGCGACATCCCGCCTCCGCTCCGGCACCTCCCTGGCGCGGAGCATCGGGTCGGACGACGGGTCGTAGCCGGGCTGGAAGGCGGGGTCGAAGCGAGGGTCGAACTCTGCTCGATCACGCGGTCGGTCCGACATCCGCTCTCCTCCGGTCTCTCGGCGATCCTATGCGAGCCCGCCGCGCCGTCGGCCACCGGGGAGGGCAAGGGGGAGGGCGACGGCTTGATCCCGACTGTTAGGGTGACCTAAGTCGACTCGGGTGTGCACCGGGTCTCCTGTCGAAGGGTGCAGTCGCGAATGAGCTACATCAGATCAGCGTCGCTCGACGAGAAGGGCTACGTCGTGCTGGAGCGCTACGACCAGGCCGCCGACCCGCAGGAGTGGAACGACCTCGAGTACGTCGAGTGGAAGTCGTCGGGCGAGACCCGATTCGCTCCGCTCGCGAGCGCCTTCGGCGAGATCGAGGTCAACGGATTCTGGAACCACACCCCTCCCCGCGCCGACAAAGACGGCGTGTGGATCGAGTCTCAGGTGCAGAAGGCTCCTCACCTCGCGCGCCGGGCTCAGGAGTCGGGGGCCAACATCGGACGCTGCCGGGTGATCGAGCTGCAGCCCAACGAGTACGCCACCACGATCTACAACCTCCACCAAGACGACAACAACCGCCTGAATCCGGATGCCTCGGGCTGGATCGTCCGCGCATTCTTCAACCTCTCCGACGACCCCGACTCCTTCCTCGTGCTGCGCGAGGACAGATTCGATCCGACCACGGAGGTACGACTGCCCCTCGGCGCCGGCACCCAGGTGGTGGTCGACACGCAGAGGTTCTGGCATGCCGTGTGGCACAGGGGCCCCGAGCCGCGCTACTGCCTCATCACGTCGCTGTCGTCCGGGCCGGAGCTCGACGCCTACATCGAGTCGAACAGGTCGACGGCTGCGCACGTGAACGCACCTCTCGACCCCGCTTTCGCCGCACAGGTTCAGGCCGACGTGCAACGACGGCTCGCCGAGCGCGCGGCCGCCGTCGTGGAGCGCGGCAAGGCCACGCAGGGCTGACCGCTACCGACCCTGCCGTTTGCGGCGGAGTGTCGGCCTCGATGACGGCGATCGCTTGCCGGGGGGCGTGCCCGTCCGTTGGTTCGCCTTCTTCGATTCCTTCGACCGCTCCTTGGGCGGGGGCGGCACCGACCGCGAACTGTGAGCGGTGCGGCCCCGCACGATGCCGATGAAGTCCTCGATGTCATCGTTCAGTGCCGCGGTGACCCAGACCAGCGCGATAGGGGTCGGCGCAGCATCCGTCACGGGTCGGGCGACGACGTCTCTGCGGGCGAACAGTCTGGCGATGGAGTGGGGCACGACCACCACCCCGATGCCCGTGGCGACGAGTTCGATCGCGGCCTCTGCACCGGAGTCGCGCAGGGCGCCCTCCAGCTGGTTCTCCCCGGCGAGATCGACTGTCGCGACCTCATCCACCGCTTCGAACACGTGTCCCACCGGCGCGACGACGACCTGCACCTCGTCGTACAGCGGGATCGCACTGAGCCCGCCGGTATCGGTCGGCCGCCTCGCGAACACCATGTCCGCCCCGCCGTGGACGACGGCCGTGTTCTGCTCGGACTCGTCTATGCGGACGACGCGAAGTGGGCGATCGGGGCGACGCTCGCCCCAGGCGCGCGTCCACCTGGTGAGCGTGACGCCGGCGACGGCGGCGACGACGAACTCGGCCCTCGAATGCATCTGGGCCTCCCGGCGACGTCGGCCCTGATGGCGGAGTGTCGACCGCACCCGGCCACACCTCGGACAGGATATCCGACGGCACCCACCTTCTATCCACGGCGTTACGCTGGCCTGATGAGCCCGCCGAAGACCCCCCAGCAGATGAAGGCAGAGACGGCGGCCAAGAAACTCGGCATCTACCTTCCGGCCGCGCCCGCGGAGTTCCGCGACAGCCCGGTCTCGCGGGCTCAGTTCGACGCTTTCCTCGCCGAGCCGCCGACGTGGCTCACCGAGCTGCGCGCCGCAGGGCCCCATCCGCGGCCCGTCGTCGCCGGCAAGCTCGGGGTCTCCATCGCGGGACTCGCCCGGGGCGGAGTGACGGAGCCGCTCACGACCGCCGAGATCAAGGCCCTGCTCACAGCTCCCCCGGCGTGGCTCGTGACCGAGCGCGCCGTTCAGGCCGAGGTGCGCGACGAGAAGAAGCGGCTCGCCGAGCGCGATGCAGAGCGACGTGCCCACGCTCCGGACTGACGCCGCCCCCGCCGACGGATGACCGACTCGATGACTGGGCCCGCCCATGTATGAGCGTGAGCGGCAGCTCTCGTCTCGGGGGCTGTCGGTGCTCTCGGCGACGGTGTGCTCGGTGGTCGCGGCATCTGTGTTCATCGTGCTGGTCAGTTCTCTGAACGCCGATCTCGTGGCCAGCTTGCTGCTCGGCTCCGGATGCGGGCTGATCGCGGCCGCACTCGTGCACCTGGTCGTGCGCCCGATGCGCCCCGGTCCGGTGCATCTCGACCTCACCGGAGACAGATTGGAGGCGGTGCGCCGCGCGGTGCGACGGGGGCGGCCCGACGAAGTCGACCCCCGAGACGACGCAGGCGCCCTCGTCTACGCGAGGCGCGTGGAGACGTTCCAGTTTCGCGCGGTGCGGGTGATCACCATGCTCGCGGTCGCCGTGCTGGCCCTCGCCGTCGGCGGCCTCACCTTCGGCCAGCCCGACCCCATCCTCGGGTCGATCGAGTTCACCGTCGTCATCCTGTGGCCGATGCTGTTCATCCCGGCCGCGGTCGCCTACGCCGTGCTCAAGCGCAACCGGCGCAGGTTCTTCGAACGGGCCTGAGCGGGCAAGCTGGATCGGGGCGACGCCCTTCGACAGGCTCAGGGAACCACTCGGGGTCAGCGCGACTCGGGGCGCGGCCCTTCGACAAGCTCAGGGACCCACTCGGGGTTAGTGCGACTCGGGGCGCGGGCCTTCGACAAGCTTAGGGACCCACTCGGGGTTAGTGCGATTCGGGCTTCGGATGCCCGGGGATCGAGTCTCCCGACAGGTTGAGCTCATCGGGGTCGACGTGCACGTCGCCCACGTCATCGGGTCCGCCGGTGCCGGGGAGCACCTCGACTTGCTCCTCGTTGGACTCGTCGACTGCCTCGCTCTCGGAGACGTCGGTCGTCTGCTTGGCCACGACATCGCGTTCACTCGTGGGGCTCGTGACCCCGGTGGCGCCGTCGGGGAGTCCGCTGGATTCGTTCGCGTCGCTCATGGGGTTCCTCACTGTCGACCGTGATGTGTCTGCCGTGCGTCGCGTCTGGCGGCGCACCCCGTCGACGCTACGTCGCCCGTAGTCCGACCGGGAGGGGTTGACTGCTCAAGCAGATCGCCATGCCCCGGCTCACCCCGATGCCTGCGCGAATGGCACCCTCGGCCGAAGTCCCGCGGCACGGTACACCTCGTCGATGACCGTCATGGTGGCCACCGCGTCGTCGGCACCGGTGAGCATCGGCGCACCCGACACCACGGCGCCGCGGAACGCCTCGAGCTGGAAGTCGAAGGTCGATCGACGCGCGAACCGTTCAGTGTGACGTCCCGCCTCGGTGCGCACGGAGAAGCGATGGAAGACCTGCGGATGATACGGAAAGGTGACGTGCACGGATCCGCGGGTGCCGATCAGGGTCGCCGTGCTCGAGAACGGCGTCGCCGACCACATCGAATTGTCGATGCGCGCGGTCACCCCCGACGGGAAGATCAACTCGGCCTCGAGCCTCCGATCGATCCCGCGGCGATCCGCCCATGCCCTGGCGCGGACGACGGTCGGCTCCTCCCCCGCGACACTGCGCACGAGGTGGATCGGGTAGCAGCCGACATCCATCGTGCTCCCTCCGCCCAGGTCGGGTTGCCAGCGGATGTCGCCGCCCGGCGGCAGGGTGATGTGGAAGTCGGCCTCGATCCGGGTCAATCGGCCGATCTCGCCCGAACCGGCGATCTCGACGAGCCTCAGCATGAGCGGGTGGTAGCGGTAGTGGAAGGCCTGCATCACGACGAGGCCGGAGGCCGCCGCGGCATCCGCCACCTCCTGTGCCTCCGCAGCGTTCGCGGTGAACGGCTTCTCGCACAGCACGTGCTTGCCCGCGGCGATGGCGCGCAGCATCCATTCGCCGTGCAGGGAACTCGGCAGCGGCAGGTACACGGCGTCGAGAGTCGGGTCGGCGAGCAGCGACTCATACGTGCGGTGCGCCTCGGGGATGCCGTGGCGCCCGGCCGCCGCTCGTGCGCGCGCCGGATCCCGCGCGGCGATCGCGGCCACCGACACCCCCGCGACACGCTGCGCCGGGCGGATGATGGCGGCCGCCGCGATCGTCGCCGCCCCGAGCACTCCGATCCGCACGCTCACGCCGCACCACCCCTCATGCGGCCCGACTCCTCGTACGGTAGGCGCCGGCGAACCCGCAGCCCGTGAAGACCAGCAGGGCTCCGAGCACGACGAGCAGCGGGACGACCCACCCACCCGTCGCGTCGCGCGCTGCCCCGACGAGCGTCGGAGCGGTGGCGGCGAGGGCGTATCCGACCCCCTGCACCATCGCCGACAGACCGCGCGCATGTGCGCCGCTGCGCGAGAGGTGCACGACGAGCACGAACACCACGGTGATGCCGCCTCCTTGCGCGGCACCCCCGAGAGTGCCCCACAGAAGCCACGCCTCCGGGGCGAGAAGCAGACCGATCGGCGCGCTGAGCCAGGTGACCGCCACGAGGCAGACGGCGACGGTCAGTCCGCGTCGAGCGGCGATGAGCGGAACGCCGAGAGCGCCGGCGATGGCGGCGACCTGGAAGACCGACGACCCGGTGCCCGCCGCCGAGGCGGAGAGTCCGACCTCGTCGGCGAGGATCGTCGGCAACCACGCGGTGAGCCCGTAGTACGAGAACGCCTGACCGGCGAAGGCCAGCGAGAGGAGCACCGCGGTCGCGCTCGTCCAGGTGCGTGCCGAGCGGCGCGGCACCGGGATACCGCTCGTATCCACGGCCACGGTGTCGATGGCGCCGGTCTCGATGGTGGGGCGCACCGTTCCCCATCGCGCTGCGGCGCGGGGGCCGATGGCGAGCAGCCAGCCGGCGAGGGCGAGCAGCGAGAACGCCGTCCAGGTGACGAGAGCCCCGCGCCATCCGAACTGCTCGGCGAGGGGGGCGGTCGCGATCGAGGTGATCATCGAGCCGACGTTGAGCGACGACGTGTAGGCGCCCGTCACGATGCCGACCCTCGGCCTGGGGATGTCGCGGCGGATGATCACGGGCACGACGACGTTGCCGATCGTCACGAAGGCGCCGATGAGCACCGTGCCGACGATCGTGGCCTCGAGTCCGCCCGCCGAGCGCAGGATCGACCCCGCGCCCACTCCGACGATGGCGATGGTCGTGGCCAGGTTCGCGCCCGCTCGACCGATGAGACGGGAGGCGAACGGGGTCATGATCGCGAAGCACAGCACCGGCAGGCTGGTGAGCAATCCGAGCTGGGCCGAGGAGAGATCGAGCTCGCCGCGGATCGTCGCCGTGACCGGCGCGACGGCGACGATGGGGCCGCGTAACAGGAGGCCGACCAGCAGAATGCCGACGACGACGGCGCCGACCCGTGCCGAGCGCGCGGTCATCGGGCGGTCGGCGGCGGTGCAGTCGCCGATCGTGACGAATCGGCGGCGATCGGGCCGAGGGTGCGGTGCATGATGTGGAGCCCGACGAGTCCCCGCTCGCGATGCCGGAAGGCCTCCGGAACCGTCGCGAGGATCTCGAACCCGAGCGATCGCCACAGGTGCACGGCGGCGGAATTCGTCTCGACGACCGCGTTGAACTGGATGGCGCGGAACCCCCGGCCGGTGGCCCAGTCGACGAGGTGTTCGCCGAGCATCCGTCCGATGCCCCTTCCCGCGTGGCGCGGGTCGACCATGAAGCTGCCCGTGGCGACGTGGTCGCCGCGGCCCGGCCGGTTGGGTCCCATGGTGGCTGTGGCGACGACATCCCCCGCTCCGCCGGCCCCTGCGTCGTCGACCGCGACCACCGTGTGGCCGGGTGCCGTCCAGAGGGCGTGAGCGGCGGCGGGCGAGAGGTCGTCGGGGTAGGCGTAGCTGTCGCCCGCGGCGACGATCTCCGTGAAGAACGGGTGGATGCGCGCCCAATCCGACGGGGTCAGGTCGCGGATGATCACGCCCTCAACTCTAGGGAGCGGCGGAGACCTCGCCGCGCAGAGGCCGCGGGCGCCTCAACGGGAAGGAAGGAGAAACCGGCCGGGCGCCCGCGGGACTCCCTCATTCCGTGCGGGTGGCGCCGAACCTCCGCGAGGCGCCGGGTCGAGCACGGCGGCGGGGCGGCACCTCATCGAGGCGGTCTCAGCCCATGGGCCACATCGGCCTGACCTCGATCTGACCGAAGCGCGCCATGGGGTGCCGGCTCGCCACGTCGATCGCCACGTCGAGACTGTCGCACTCGATCACGTCGTAGCCGACGATGGACTCCGCCGACGGCGTGAACGGACCCGGTGTCGCGGTCACGTCGCCGCCTCGTCGCGTGACGGTCGTGGCATCCTCCGGCGGCCGCAGCCGATCTCCGTGCCGGTGCACACCGCGTGAGGTGACGTCGGCGATCCACACGTCGATGTCGTCATCGGCGGGGTCGTACGGGGGTGCGGTGGCGTCGGTGCAGATCAGCAGCAGGAATTCCACGGGTGCTCCTTCGATCGACGTGCCGGGTCGGACGGGGAGGAACCGCCGTCGACAGAATGATTATTCACCATCCCGGCCCGCGAGGCCCCCGAAACAGGCCGGAATGTCGCGGAGCGGCCTCACCCGGAGGCGGAGTCGTATGAGCCGTGCGCAGTTGTTCTCTCTCGATGCGGCGGCTCAGCGCCCGTGATCGATGATCCGCTCGAGCCACTCGCCCAGAAGCACCTGCTCCGCGGCGGTCAGGGCCGCCGTGTGCGGCAACAGCTCGAGAAGGGCGACGGCGGCGGCGACAGGTCCGCCGTGCGAAGGGACACTCGCGACCGGATGTCCCGCAGTGTCATCGTCGGTGGTGATCGACCGGAGCATGTTCTCGCGCGCGAGTTGCGACATCCGTGGGTCGCGCTGGTCTTCCGGCTGGCCGATGAGCGTCAACACCGCCCCGCTGCCTGCCGAGGTGATCATCGAGACCGCGAGGTCGACACCGACCCCCAACCGCCCCGACGCCGCGATCGGGCGCACGAGACCCCGAACCACCTCGGCCGCGGCGAGCATCGCACCGGACGGTCGACCCGGTGAGGGCTGACCGTAGATCAACGAGTAGATGTAGGGGTTCGCGAGACCGAATTCGACGTGCAGGTCCCATCCCCGTCTCAACGCCTCCACAGGATCGTCGTCGCCGGCCCGGTTCGCGTGGTCGTCGAGGTAGGCGAGATACCCGTGGATCGCGACGGCATCCAGCAGTCCCTGCTTGTCTCCGAACAGTCGGTAGATGGTCGGTGCCTGCACGCGGGCCGCCGCGCTGATGGCTCTGGTCGACACCGCGTCGCGCCCTCCGGAGGACAGCAGATCGGATGCCGCGTCCACGATCCTGTCGCGGGTGGCCTGCGCCTGTTCGGTCCGCACGGTGTTCGACTCGACCTCCTCGGAGCCCTCGCAGAGACCCCTCGGGCGCATGCTAACACGGAGCTAACACCCTGCTGTTAGCGGGTTGACAGTGCGTTTTCGTCGTGATGGGGTGGTCGCTCACCAAGTAGTTCGACAGCTAAAGGACCTCGCCATGGACATCAGCAGACGCCAGATCATCGCCATGGCCGGGGCTCTCGGTGGCGTTGCGGCCCTGAGCAGCTGTGCGGGGTTCAGCCGCCCGGCCGCGCCGAGTTCCGGCAGCAACGAACTCACGTTCACCACCTGGGGCACCGAGGCCGAACTCGGGGCGTTCAACCGGGCGATCGCGGCGTTCGAGGAGGCCACGCCGGGTGCGACGGTGAAGCTCAACGAGGTGCCGTACCAGCAGATGTTCGAGAACATCGACGCGCAGCTGCAGTCGGGCACCGAGCCCGACATCTTCCGCGCCACCTACACGAACCTGGGCCTGTACGCCGGTCGCGAGCAGTTGCTCGACCTCAGCACCCACCTCGACGGTGACTTCGGCGACCAGTTCACCGACCAGCTCTGGCAGGCGGTGCAGTTCGACGGCACCCCCTACGCCGTGCCGCACATCACCGACACCTCCACGATCATCTACAACAAGGAGGCCTTCGCCGCCGCCGGCATCACCTCCGTGCCCGACA
>JBEANR010000006.1:0-17172 GCA_041165365.1 Actinomycetota bacterium | reverse complement strand
GTGAGCGCCCGGAGGGCAGAACAACCCCGCATACCCCTCGACCACGCCGGGGAACTCCGGGCGGAACGCCACGAGGTAGTAGCACCGGGCGTTGCGGAGCTCACTCAGCATCCCGCTCGCGGTCCACGCATCCGTGCCGAAGGTGGTCGACTCGATGGCCATGACGGCGTCGAGGTCGTCCGGCCCCGCCCGCCTGAGCTGCCAGGTCATCCCGTCACCCGCTTGGGCCCGGCTGAGAGGGTGACGTCGGGAGAGCGCAGATAGAGCGGATGGATGCCGGCGAATGTACGCCCGGCGGCATGCATCCGTTCTGCGACCATACCCAGCGCTCCCGCCGAGACGGTGACCGCGTCGATCCGGGTGTAGCCGTGGACCCCGGGGACGGCGTCGGCCAGGTTCTCGGGTCGCGTCAGCCCGGGTTCTCCGACCCGCTTCGGCAGTCCGCCGTCGTCGAGGCCCGAATACGTCGACCAGTAGAGCTCGCGGCGGCGCGCGTCGGTGACGACGAGCATCCCTCCTTCAGCGCCCTTCTCGTAGGATGCGGCCGCGATGGCGTCGTGGCTGACGACCCGCACGACGGGCTTCCGCACGCCGAGCGCGAAGGCCTGGGCTGCGGCGATGCCCACCCGGAGCCCGGTGAACGGGCCGGGGCCCATCCCCGCCGCGATCGCCGAGAGCTCGTCGCGGGCGACTCCGGAGGCGCGGAGGCAGTCGTCGAGCAGGGTGCCGATGACCTCGGCGTGCAGACGGGGGTCGTCGGACTGCCGCTCGGCGAGGATGCCGCCGTGCAGATCGACCACGGCCACCGAGGTGCCGGCCGAGGTGTCGATGGCGAGGAGCATCCGTCAAGCGTAATCCGGGAGGGGTCTCGGCGACGGCTGCTCCTGCGTCGCGGCCTGCTCGACCAACGGACCTGCAACGGCTGCTCCTGCGTCGCGGCCTGCCGACCAACGGAAGTGCCGCGGCTGCCCGGCGTCGCGGCCCGCTCGACCGACGGACATGCGACACCCGCTGGTCGAACCCGTGTCGCCGAGACGTCACAGGAACGGGGTGCGCTCCCACCGCGGCCCCACCGGCGTGATGGTCACCGCCCGCGTCTCGACAGGTTCGACCGACAGGTCGAAGTGCGCGGCATCCGCTGTGCCGGTCGGGCGGTCGATGGTGACGACGAGCATCGAGTCGCTCACCCCCTCGAGCATGTCGCGAGGCCACTCGACCACGGTGATGGAACCGGCGAAGTCGATGTCGAGGTCGTCGAGCTCTGCCGCATGCCCCAGCCGGTAGGCGTCGACGTGCACGAGGGGCGCGCCCTGCTCCCGCGGATGGGTGCGCGCGAGCACGAAGGTCGGACTCGTGACCGCCCCGCGCACCCCCAACCCTTCGCCGATCCCTCGGGTGAGGGTCGTCTTGCCCGCCCCGAGCTCGCCGGTGAGCGCCACGATGTCTCCGCGGACCAGCGTGCCGCCGATGCGCCTGCCGAGATCGACCATCTCGTTCGGGGTCGCGACCTGCAGGATCATCCGGAATCCCGGTACGAATACCGGACACGACCGCCGAGCCGCGTGACGATCTCGTAGCCGATGGTTCCGGATGCCGCGGCCCAGTCCCCTGCCGACGGCACCCCGAGCGCGGGGTCGCCGAACAGCACAGCACGGTCGCCGACCCCGACGGGGATGTCGCCCACGTCGACGACGAACTGGTCCATCGCGATGCGCCCGGCGACACGGAAGGTGCCGCCTCCGATCGACACGGGCCCGAGACCGGAGGCGTGCCGCGGGACGCCGTCTGCATAGCCGAGCGGCACGAGGGCGAGAGTGGTCTCCCTCGCCGTCCGATAGGTGTGGCCGTAGGAGACTCCGCTGGCGGCGGGCACCCGCTTGACGCCCGCGATCGCCGCGCTGAGCTCGAGCGCAGGGCGAAGGCCGAGCTCGACCGGCCCCCTGTCGTCGAAGGGTGAGACCCCGTAGATGCCGATACCGAGGCGCACGAGGTCGAACCGCGCGTCCGGGCGATCGAGCGCGCCTGCCGTCGACGCGAGGTGGCGGATGTCGGGCGAGAGGCCCGCCTCGTCGGCGAGGGCCAGCGCCTGCTCGAACACGGCCAGTTGAGCCGCGTCCTCCGCCTCACCGGCGTTGGCGAGGTGGCTGAAGATGCCGCGCACCCGCACGGAACCCGCCGCCTCGAGCCGCGCGGCCTCGGCGACGAAGGCCGCGCACTCGTCGATGGTGGCCCCGTTGCGACCGAGACCGGTGTCGATCTTGAGCTGAACCACAGCGGTGCGACGACCGGATGCCGCGGCCGCCCGGCCGAGTTGGGCCGACGAGCTCACCCCGAGGTCGATGCCCGCACCCACCGCCCGCTCGAAGTCGGCCTCGGCGTCGTGGAGCCACGCGAGCACGGGAGCGGTGATGCCCGCCGCGCGCAATTCGAAGGCCTCCTCGAGGTCGGCCACGCCGAGCCAGTCCGCACCGCCGCCGAGGGCGGCACGGGCGCTGGGGACCGCTCCATGGCCGTATCCCCGCGCCTTGACGACGGCCATGGTGTGGCGCGTCGCCGTCGCGCGCCGGAGCGTCTCGACGTTCTCGCGGATGGCCGAGAGGTCGACCCGTGCCTCGCGGGCCGGCCTCCGATCGGCAGTCATGCCGCCTCCACGACGACGTACGCGATCGCGATCCCGGCGTCGTGACTCATCGAGAGGTGCATGGTGCCGGCGCCGAGCCTGCGGGCGATCGCCGCCGCGGCGCCGGACAATTCGAAGGCGGGCTTGCGCTCGGGTCCGGAGATCACCCGCATGTCGTGCCAACCGACACCCGTCGACTCGCCGAGCGCTTTGATGAGTGCCTCCTTGGCCGCGAAGCGACCGGCGAGGGATCGAAGGGGCAGGGGTCGCCCGGCATCCGTTCGTTCGCTCTCAGCGAACAGACGCGGGAGCAGGGCAGGGGTGCGAGTGGTCGCCCGTTCGAAGCGGGCGAGATCGACGACGTCGACCCCGATCCCCATGATCACCGCCGACCGCCCCGCATCACTCGACCGTGACCGACTTGGCCAGGTTCCTCGGCTGATCGACGTCGAGCCCCTTCGCCGCGGCGAGCTCCATGGCGAAGATCTGCAGCGGGGCGACCGCGAGGAGTGGCTCGAAGAGGGTGGACGCGAGCGGGATGGGGATCACGACGTCGGCGAACGGCAGCACCGCGGCATCCCCCTGCTCGGCGATGGCCAGAATACGCGCACCGCGCGCCCGGATCTCCTGGATGTTCGACACGACCTTCGGATGCAGCGAATCCTTACCGCGCGGGCTCGGCACGATGACGAACACGGGTTGGCCGGGCTCGATGAGCGCTATCGGGCCGTGCTTGAGCTCGCCGGCCGCGAACCCCTCGGCGTGGATGTAGGCGAGCTCCTTGAGCTTGAGCGCGCCCTCGAGCGCCACAGGGAACCCGGCGTGCCTCCCGAGGAAGAGCACGGCCCTCGTGTCGGTCATCCATCCCGCCAGCTGCGCGATCGCGTCGTGCTGCTCGAGCACGGTCTCGAGCTGATCGGGCAACGCCTGCAGTTCCCCGAGAAGTTCGGAGATCTCCTCGCCGGGCAGGGTGCCGCGCACGGACGCGAGATGCAGGGCGAGCAGGTAGAACGCGGCCACCTGGGCCACGAACGCCTTGGTCGACGCCACCGCGACCTCCGGCCCCGCATGGGTGTGGATGACGGCGTCCGACTCCCTCGGGATGGTCGCGCCCTGGGTGTTGCAGATCGAGATGGTGCGTGCCCCCGCCGCCACGGCGTACTTGACCGCCATGAGGGTGTCCATCGTCTCGCCCGACTGGCTCACCGACACCACGAGGGTGCGTTCGGTCAGCACCGGGTCGCGATACCTGAACTCGTGTGACAGCTCGACGTCGACCGGCAGCTTCGCCCATTTCTCGATCGCGTACTTGGCGAGCATGCCCGAGTACGCCGCGGTGCCGCAGCCGAGGATGACGACCCGGTCGACGTCGTCGAGGCGCAGTCCGTCGAGCTCGTCGAGCTTCACCGCGCCGTCGACGATGCGGCCGAGCAGGGTCTTGGCGATCGCGTCGGGCTCCTCGCTGATCTCCTTCGCCATGAAGCTCGACCAGCCGCCCTTCTCGGCCGCGGCGGCATCCCAGGCGATCTCGAACTCCTCGGTGTCGACCGGGGAGCCGTCGAAGTCGGTGACGGTGACGATGTCCGGCGTGATGGTGACGATCTGATCCTGGCCGATCGCGACGGCGCGACGCGTGTGCTCGACGAAGGCCGCGACATCCGATCCGAGGAAGTTCTCGCCGTCTCCCAGCCCGATCACGAGAGGTGAGTTGCGGCGGGCGCCGACCACGACGCCGGGCACATCGCGGTGCAGCACGAGGAGGGTGAAGGCTCCGTGCAACTGCGCGACGACAGTGCGAAGCGCCCCGGCGAGATCGCCCGAACGTCGGTATTCGAACCCGACCATGAGCGCCGCGACCTCGCTGTCGGTCTCGCTGGTGAACTCGAGTCCGGGGTGCTCGTCGAGGAGTCGCTGCTTCAGAGGGGCGAAGTTCTCGATGATTCCGTTGTGGATGAGCGCGAGCCGCCCGTCATCGCCGAGATGAGGGTGGGCGTTCTCGTCGTTCGGTCCTCCGTGGGTGGCCCACCGGGTGTGCCCGATGCCGGTCGAGCCGTCGGGGAGGGCATCTCCGTCGAGATCGTCGACGAGGATCTGCAGCTTGCCCGCCCGCTTGCGGGTCACGAGAGCCCCGTCGCCGTCGATCACGGCGACTCCCGCCGAGTCGTATCCACGGTATTCGAGGCGCCTCAGGCCACCGAGCAGCACCTCGATGCTGCGACTGCTTCCGACATAGCCCACGATTCCGCACATAGTGGTCGATTTTAGGCGTCGGGAGGGTCGGCAGGCGCCGCGGCGCGGTCGCGGGTAAGGCGCACGGCCGTTGCGGCGTGGGCTCGGGGCATCGCACGGCGTCGTCGGCCCGACCGGCTCGGCCGACCTCCTGGTGGGCCCGACCGGCTCGGTCGGCCTCCGACCCGGCGGTAGTCTGGTCGCGATGAGAGAGAACGGCGCCTCGGGTGGCGAGGCGACGCCCTTCATCGAGATCGACCGGGCCGACTGGTCCGCCCTCGCACCGGCCACTCCCCTGCCGCTGACACCGACCGAGGTCGTCGAGCTGCGAGGCCTCGGCGATGTGCTCGACATCCGCGAGGTGGCCGAGGTCTATCTGCCGCTGAGCCGGCTGATCAACCTGTATGCCGCGGGGGCGAAGAGCCTGCATCGCTCGACGAGCGACTTCCTCGGACAACGGGCGGACAGCACACCGTTCGTCATCGGGGTCGCCGGCTCGGTCGCGGTGGGCAAATCCACGATCGCCCGGCTGCTGCGCGAACTGCTGGCCCGCTGGGACGACACGCCCAGGGTCGAGTTGATCACCACCGACGGATTCCTGCATCCCAACGCAGAACTCGAACGCAGGGGCTTGATGGAGCGCAAGGGGTTTCCGGAGTCCTACGACCGGCGCGCTCTGCTGCGCTTCGTCAGCAAGATCAAGAGCGGGGCCGCCGAAGTGCGTGCTCCGTTCTATTCGCATCTGAGGTACGACATCGTGGCCGACGCCGAGGTGGTGGTGCGGCGCCCCGACATCCTCATCGTCGAGGGATTGAACGTGCTCCAACCGCCGACCGACGCCCACAGGCTCGCGCTCAGCGACCTGTTCGACTTCACGCTCTACGTGGATGCCCGCAGCACCGACATCGCGTCGTGGTACGAGGAGCGCTTCCTCAGTTTGCAGCGGGGGGCCTTCGCCAACCCGCAGTCCTACTTCCACCGCTACGCGACCCTGTCGCCCGACGAGGCGCGCGCGACGGCACGAGAGATCTGGGGGCGCATCAACGGCCCGAACCTCGCGTCGAACATCCAGCCGACACGGTCGCGGGCGAGACTGGTGCTGCGCAAGGACGCCGACCACGCGGTGTCGAGCGTGCTGGTGCGCAAGATCTGAGCCGCGCCCGCGCCGCCGACCCCGCCCGCGCCGCCGCACGTGCCAAGGCCCGACTTGCTGTCACGGACCCGCGGTCCGACCGGGGCGGACCGCGGGTTTGTGGCAGTAAGTCGAGGAGGCTAGAGGGCCAGCTCGGCCGCCACGACTGCGGCGAGCTCGTGTGCGATGCGGTCGGCAGTCGCCTGATCCGTGGCCTCCACCATGACCCTCACGAGCGGCTCGGTGCCCGAGGGGCGCAGCAGCACCCGCCCGGACTCGCCGAGCTCGGCCGTCGCCGCCTGCACCGCGTGGCCGACGGCCTGGTTCGATCCGAGCGAATGATGGTCGACGTCGCGCACATTGACCATGATCTGCGGGTAGACGGTCATGATCGAGGTGACCTCGGCCAGCGACTTCTTCTGCCTGGCCATCTCGGCCATCAGATGCAGTCCGGTCAGGATGCCGTCACCGGTGGTCGCGTACTCGCTCATGATCACGTGTCCGGACTGCTCCCCGCCGAGACTCAGCCCGTGCTGGCCGAGCGCCTCCAGCACGTAACGGTCGCCGACGCTGGTCTCCAGCATCCGGATCCCGTGTTCGCGCATGGCCACCTTCAGCCCCAGATTGCTCATGACCGTGGCGACGAGTGTGTCGTCGACGAGCAGCCCCCGCCGCTTCATCGACAGGGCGAGGACCGCCATGATCTGGTCGCCGTCGACGGTGCGCCCCGCCGCGTCCACCGCGAGGCACCGATCGGCGTCGCCGTCGTGGGCGATCCCCAGGTCTGCTCCATGCTCGATCACCGCTGCGGCGAGACCGTCGAGGTGGGTCGATCCGACGCCGTCGTTGATGTTCGTGCCGTCGGGGTCGGCTCCGATCACGGTGACGGTGGCCCCGGCATCCGTGAACACCTCGGGCGACAGTGCCGACGCCGCCCCGTGCGCGCAGTCGAGCACGACGTGGAGGCCGTCGAGTCGTTGTGTCAGCGTGCCCAGCAGATGCAGCACGTAGCGGTCCTCGGCATCGGCGAACCGACGGATGCGCCCCACCTGGATGCCGGTGGGTGCGAGGGGCGGCGCTGCCAGAGCGGCTTCGATGCGGTCCTCGACGACGTCGGGCAGCTTCGTGCCGCCCTGGGCGAAGAACTTGATGCCGTTGTCGGCCGCAGGATTGTGCGACGCCGAGACCATCACTCCGAAGTCGGCGCCGATGTCGCTGATCAGGTAGGCGGCGGCGGGAGTGGGGATGACGCCGGCGTCGAGCACATCGACGCCCGAGCTCGCAAGGCCCGCCGAGACCGCCGCGGTGATGAATTCGCCGGAGACCCGGGGGTCCCGAGCGACGACGGCGACCGGACGACGCCCCGACGCCCGCCGACCGTCGGCGATACGTCCCTTGCCGAGTACGACTGCAGCCGCCTGAGCGAGTTGCAGCGCGAGTTCGACCGTGACGTCCCGATTGGCGAGACCACGGATGCCGTCCGTTCCGAAGAGGCGAGGCATGGTGCCCCCTGTTCCTGTCGGATCAGCGCTTCGAGAACTGAGGAGCCTTACGCGCCTTCTTGAGTCCGGCCTTCTTCCGCTCCTTGACGCGGGCGTCGCGGCTCAGGAAGCCCGCCTTCTTCAGCGACGCACGGTTGTTCTCCTCGTCGATGAGGTTCAGCGAGCGTGCGATGCCGAGGCGCAGTGCGCCGGCCTGACCGGAGGGGCCACCGCCGGTGATGCGGGCGATGACGTCGTAGCTGCCGATGAGGTCGAGCACCTTGAAAGGGTCGTTGATGAGCTGCTGGTGCAGCTTGTTCGGGAAGTAGTCGGCGAGCTCGCGCCCGTTCACGACGAACTTGCCGGAACCGGGAGCGATGCGCACGCGAGCGATGGCCTGCTTGCGGCGACCGACGGCGGCCCCGGGCACGTTGAGCACGGCGCGCGGCGTCGACGGCGCGGCATCCGGAGTCGACTCGGTGGAGTAGCTGGTAGGTGCGTCACCGCTGGTCGCGCTGTCGAGAGTGGAGCTGTCGATCGAATCGGAGATCTTCGCCATGAGTGTGGGAATCCTTGTGATATCCGGCGGCGCTACTGCGCGACCTGGGTGAACGTGAAGGTCTTCGGCTGCTGAGCCGCGTGGGGGTGCTCCGGGCCGGCGTAGACCTTGAGCTTGGTGAGCTGAGCGCGACCGATCGAGTTCTTCGGCAGCATGCCCCTGACGGCCTTCTCGACCGCGCGGGTCGGGTGCTTCTCGAGCAGCTCAGCGTAGGTGGTGGCCGTCAGCCCGCCCGGGTAGCCCGAGTGGCGGTAGGCCTTCTTCTGTGCGAGCTTGCTGCCGGTGAGGGCGACCTTCTCGGCGTTGATGATGATCACGAAGTCGCCGGTATCGAGGTGGTTCGCGAAGGTGGGCTTGTGCTTGCCGCGCAGCAGCGAGGCGGCGTGGGTGGCGAGACGACCGAGGACGACGTCGGTGGCGTCGATGATGAGCCAGTCACGCTGGATCTCGTCTGCTTTGGGGGAATACGTGCGCGTCACAGGAGGACTGCTTTCTGTCGAAATGAGGTGGTCGTGAATCCCACTCCGTGGAACGTTCCCGACGGGAACCTTGCCGGTGGAGGGCTCAAGTTCGGATGCACGCCGTGAAGGGCGCAGGCACCAAGGGTCGATACTAGTCCAGGCCGTGGGATGCGGTCAATTCACCATCGCCGCGCGCATGCGGGAGTGCGGGACGGATGGCGCGGGTCAGCAGTGCCCGCGCGGCGAGCTGGTCATCGGGCGGATAGCCGACCTCGACGAGGGTGAGTCCCTTCGCCGGCACGACCTTGAACGCACTGGTGCGCTCGAGCCTGTCGCGCAGGACGGTCAGCCCGTCCGCAGGGAGTTGCCCCTCCCCCACGGCGATCGCCGCCCCCACGAGAGACCTCACCATGCTGTGGCAGAACGCGTCGGCCTTGACCTCCGCGACGAGCACCCCGCTCGCATCCCGGCTCCATCGGTACTCCTGCAGAGTGCGGATGGTCGTGCCGATGTCGCGCGGCTTGCAGAACGTGGCCCAGTCGTGGAGTCCGAGCAGACCCTCGGATGCCGCGGCCATCCGCTCGAGGTCGAGCTCGCCCGGATACCAGAGCGTGTGGCCCCTCTCGAGCGGGTTGCGCGGGCCCGCGGCATCCGAGACCCGGTATCGGTACCGCCGCCAGATGCCGCTGAAACGCGCGTCGAACCCGGCGGGGGCGATGCTCACACGACGCACGTGGATGTCGGAGTCGAGACCCGCGATCCCGTTGAGCCTGCGCGCGAGGGCGGCCGGTGCATCGAGGCGCCTGCCCTTCGCCGGGCCGCGGTGCGGCCTCTCGAGACTGGCGAGCTGGTCGGCGGTGAGGTCGAGGTGCGCGACCTGTCCCAGGGCGTGCACTCCGGCATCCGTGCGCCCGGCGACGGTGAGGGTGGGGGTGGGCGCATGCCGCGCGAAGATCGTGGCGAGCCCGGCTTCGAGTTCGCCCTGTACCGTCCTGAGGTTCGGTTGCCTCGTCCATCCTCTAAAGGCGGTGCCGTCGTAGGCGATGTCGAGGCGGAGGCGGATGAGCCCGGGTTCGACGGTCGATGCCGATGCCACCCCTGTTTCCACAGCGCCGAGTCTAGGGGGGTGTCCCCGGTCGCGTGATGGGACCATGGAGCATGGACCTGCCGTTGTCGCCACCTCTCACCCCGATGCTGGCCAAGGCCGTCGCAACTGTGCCCGACCAGGATTCCGTCGAGGGCGGACTGCTCTATGAACCGAAGTGGGACGGCTTCCGGGCGATCGTCTTCTTCGACGGCGAGAGCGTCGAGCTCGGCAGCCGCGGGTCGAAGATGTTGACCAGATACTTTCCCGAGCTCGTGGAGGCGCTCGTCAAGCAGCTCCCCCACCCGTGCGTGCTCGACGGCGAGATCGTGCTCCGAACCGGGGCCGAGGGCGATGAGCATCTCGACTGGGAGGCGCTGTCGCAGCGCATCCACCCCGCCGCCAGCCGCGTCGGCATCCTGGCACAGCAGACCCCGGCGTCGTTCGTGGCCTTCGACCTCCTCGCCGATGAGGCGGAGTCGTTGGTCGATCAGCCGTTCTCGGTACGGCGGGCGCGGCTCGAGTCCCTCCTCGCCGGCACGCGGGCTCCGCTCCACCTCACCCGCACGACGACGGATGCCGCGGTCGCCCGTGACTGGCTGGAGCGGTTCGAGGGGGCTGGGCTCGACGGGGTCGTGGCGAAGCCGCTCGCGTCGGCCTATGCGCCGGGCAAGCGCGTCATGCTCAAGACGAAGCACGCGCGCACGGCCGACGTCGTGCTGCTCGGGTACCGCGTGCACACGAGCGGCACCGGCGTCGGTTCCCTCCTCCTCGGCCTGCACACCGCCGACGGCGAACTGCTGCCCGTCGGAGGCGCCTCGGCGTTCACCGACGCGAGGCGGCGCGAGCTGATCGGCGAACTCGCCCCGATAGTCCTGCGGGACGAGCACGGCGAGCCCCTCCGCGGTGAGCGCGAACGCACCCGCTTCTCGGGCACGAAAGACACCTCGTTCGTGCCTCTCGACCCCGTGCGGGTGCTCGAGGTCAAGTACGACCAGATGGAAGGTCTGAGATTCCGGCATTCCGCGCAGTTTCTCCGGTGGCGTCCCGACAGGGATGCCGCCTCCTGCGGTTTCGACCAGCTCGAACGCCCCGCGGCCTACGATCTCGACGAGGTGCTCGGCTGACCTCTCACTCGGGCCTCTTCGCCCGGCTCGGCTGCACACGCGGAGGCTCCCCCGGCATCTTGGGGTAGTCGGGAGGGAACGGGAGTTCTCCGAGTCCGTCGGCCAGATCGCGTTCCCACCAGCCCAGCAGCACCGAGAGGTCACCCGCCGAGCCGCCCATCCCCGCCCACGGATCATTCGTCTCGGCGAGGCGGGCGGGCACCGAGGTCATCGTGAGTGCGGCCGGGTCCACCTCGTCGAGCTCCTCCCACGAGACCGGGCACGAGACCGGGGCGTGCGGGAGGGGGCGGGGGCTGTAGGCGCCCGCCATGGTGCGATCGCGGGCCGCCTGGTTGTAGTCGAGGAAGATGCGTTCGCCCCGCAGCTCTTTCCACCACGCGGTGGTCGTGCCCGCGGCATCCCGACGCTCGACCTCGCGGGCAGCGGCGATGACGGCGTGCCGCACCTCGAGGAACTCATGGTCGGGCGCGATCGGTGCGAAGACGTGCAGACCGCGGTTGCCCGAGGTCTTGACGAACGCGGTGAGGCCGGCCTCCGCGAGCACCTCGCGCACCGAGTGCGCCGCCCTCACCGCGTCGGCGAACCCGGTGCCGGGCTGCGGATCGAGGTCGAGTCGCACCTGATCGGGATTGTCGGTGTTCTCCGCCGAGGTCGGCCACGGATGGAAGACCACGGTGTTCATCTGCGCCATCCACACCGCAGCGGCGGGTTCGTCGATGACGAGCTGCGGATGAACCCTGCCGCTCGGGTAGGTGCAGTCGACCGTCCTCACCCACTCGGGCACGCCCCTCGGGGGATTCTTCGAGAAGAACTGGTCGCCGTCGACGGTGTCGCCGAACCGTTGAAGCGACACCGGCCTGCCGCCGTTGGCCTCCACGAAGGGGCCGCCCACCGCCACGAGGTATGTCGCCAGGTCGAGCTTGGTGATGCCGATGGCGGGCCACACGACCCGTTCGGGGCTGGAGACCCGTATCTCACGCACGCCGTGCGGACCGGGTACCTCGAGAACGACTGCGCTGCTCGCCATGGTGACAACCTAGCCCGCAGCGCGCGTCACCGAGTGCACGTATCTGCGCCCAGTCATGTCGGGGGGTCGTACAGCAGGATGCCGGACGGCCCTGCTCCAGGAGCAGGGCCGTCCGGTGGTACTGACGCTGACTTACTTGTCGGTCGACCCCGACCCGGTGAAGCCCGCCTTCTCGGCGGCCTCGGGTGTGGTGAACCAGACCTCGGCTACGGTCTGCTCGAAGTAGCGCGAGCCCTCGACGTGGTACTTCATCGAGTCCCTGTTGCCCTTGACGACGAACTCGGCGGATGGCGCGGAGCCATCCTCCAGGGGCTCGGCCGAATCGGCGGATGCCTCGTCGGTCGCGGTCTCATCGACAGCGGCCTCGTCGGCGGGGGCATCCTCGACGACGGTCTCCTCGGCGACGACGTCGTCGGCGGGCGCGGCGGCCGGAGCAGCCTTCGCCGACTTCGTGGACGGCTTCGCCTTCGGGGTCACCGGCTCGAGCACGAGCTCGATCTGCACCATCGAAGCGTTGTCGCCCTTACGGAATCCGAGCTTGGTGATTCGGGTGTACCCACCCTCACGGTGCTCGACGAGCGGCGCGATCTCGGTGAAGAGTTCGTGCACGACGGTCTTGTCGCCGATGATGCCCAGCACGCGACGACGAGCGTGGAGATCGCCACGCTTGGCGAAGGTGATGAGGCGCTCGGCCACCGGACGCAGGCGCTTGGCCTTGGTCTCGGTCGTCTTGATGCTCTTGTGGGTGAAGAGGGCGGCGGCGAGGTTCGCGAGCATGAGGCGCTCGTGAGCCGGTCCTCCCCCGAGGCGGGGTCCCTTGGTGGGCGTAGGCATTGGTCTCTATCTCCAGATCGGATTCGTCAGGCGTCGCGGGACGACGGCCTCAGTTGGTCTCTTCGACGTCGTCGTAGCCACTGTAGAAGTGGGCTCCGTCGAACCCGGGAACGGTGTCCTTGAGCGAGAGGCCCATCTCGACGAGCTTGTCCTTGACCTCGTCGACCGACTTCTGTCCGAAGTTGCGGATGTTCATCAGCTGGGTCTCCGACAGGGCCACGAGCTCGCTGACCGTGTTGATGCCCTCGCGCTTGAGGCAGTTGTAGCTGCGCACGGAGAGATCGAGGTCCTCGATGGGCATGCTCAGCTCGGACGACAGCACGGCGTCGACCGGCGCAGGACCGATCTCGATACCCTCTGCGGCCTGGTTGAGCTCGCGGGCCAGGCCGAACAACTCGGTGAGTGTGCGCCCGGCCGACGCGATCGCATCGCGGGGGGTGATGGCGGACTTGGTCTCGACGTCGACCACGAGGCGGTCGAAGTCGGTGCGCTCGCCGGCACGGGTGGCCTCGACGCGGTAGGTGACCTTGAGCACGGGCGAGTAGAGCGAATCGATCGGGATCTGACCGGCCTCGCTGAATTCGCTGCGGTTCTGGGTCGCCGACACGTAGCCGCGGCCACGCTCGATGGTGAGCTCGAGTTCGAAGCGCGCCTTGTCGTTGAGGGTCGCGATGACGAGTTCGGGGTTGTGGATCTCCACGCCTGCCGGAGCCGAGATGTCGGCGGCGGTGACCTGGCCGGCACCCTGCTTGCGCAGGTAGGCGGTGATCGGCTCGTCGTGCTCGCTCGAGACGACGAGGCCCTTGATGTTGAGGATGACCTCGGTGACGTCTTCCTTCACACCGGCGACGGTGCTGAACTCGTGCAGTACGCCGTCGATTCGGATGCTGGTGACCGACGCCCCCGGGATGGACGACAGCAGCGTGCGGCGGAGCGAGTTGCCGAGGGTGTAACCGAAGCCTGGTTCGAGGGGTTCGATGACGAACCGCGAACGGAACTCGGAGATGTTCTCCTCGGTCAGGGTGGGGCGCTGTGCGATGAGCACTGTTGATTCCTTTCGGCGAAGTGTCCGCTATTTGACACTTGTAAGGGGTATTGAGTTGTGAACGGCCGACGGGGCGGCACCCTGCTAGGAGTGCCGCCCGGCGGCGGAGAGTACGTGACTAGACGCGGCGCCGCTTCGGCGGACGGCATCCGTTGTGGGCCTGCGGCGTGACGTCGTTGATCGACCCGACCTCGAGGCCGGCGGCCTGGAGTGAGCGGATCGCGGTCTCGCGGCCGGAGCCTGGCCCCTTGACGAAGACGTCGACCTTTTTGACGCCGTGCTCCTGCGCCTGACGGGCGGCGGATTCGGCGGCGAGCTGCGCGGCGAAGGGTGTCGACTTGCGCGACCCCTTGAAGCCGACCGCGCCCGACGACGCCCAGCTCAGCACGGCCCCTGTGGGGTCGGTGATCGAGACGATGGTGTTGTTGAAGGTCGACTTGATGTGGGCCTGGCCCACGGCGACGTTCTTCTTCTCTTTGCGACGCGGCTTACGGACGGCCGATTTCGGTGTTGCCATGGTGTTCTCCTCGAACTCCTGAAAGTGTGGCGATGGTGGCGACGCGAGCAGTGCTCGCTATCGGGCCTTCTTCTTGCCAGCTACGGTGCGCTTCGGTCCCTTGCGGGTGCGCGCATTGGTCTTGGTCCGCTGACCACGGACGGGCAGGCCGCGGCGGTGGCGGATGCCCTCGTAGCTTCCGATCTCGACCTTGCGACGGATGTCGGCGGCGACTTCGCGACGGAGGTCTCCTTCGACCTTGAAGTTGCCCTCGATGTAGTCGCGGAGGGAGATCAGCTGGTCGTCGCTGAGATCCTTCACGCGGATCTCACCGCTGATCTCGGTGTCGGCGAGGACTTTGAGTGCTCGGGTGCGACCTACCCCGTAGATATAGGTCAACGCGACCTCGACGCGCTTGTCGCGCGGGATGTCGACGCCTGCTAGACGTGCCATGGTGGCTTCTCCTGGTGGTTCGTGGAGGTGTGGAGCGGATCCTGTGCAGTGGCCTCCACCACTGGTGTCCCCCCGTGTGCGAGGTTCCGGAAACGCTGTGTGTCGCCGGTGATCGAGCTCGTCGAGATCGTCACCGGAGGTGTTCAGCCCTGGCGCTGCTTGTGGCGCGGGTTGCTCTTGCAGATGACCATGACGTTGCCGTTGCGACGGATCACCTTGCAGTGTTCGCAGATCGGCTTGACGCTGGGATTGACCTTCATGATGTTCTTCTCTCGCTGTCTTCGTACTCCGAGACGGAGCCGTTACTTTCCGACAGTCGTTACTTGTAGCGGTAGACGATCCGGCCACGGGTCAAGTCGTACGGGCTCAACTCCACGATCACGCGATCCTCCGGGAGGATGCGGATGTAGTGCTGGCGCATCTTGCCCGAGATGTGGGCGAGGACCTTGTGCCCGTTGGTCAGCTCCACGCGGAACATCGCGTTGGGCAGAGCTTCGACCACTGCGCCTTCGATCTCGATGACACCGTCTTTTTTCGCCATATCCTCTTCGTCGCTATGAGTATCGTTCTGCAGGTCGTGCGGTGGATTGTGGCATCCGGTCGCCCGAGGTCGCAGACCGTGGGCAGGACGTGGGCAGGCAGATACCGGCCCGAGACACCAAGGATCGAGCTTACCCGCATCCCGGGCGTTTCGGCAAGCTGGGGTTATACTCCATGACCCGCGGTCGGCGCTCCGCAGCGGTTCAGTGGCGGGCTGCCGCCACCACCCCCACGACGGGCGCGAACAGCTCGTCGTGCTCCCCGAGTCCGGTCACCTTCTGCACGAACTCCTCCGGGGCCAGGGAGGAGAGGAGCGACTGCAGTTCGACGCTTTCGGGATCCTCCGGCACCGTGAAGGCGAGCGCGGCCGCCATGGCTCGCACGAGCGCGACGGGTTCGGAGCCGGCATCCGCCAACTGCGCCGCCGGCGACACGAACCTCTCGTTGCGGCTCAACTTGCGCAGCGGCTGTCGGCCGACGCGTTCCGGGGTGTCGGGCAGGTGCGGGTTGGCGAACCTCACCAACGTGCGCTGCACGTACGCGTCGTGGTCGGCCGGGTCGAACTCGTGCTTCGCGACCAGCAGGTCGGTGGTCTCGGCGAGCACCGCGGCGACCTCGAAGGCCACCGAGGTGTTCGCCATCGCCTCGGAGAGCGTTGCTGCTCCGGCGGCGAAGCCGTGGTAGGCGAGGGTCGCATGCCCCGTGTTCACGGTGAAGAGTTTGCGCTCGATGAACGGCGCGAGATCGTCGACGAAGTGGGCTTCGGGGATGACCGGGGGCACCCCGCCGAACGGACCGGACTCGATCGCCCACTCGAAGAAGTCCTCGACGGTGACGTCGAGGCCCTGCCCTTCGGCCTGACCGGGAACGATCCTGTCCACCGCGGTGTTGGCGAACACCACGCGGTCGGCGAGCCAGCCCGCCGATTCCCCTTCGAGCGCTGCGAGTACCTCGGTGCGCAGCAGATCGGTGGCGCGGTTCGCGTTCTCACAGGCCATCACGGCGAGGGGCGGGAGCCCCGATGCCCGGTCGCGGATTCCCTTCGCCATGACCGGTGCGACGAACCTCAGGATGTTCGGCCCGACGGCGGTGGTGACGACCTCCGCAGACGCGATCTCGGCCACGACTGCGGCCTCATCCGTCCCGCTGTTCAGTGCACGGTATCCGTCGACGGTCCAGGTCTTCGGGTGGGCGCCCACCTCGTTCACCCGATAGCTGGGCGTCGAGGCGAGCGCGTCGATGAGGGGCGCCGCGACATCGGCGAAGACGACCTCGTACCCTGCATTGTGCAGGATCAGACCGACGAAACCCCGACCGATGTTCCCCGCCCCGAAGTGGACCGCCTTCATCAGTCGTTCACGTCGCCGAGCAGCGCCATGATCTCGTCCTCGTCGTTCGCCTCGAGGAGTTTCTGCACCTCGTCTTCATCGCTGAAGATGATGGCGATCTTCGACAGGATGTCGAGGTGCCCGTTCTCCTTGCCGGCGATGCCGACGACGAAGTGGACATCGTTGCCGTCCCAATCGATCGGTGACGGGTACCGCACGAACGAGAGCGCGGACGCGAGAATCGTGTCCTTGCCCTCGTTCGTGCCGTGCGGGATGGCGAGGAAGTTGCCCATGTAGGTCGACGTGAGCACTTCGCGCTCGCGCATGAACCCGATGTAGTCGTCGGTGACCGCTCCGGCCGCCACGAGGATCGCCCCGGCTTCGCCGATCGCGTCGTCCTTCGTGGTCGACGTTCCCGTCGCCTTGATCTGGTTCTGCTCGAGCACCTTCATGGGTCTCCCTCTCCGTCCCGTCGTGGAACTACGCCTGCTGGTTCTTGACCAGCTCGACGACCTCGTCGTACCGGGGACTGGCCATGAAGTTGTCCACGGAGATGTGCTGGGCGTGGTCGTTCTTCTGGCGCGCCCGGTCGGTGAGGTCCTGATGGGTGATGATCAGATCCTCGCTGCCGTCGAGGTTGGCGATCGACTTGTTGACGACGGTCACCCCGTCGACCCCGGCCTTCTTGATCTTATTGCGCAGCACGCTCGCGCCCATGGCACTCGAACCCATACCGGCGTCGCAGGCGAACACGAT
>JBEANR010000005.1:0-4502 GCA_041165365.1 Actinomycetota bacterium | reverse complement strand
GCAGGGCGGGCTCGCGACCGCCTACCTCTGCCGGGACTTCGTCTGCAGGCTGCCCGTCACGGATGCCGCCGAGCTGCGCTCATCGCTGAGCGAGCACTACCCGCTCAGACTCGAGTAATGGTGTCTTCCTGGCCGCGAGAGCGACCACTACTCGAGTCTCGACGCGGCGGAGGCCGGGCGCGTCACTAGCGTGGCGAGGATCGCATACCCGCCCGCGACGAGGGCGAGCGCGAGCGTGCCCTGCGGGAAGTACACGTGGCCGTCGGCGATGAGGTACGCGCCGACCAGAGCCAGAAGCGCGCCGGGGATCGCCACGAGCCGCGCGCGCACGATGGCCGCGATCGACGCGACCAGGGTGGCCCCGACGAGGGAGTACACCCCCACCTGCGCCAACTGGTTGCCGATGCGGAACAGCGGCCCCGAGGCATCCGACTCCCCGCCGAGCATCATCGCGCCGCCGCCGATGCCGGCGAGCACGTCGAGCGAGGTGTAGCAGGTCGCGAACCCGAAACCCCCGATCGCGGCGACCCAGCCGAGTCTGCGGTCGACGGCCCTGGCCACGAGCCACGGCGCCAGCCCCATGAACGGGAACACCGGCAGCAGGATGATGTGCAGGTTGCGCCACCACTCGGCCGACTGCTCGGTGAGGCGGGTGGGGTGGGTGAGCCCGACCAGCAGCACGACGATCGTGGGTACCGTGGCGAGCGCGATGACGCCGATGCGCTGGCGCGATGAACGGGTGGTGACCGGCGCTGTCGTCATCCCCCGATGCTACGTGAGGGGCTCGGGCACGCTCTCATCGCCACTGCGGCAGCCAGTCGTGCAGCCTCTGGAACTCGCCGCTGACGACGATCGCACTCGCCATCGAGTAGAAGAACGCGGCCGCGAGCACCACGACCACGAGCACGAGCGTGACCAGCCGGATGCCGCCGACCCGACGCCACCGGGCCTGCTCCCGCGACCCCAGCAGCAGGCCGATCACCGCGGTGAACGCCAGCAGCAGGTACGGCAGGAACACGATCGAGTAGAACTGGAACACCGTGCGCTCGGTGTAGAGCAGCCACGGCAGGTAGCCGGCGGCGATGCCGGTGAGGATGAGACCGACCCGCCACTCGCGGTAGCGCACCAGCCGATAGGCGAGGTAGAGGGCCGCGGCGACGGCGAGCCACCAGAGCACCGGGGTCGCCATCGAGGAGACGTACTGGTAGCAGAGGTCGGTGTCGCAGGGGAGCGATCCCCCCGTCGAATCCACCCTGTAGAACACCGTCGGGTCGGTCATGAGCAGCCAGGTGAGGGGATTGGCCTGATAGGCGTGCTCGCTGTCGACGCCGAGGTTCGAGTTGTACATCGTCTCCTGGTAGTGCCAGAAGCTCTGCAGCGCGAGGGGGACCCAGTCGGAGATCTGCCGGTTGCCGCCTGCGAGCTGCTCGGCGGCCCAGCCGCGGCCGTAGCCACCATCGGTGAGGAACCATCCGGTCCAGGTGGCGACGTAGGCGATCGCAGCGATCGGCACGAGCAGCAGGAAACTCACCGGCGCCTGCCGGAACAGTGTGGAGCTCGCCCAGAATCGGATGCCGGCGCGGCGACGGGCGACGGCGTCCACCACCAGGGTGTACACGGCGAACCCGGCGAGGAAGTACGCGCCGCTCCACTTCACCCCGGAGGCGAGTCCGAAGAACAGCCCGGCGGTGACCAGCCAGGGGCGCCACCACAGCGACGGTCCCCAGTCGGTGGGGAGGCCGGCATCCGCTCTCCTCGCCAGCCAGTCGGCGAGCCGACCCGCGCTCTGTCGGCGGTCGAGCAGGATCGCTCCGAAGCCCGACAGGCAGAGGAGCATGAGCGAGTTGTCGAGCAGGGCCGACCGCGACATCGAGATCGCGAGTCCATCGATGGCCATCATGCCGCCGGCGATCGTCGCGAGCAGACTCGAGCGGAACAGTCCCATCGCGATCACGCACACGAGCGCCACGGCGAGGATGCCGACCACCGCGGTGCTGATGCGCCAGCCCACCGGATCGTCGGCGCCGAAGACCTGCAGTCCGAGCGCGATGATCCATTTGCCGAGAGGCGGATGCGCGATGAACGACCCGACGGAGGTGAAGGTGTCGACATCGCCGGCTTCGAACGCCGGGTTCGGGTTCTCGGGCCACGAACCCTCGTAGCCGAGACGCAGCAGCGTGTAGGCGTCCTTGACGTAGTACGTCTCATCGAACACGAGGGCGCGGGGCGTGCCCAGGTTGGTGAGCCGGAGGACCGCCGCGAGGACGGTGACGAGCGCCGGACCGAGCCAGCGGGCGATCCGCCGGCGGGCCGGGGTGGTGAGCCAGCGGTCGCGCACGCCGTCGGCCCAGTCGTCGAGGCGACTGCCGGTGTGACCCGGACGAGCGAGTGCGGGTCGAGCGGGCTCCCCATCACCGCCCAGCCCGGGGCCGGTCACGACATCGTGGAAGTCGAGTGGCCGCGTCACCTGGCCATGGTATCCGGCGGGTCCGGGGGGTCGGCGGTGGCAGGATGGCGAGCGTGATCATCCTGGCCGCCACGCCCATCGGCAACCTCGGCGACACCACCCGCCGACTGATCGAGGCGCTGGGCACCGCACCGATCGTCGCCTCGGAAGACACCCGCGTCACGATCCAGCTGATGAGGGCGCTCGGGGTCGAGAGCCGGCCACGACTCATCGCCCTGCACGAACACAACGAGGTCGAGAAGGCCGCGGAGATCGTCGAACTCGCCAGGCAGACGGATGTGCTCGTGCTCACCGACGCGGGCATGCCCGGCATCAGCGACCCCGGGTTCCCTCTCGTGGCCGCTGCCGCTGCCGCCGGAGTGACCGTCACCGCCCTGCCCGGGCCCTCCGCCGTGGTCACGGCACTCGCCCTCTCCGGCCTCCCCACCGACAGGTTCTGCTTCGAGGGCTTCGTGCCGCGCAAGGGTCGGCGGGCCACGTTCCGTGCTCTGGCGAGGGAGGAACGCACGATGGTGTTCTTCGAGAGCCCGCATCGACTCGCCGACACGTTGCGCGACCTCGCCGCTGAATGGGGTGGGGACCGGCGGGCGGCGGTCTGCCGCGAGCTCACGAAGTTCTACGAGGAGGTGCGGCGGGGCACGGTCGCCGAGCTCGCGGAGTGGGCGTCCGGAGGCGTCAAGGGCGAGATCTGCCTCGTGCTCGAGGGTGCTGCTCCTGCCGTGGTGGACCTCGAAGCCGGCATCGCCCAGGTGGGGGAGCTCGTGGCATCCGGATTCCGGTTGAAGGAGGCGGCGGTGGAGGTGGCGGACTCGACGGGTCTGTCGCGCCGCGATCTCTACGAGGGCGCGCTCACCGCTCGAAGCCGCTGAGGCCACCGCGCCGGCCGCGATCCGGCGCCGAACGCGATCCCGCCCCCGTCGCGATCCCGCGCACACCGCCACGACTTACTGCCATAGACCAGCGCCCCTGCACCGGCCGACCCCTGGTTTGCGACAGTAAGTCGGGGAGGGCAGGCCGTTCTCGACGCCGCACGGCCCCGCCCAGGACGGGGCCGTTCTCGTGCGAGTCGATGGTCGGCGCGCCTACTCGACCGCGTCGAGGTCCGATTCGAGCAGCGCCGCGAGTTCGTCGAGCGCGGCATCCGCACCGTCGCCCTCCGCGGACAGGGTGACCACGTCGCCGTTCGCCGCGCCGAGGCTCATGATCGTCAGAATGCTTCCCGCGTTGAGCGGCGCGCTGTCGCCTTTCGAGATGAACACCTTCACGGGCTGCTTGTTCACCGCCTCGATGAACAGGGATGCCGGGCGGGCGTGCAGCCCGACTCGACTGCCGATGGTGGCCTGGCGCTCTGCCATGTCTACTCCTTCGTTGCGGTCCTGAGACCCATTGTGTCGTACTGGTCACCCGCCCCTCAGGTGGCCGCCCGAAAGTCGAGAGGGTCGGCGGTCAGGCGGCGACCGGAACGCCCGCCCCGACCGGCGAGGCGGTCGACGACATCGCCGGCGCCTTGCGCACGAACCGCTTCAGCACGATCACGAGCAGTGCCGAGACGATGGTGCCGACGATGATCGCGAGCGGGAAGCCCCACCACGGACCGATGGCGAAGAGCACGAAGATGCCACCGTGCGGAGCCTGGGATGTCACGCCGATCGCCATCGAGAGGGCTCCGGTCACCGCGCCGCCGGCCATGCTCGCCGGGATGACCCGCAGTGGGTCTGCCGCCGCGAACGGTATGGCACCTTCGGAGATGAACGATGCGCCGAGCAACCACGCGGCACTGCCGTTCTCACGCTCGACCGGAGTGAAGAGGCCTCTGGCGAGAACCGTCGATGCGAGCGCCATGGCGAGCGGAGGCACCATCCCGGAGGCCATCACCGCGGCCATGATCTGCCACGGGGCCGGGTTGTCGATCGTGCCGGCGCTGAGTCCCGCGACGGCGAACGCATAGGCCACCTTGTTGACCGGCCCGCCCAGGTCGAAGCACATCATGAGCCCGAGGATGACTCCGAGCAGGATGGCGCCACTGCCGCTCAGG
>JBEANR010000004.1:0-7403 GCA_041165365.1 Actinomycetota bacterium | reverse complement strand
GACTGGCGGAGCGCGACCCGGGACATCCTCTCTCCCCGTTCACGGTAGGGGCTTCGCGCTCACGTTCGCGTTCGCGCTCACGTTCGGGTTCGCGCTCGCAGAGTAGGACTTCGCAGTGCCGTCGCCGTGTGTCGTGGGCAGCAGTCCGGCGTGTCATCAGCGAGTCCTACCCCGTGCACGAGGGTGCCGGGTGGAGCGTCGTAGCGGCGCGCCTCCCCGTCGCCCGCGGCGAGTCATCCGTTCCCCGGCGGCTACCCTTGACCCTCGTGGCTCTCACTATCGCGATCGTCGGACTGCCCAATGTCGGCAAGTCCACCCTGTTCAATGCGCTGACCAAGAACTCGGTCCTCGCCGCGAACTACCCCTTCGCGACGATCGAGCCGAACGTCGGCGTCGTGAATCTGCCCGACGCGCGCCTCGCGAAGCTCGCCGAGATCTTCACTAGCGAGCGCATTGTGCCGGCTCCCGTGTCGTTCGTCGACATCGCGGGCATTGTGAAGGGCGCGAGCGAGGGGGAGGGGCTCGGCAACAAGTTTCTGGCGAACATCCGCGAGGCCGATGCCATCGCGCAGGTCGTGCGCGCCTTCGAGGACTCCGACGTCATCCACGTCGACGGCAAGGTGGATGCCGCCTCCGACATGGAGACCATCAACACCGAGTTGGTGCTCGCCGATCTGCAGACGATCGAAAAGGCGCAGGCGCGCTATGACCGCGATCTGCGAGCGAAGAAGATCGATCAGGCGACGATAGACACCGCTGCAGCAGCCGCAGAATGGCTCGACACCGGCAAGCCCCTCTCAGCCTCGACGATCGATCTCGGGCCCATCCGCGAGCTCGGACTCCTCACCGCCAAGCCGTTCATCTACGTCTTCAATGTGGATGAATCGGTGCTCGGCGATCGGGCGAAGCTCGACGAACTGGCGGCGCTCGTGGCCCCCGCGAAGGCGATCTTCCTCGATGCGAAGCTCGAGTCCGAGCTCATCGACCTCGACGAGGCGGACGCCGCAGAACTCCTCGCCTCCACCGGCCAGGACGAGAGCGGACTCGACCAGCTCGCCCGCATCGGCTTCGACACGCTTGGCCTCCAGACCTACCTCACCGCCGGCCCCAAGGAGACGCGCGCATGGACCATCCCGCGCGGGGCGAAGGCTCCGCAGGCGGCGGGCGTCATCCACACCGACTTCGAGAAGGGTTTCATTAAGGCCGAGATCATCGGCTTCGACGACCTCGTCGAGACCGGTTCGATCGCCGAGGCCCGTTCGAAAGGCAAGGCGCGCATCGAGGGCAAGGACTACGTGATGCAGGATGGCGACGTGGTGGAGTTCCGGTTCAACGTCTGACCCGCCGAAGGTGTTACATGTAACATCTCGGTATGGCAGTGAGAGACAGGGTCGGCGCGCATCGAGACCGCATGCGCAAGCAGGGCTTCCGACTGGTGCAGGTGTGGGTTCCCGACGTACGAGCCCCGGCGTTCGCAACGGAAGCACGTCGACAGTCCGCAGCAGTGGGATCGGCCGACCGTGACACCGACGACCAGACTTTCGTCGATGAGGTCTCGATCGAATGGGACGAATGAAGCGAGGCGAGATCTGGGCCGTTGCTGGCGGCGTTTACGCAACGAAACCAAGACCCGCAATCGTTCTCCAAGATGATGTGTTCGACCTGACAGACTCGATTACGGTCTGCCCGATGACCTCGACGGATGTCGATGCACCCCTCATGCGCTTGGCGATCTTTGCGGATGCCACGACGGGGCTCGATTCTGCGAGCTTCGCCATGGTGGACAAGATCACGACGGTACGCCGATCACAGGTCAGCCAGCGAATCGGCCGAGTCTCGTCCACGCAATTGGTCGACCTAGAAAGACTAGTGATGGTGTTCCTCGGTCTCGCGGACTGAGTTCGTGGCTGGGAGGCGACACGCTTTGGTCTCACGTCGACACGCACCTCTAGCGTCCATGCGTGGAGGGGAAGGCTTGCGTAGAGGCAAGGGCTAGTGATGCATGATGTCAACTTCATTCGTTGCGTCACATTTGGAATTCCGACTCGCAGGGGAGCGACTGACATGACAGACCGGTTCGGCGTGACGCCGATCTTCACTCCAGACAACGAGCCGTACCTCGGCCTGCCCTGGGTCCACGAGCTAGACCTCCTGATCTCGTCTACCACTGTGCTTTCGATGGAAGTTGGGCACTGGAGTCGGAGGAACGAATGTAGCGAGCTTCAGCAGGCGATATCCGAACTTGCTCCATCTGTGTTCTCGATTGCGTTCAGTATTCGTGAACTCGTGCGCCAGGGCTACTTGCTATCAGGAATCATCTTGCTTCGACCGCTGATGGAGCGGGCTGCAACGATCGCTCATCTGTCTCAGCATGAAGAGGATGTCGAGATATGGAAGTCGGGCTGGGCATGGAAAGAGCGGCCGAAGTTGTCTGTGCGGCTTCGTGCGCTGGCCACGACACCCGATGGACAGGTAAACGAGCAGTTCGTTGACGTATTCACGCGAGTGACAGAAACTTACAACGGTCTCGTTCACGGCGACCCCGACGCTGCGTCCTTTACCCACCTTGAAACAGATCAAGGAATTGTCGCTTTAGCCGCAAAGGACATCGGTAATTCTGCCAGAGCCGAAACGCTGTGTTTTGACACCCACCTGTTCCTCTTGCTGGCCGTAGGTCGAGTGAGCCAACACTTTCCCGAGGCATCTCTTGCCGCCCGCAAAGTAAGACCTTATGTGCCAGTGACTACTGAGGTCTGGCCCTCGTAGGGGGAGAACTCTGGGGCGAGCCCCCGTTCGTCCCCTCGAACGCAGCAAGTTGCTGCTTGATGAGATACCCGGCGTTGACATCAGAATTCGGTGCACGGGTGAGGGGATCCGGTGGAGTTCGCCTTCAACGTCTGATTCCATGAACGCATGGCCAGGCGTCTCATGTTCGTGCAGCTCAAGACCGGATCCGACATCGATCGCGGGCCTTCGTGGATCTGCTGGGTCGACTTCACCAAGAGCTGGAAAACTGCCCGCTTCCATGGGAAAGAGTTGCGTCGGTACAACGGTGGGGACTCGAATTTTTACGACGTGAACACCGACGACGGGTACTGGCTCTCTGTCGGCGGCGCTCGAAAACTGGTCAGTATCGGCGCTTGAAAAGTGAACACTCAACGATTGGAGAGTGATCACTTTGGAAGATTGGGCATTGATTCGGAGGCTTGTCGCGGAGGGTGAGCCGAAGGCGAAGATCGCGGCGAGGTTGGGGATCTCGCGCACCACGGTCATCAAGGCGGTGGGCTCGGATGCGCCGCCTCGGTATGAACGGGTGGGAAAGCCGACGTCGTTCACACCGTTCGAGGCGCGGGTGCGGGAACTGTTGGTCGAGACGCCGACGATGCCGGCGACGGTGCTGGCTGAACGGGTCGGCTGGGAGGGCTCGATTCGCTGGTTCCGGGACAACGTGAGACGGTTGCGGCCGGAGCAGCAACGGATCGATCCTGCGGATCGGTTGGTCTGGGCGGCTGGGGACGCGGCGCAGTGCGATCTGTGGTTCCCGCCGAAGAGGATCCCGCTCGAGGACGGGTCAGCGAAGCTGTTGCCGGTGCTTGTGATCACGCCAGCGCATTCGAGGTTCGTGACCGCGAGGATGATCCAGACCCGCAAGACCGAGGATCTGCTGCTCGGGTCGTGGGAGCTCATCGAACAACTCGGTCGGGTGCCGAGGCGGCTGATCTGGGACAACGAACCGGGCATCGGGCGGGGGAAGCGTCACGCGGTCGGCGTCGACGCGTTCATGGGCACTCTGGCCACGAAGCTGTTGCTGCTGCCACCACGGGATCCGGAGTCCAAGGGAGTCGTCGAAAGGCGCAACGGCTGGTTCGAGACCTCCTTCATGCCGGGCCGGTCGTTCTCCTCGCCGGCGGACTTCAATCAGCAGTTCACTGACTGGTTGGGACGCGCGAACCGGCGGGTGGTCCGCACCGTCGGTGCTGCTCCCGCGGATCGGCTTGCGGTCGATCTGGCCGCGATGCTCCCGTTGCCGCCGATCCCATTGCATCTGGGATGGCGCAACCGGATCCGGTTGGGCCGGGACTACTACGTCCGCATCGACACCAACGACTACTCCGTCGACCCGCGCGCGATCGGTCGGATCGTGGATGTGACCGCGGATCTGGACCGGGTTCGGGCGCGTCTGGACGGTCGGATCGTCGCCGACCACGCCCGCGTCTGGGCTCGCGGCATGGTGATCACCGACCCGGTGCACCGCGATACGGCCGCGGTGCTTCGACGACAGTTTCAACAGCCTCGCCTCATCGCGGTCGGCGATGACCTGGGCCGCGACCTCGCTGACTACGACCGGGCATTCGGGATTGTCGCCGACGAAGTGAGCAGCTGATGGCGGCGACGAAACCGACCGAGGCGGTCAAGCAGATCACCTTCCTCGCCAGCGCGCTGAAAGCACCACGCATCACCGACGCCGCGACCCGTCTGGCTGATCAAGCCCGTGACGCGGGATGGTCGTTCGAGGACTACCTCGCCGCCGTTCTCGAACGCGAGGTCTCGGCGCGGAACGCGTCCGGCGGTGAGCTGCGAATCAAAGCCGCGGGCTTTCCCGGACGGAAGACCCTCGAGGACTTCACCTGGGACGCACAGCCCACCATCCGACCTCAAGTCGCGGCGTTGGCATCCGGCGGGTTCCTTACCGAAGCCCGAAACGTCGTGCTGCTCGGCCCGCCCGGAACCGGGAAGACCCATCTCGCGACCGCGTTGGGGATCGTCGCCGCACGGCACGGACACCGGGTGTTGTTCGCGACCGCGACCGACTGGGTCACCCGCCTCACCGACGCCCACAGGCACGGCCGACTCCCCGCCGAGCTCACCCGACTGCGCCGCTACGGGCTGATCATCGTCGACGAAGTCGGCTACCTCCCATTCGAGCAAGACGCCGCGAACCAGTTCTTCCAACTCGTCTCATCCCGCTACGAACACGCCTCGCTGATCCTCACCTCGAACCTGCCATTCAGCGGCTGGGGCGGCGTCTTCGGAGACCAGGCCGTCGCTGCCGCAATGATCGACCGAATCGTCCACCACGCCGACGTTCTCACCCTGAAGGGCGCCAGCTATCGACTCCGCGGACGCGGCATCGACAGCCTCCCCAGCATCCGAACAACCACCAACGAAACCGCTGGCTAGACTGCCCGCAACCGTTCACAATTCGAGCGCCGAAAACGTTCAGAGTTCAAGCGCCGCCGACAAGCTCTCCGGACCCAAGCGCGATCGGACCGACCTGCGGTACGGCCCGGGGCGTCCTTCGGTGGATGCTGACGCGACGGTCGCCTATCGCGCGTTGCTCGGCGGCGCTGGTATGTGACGTCCGCCGAAGCATTCCGGCGGGCCGTGATCGGTTGACTATCGCTATAACGGATAATAAACTCCGTTATATGAGAACCGAGCCGCCTCTTATGGCCCCGATCTTCCGATCGGACGGCCAGGCGCGCCTGCTCGCCGCCCTACTTCTCGCCGGTGACGAACTCAGCGTGACCGAACTGGCAGAGCGCGCGGATCTGGCCTACCCGACAGCGCATCGTGAGGTTGTGCGCCTCGTCGACGCGGGCATCTTGATCGAACGTCAGGTCGGCCGATCGCGCCTCATCCGTGGCAATCCGCAGAGCGCCATCGTCGCACCGCTGCGGGAGATACTGACCATCGTCAGTGGGCCCAGGGGGCTGTTGGCAGACGAGTTCGCGCGCATCGACGGTATCCAGGTGGCATTCCTCTACGGCTCTTTTGCTGCCCGACTTCGAGGCGTCGGGGGACCCGATCCGCGTGACATCGACGTCATGGTCATCGGAGCTCCGGAGGTCGATGCTGTGTATGAGGCATGCGCGCGTGTGGAATCAGTCGTGCATCGACCGGTCAACCCGACGATCCTCAGCCCGGAGGAGTTCGAAGTCGAATCCGGCTTTCTCCATACGGTCCGGTCCGGTCCGATCGTTGCAGTGATCGGGGAGGTCGGGTGGTGATCATCTCTCTGACTCGAGTGCAGATCGCGACGGCGATCGCGCTCGTCGAAGCGGATCGACTTCAGACGGTGCCGGTCGATGCCGTGCGTGCAGCATCGTTCATGCGTCAAGCAGAGGAGCGCCTCGGGCAGATGTCACTACTCACGAGCGTCGCGGTGAAGTACGGGGTCGCCTATGACGCTGCCCACAATGTCGGAGAGGCGTTGCTTGCCGCCTACGGCTTCCGAACGACGAATGGGGCGGGACAACATGAGGCTTTGGGGCGCTATCTGCGCGTCGTCTTCGACAAGCCGCCGGCGGACAGGGCGGCGGGTGCCTTCGATCGGTTGCGCCGAGCGCGCAATCAAGACCGTTACGAGGCCAGGCCGGTCGGCGCTGCCGCAGCGGCGAAGGCCGAGCAGGTGGCCCGGGAGCTATTCGACGCCGCGAAAGCGCGAGGCGTCACTCCCTGACCATCTCCTCGCGGGCCACCACCGTCTTCCCCGTGTCGATCGCGATGACGACCCCGGGGATGACCAGCGCGAGCGCGACAGAAGCGAACGCACCAGTCGCTCTGTGATAGCCGAGATGGATGCAGCTCAGGGCGGTCGCCGCGACGACGGCGACCGCGAGGACGAGCGAGATCACGGCGCCGCAAGGACTCCAGCACTCGAGAACACGAGGTAGGCGATGAGCAGGATGAACGTTGCCGCACCGATCACGTGACCGGAGGTCGGCGGCTCCGAGAAGTCCGGTTCCATGAGCATTCGGTCGAGAGAAGGGACGCTCCCGTCCGACGGCATGGGCGATGAACCTGACCCCGATGACCCCGGCCGCGGTGCCGACCGCCAGGAGCAGGGGGCGCCAGAGGTGCTTCGCCGTCACCGACCACACCACGACGTCGATCATCACCGCGAAGAAGCCCACGAGCCCCACCATGACGAGAGCGGCGGATGTCACGTACAGACGACGACGGACGGATGCCGGCTCGATGCGTTCCTCGACGAGCAGACGGTCGTAGAAGCGGCCGACCGGCCCCGACTCGACGTGGTCTCAGTCATCGGATCGGGTCACTGCATCGTCGCGCCACGATTCGATCGTGACACACTCTGCGCCGCCTCCGGCATCCGTTCGCAGTTCGGGAGAATCGATGTCGACACGCGCGGCATCCCGCTGCCACAAGTTCACCGCTCGGCTCATCCGCGTCAAAAACTGAAGTGCGCTCTGAGCCATTCCGAGCAGGGTGCTTGCCCAAACGGCTCAGCCGACGCGCAACACCTTCTGCATCGCCTTCCCGTTGGCCCGCTCGTCGACCAGCTTGTCGAGGTAACGCACCTTCTGCATGAGCGGATCCTCGATCTCCTCGACTCTGATGCCGCAGATCTTGCCGGTGATCGTGCTCGCCAGCGGGTT
>JBEANR010000003.1:0-10784 GCA_041165365.1 Actinomycetota bacterium | reverse complement strand
GCGTCAATGACCCAGATCGCGAAAGCCACCGGCGGCGCAGCCTATTCGGCGACCAAACCGGAGGATCTGGGTCTCGTGCTCGTCGACGCGCTGTCGCAGCGCGCCTGCCGGCCGAACTGCTGAGCCGCGTCAGAGACTGTCGAGGCGAGCGTCGACCTCGGCCATCCGATGCCCGACGATGACCTCGAGCAGATCTCGGTCTGGCGGCTGGTCGGCCGGGAACTGCAGGGTGGCACCCACGAATCGGGCGGCGCCCCGTCTGTCGGGTGGCACCTCCGCCGCGAGAAGGTGGGCGGCGGGCGGGCTCATCAGGTGCAGACTGCAGTGGGTCTTCGCCACCGAGTACGACAGGAACGGCCGATCGCGGTAGGTGATCATCGGCACCTGGTAGCTGATGCGTTCTGTCGCCCCGGGAATCAGTTCGAGCAGCGTCGCACGGAGGGCGGCGAGCGCCTGCGACGGGGCGGGCGGGGCGGCGGCGAGATAAGCGGCCACGGTCTCCGCGGCGAATCCACGCGACATCCGATCCTCCTCGATTCGGCGATGGCCGAATCCTACGGCGGAGAGGGATGATGGCACCATGACTCAGCTCACGCTGCCCTGGTTCGTCGTGCCCGGCGCCGACTTCCCGCCGTGGGCGCCCGTCGTGTTCGGACTCATCGGCCTCGCCACCCTCGGAGTGCTGGTCTGGCAGGCGGTGCGGTACTTCAGAGACAACCCGGGCGACGATGACGGCCGCGACGACCGTTGATCCACCCCCCCCGTGACGGCGTCGTCGCCTGTAGGCTGGCGGCACAATCGAACATCGGGCCACCACGCGTTGCGGGAGAGCTCATCGAGGGCGGATGGGCACCGAAGGAGCAAGCCTCCCCGCCAATCTCTCAGGTATCCGTACCGCAGCGAATCGGCCACTCTGGAAAGCGGAGCGCTGCGCGTCTCCCGCCGACGGTGAAAATCGATCAGCCTCGCGGCGGACCGGTGAAGCTCTCAGGCCCACGACAGAGGGGGAGTTCCATTCCGTGACTCAGCTCAGCCTCGTCAGGAGAACTCCGTGCCAGATACCGATGTGACAGGTACCGATATGACAGGTACCGACCCCGATCCGACCGCCACCGGGGTGCTCGACGACACCGTCGTGCATCCGACGGGTCGACTCTCGCCCCTGCACGAGATCCACGTCGAGGCGGGTGCCACCTTCACCGACTTCGCGGGCTGGGAGATGCCGGTCAGGTACAGTTCCGATCTCGCCGAACATCACGCTGTGCGCACCGCAGCCGGCCTCTTCGACATCTCGCACATGGCCGAGATCGAGGTCACCGGGCCCGACGCCGCCCGGTTCCTCGACTTCGCGCTCGCCGGAAAGATCTCGGCGGTCGCGGTAGGCAGGGCGAAGTACAGCCTGCTGCTCGCGGCATCCGGGGGCATCGTCGACGACCTGATCGTCTACCACACGGCCGAGGGCCGATATCTGGTGGTGGCGAACGCCTCGAACCGTGTCGTCGTCGTCGAGGCGCTGCAACTGAGGCTCGACGGTTTCGACGCCGCGATCGACGACCTCACCGACTCCCTCGCCCTGATCGCCGTGCAGGGCCCGAAGGCGCGCGCGATCCTCGAGCAGACCGCGGGTCTGGCCGTCACCGCGGAGTTCTCCGGCGACCAGTCGCTCGAGGCGCTGCGCTACTACGCCTGCATGGGTATGGCGTGGGGCGACGGCGCCGTGCTCGTCGCCCGCACCGGCTACACCGGAGAAGACGGCTTCGAGCTCTACGTCGACGTCGCCGACGCGGCCGCGCTCTGGAGGGCGCTCGCCGCAGCCGGCGCAGCCCACGGCCTGATCCCCGCGGGGCTCGCGAGCCGCGACACGCTCAGGCTCGAGGCGGGCATGCCGCTCTACGGCCACGAACTCGGGCTCGACATCCTCCCCGTTCAGGCCGGGCTCGGAAGGGTCGTCGCGCTCACGAAGGAGGGCCCGTTCGTCGGTCGCGAGGCGATCGAGCGGGGACCGGATGACGCGGCGCGCGTACTGGTCGGACTCGTCTCCGAGGGCCGCCGCGCCGGCCGGGCCGAGTACACCGTCCACGCTTCCGCCGAGACCGGCGAGGACGACGTCGTGGGCGTGATCACCAGCGGCGCGTTGAGCCCGACGCTCGGTCATCCGATCGCTATGGCCTACGTCGACCCCGCGGTGTCGGCGGTCGGCACCAGTCTCACCCTCGACGTGCGCGGCTCCCGGGTGCCCGCGACCGTCGTACCCCTTCCCTTCTACTCTCGAGAGGCCCGCTGATGGCAGACACGACAGATCTCAGGTACACCGCCGAGCACGAGTGGGTGCTCGTCGACGGCGACATCGCCACGGTGGGCATCACCGCCTATGCGGCCGACAAACTCGGCGATGTGGTGTTCGTCGATCTGCCGGCCGTCGGGTCGTCGGTCGCGACCGGCTCGGTCGTGGGCGAGATCGAATCGACCAAGTCGGTCGGCGAGCTCTTCGCCCCGGTCGACGGCGAGGTGATGGAGGCCAACCAGGCCGTCGTCGACGCGCCCGAGCTGGTCAACAGCGATCCGCTCGGCGACGGGTGGCTGATCAAGGTGCGGTTCTCCGAGCTGCCCGAACTGCTCTCCGCCGACGAGTATTCCGCGATGGTGGGCGAGTGATGGCGATCACCGAGCTGAACGGAATCGCCGGCATCGTGCGCTCCACCCGCACAGCGCCTGAGCTCACCGGGTTCGCCGCCCGCCACATCGGAACGGATGTCGCGGCGCAGGCCACCATGCTCGCCGCCGTCGGCCACCCGACCGTCGATGCCCTCGTGGAGGCGGCGGTGCCGCAGAGCATCCACGTCGACGCGTTCAGGTCGGCCGCGGCATCCGTGCTCCCCCCGGCGGCGACGGAGCGCGAGGCCCTCGCCGAGCTGAAGCGCCTCGCCGTGCGCAACACCGTCAACCGCTCGATGATCGGGCTCGGCTACTACGACACGATCACCCCGGCGGTGATCAAGCGGAACGTGCTCGAGAACCCGAGCTGGTACACCGCGTACACGCCCTACCAGCCCGAGATCTCGCAGGGGCGGCTCGAGGCGCTCATCAACTTCCAGACGATGGTGTCCGACCTCACCGGCATGGCCACGGCCAACGCGTCGATGCTCGACGAGGGCACGGCGGTCGTCGAGGCGATGCTCCTCGCGCGTCGGGCCTCGAAGTCCCCGTCGACGGTGTTCCTCGTAGACTCCGATGCCCTCCCGCAGACGAAGGCGTTGCTGCAGAACCGCGCGCGCCCGGTCGGCATCGAGGTCGCGGAGTTGCCGTTCGCGAAGCTCTCCGGCGCCGAGCTCTCCGAACTACCTGCATCGTTCGGGGCCTTCGTGCAGTACCCCGGAGCCTCCGGGCGCCTGTGGGATCCGTCGGCGATCGTCTCGGCGGTCAAAGAGCAGGGTGGCATCGCGGTCGTCGCCGCCGACCTCCTCGCGCTGACCCTGGTGACCCCTCCCGGAGAGCTCGGAGCGGATGTCGCGGTCGGAACCACGCAGCGCTTCGGGGTGCCGATGGGCTTCGGCGGTCCTCACGCCGGCTACATGGCGGTGCGGAAAGGCCTGGAGCGGCAGCTGCCCGGCAGGCTGGTGGGCGTGTCGCAGGACGCCGCGGGGCACCCGGCCTACCGACTGTCGCTGCAGGTGCGTGAACAGCACATCCGGCGCGACAAGGCGACCTCGAACATCTGCACGGCGCAGGTGCTTCTCGCGGTCATGGCGTCGATGTACGCGGTCTACCACGGCCCGGACGGGCTGAAGCGCATCGCGACGGGCATCACGAGGCTCACCCGGGTTCTCGCGCGCGCGGCGACCGAGGCCGGGCACACGGTCACGACGGCGAACTATTTCGACACCCTCACCCTGCGCACCAAGACCGACGCCGCGCGCCTCGTCGAGCGGGCGCACGACGCCGGGTACCTGCTCCACCTGGTGGACGAGCACCACGTGCAACTCTCGGTCGACGAGACGACGACGCTCGCCGACATCCAGGCCGTCGCGGAGGTGCTCGGGGAGCCCCTCGCCGACGACACCGTGCCTCGCGATCTGCACGCGTGGATCCCGCCGCAGTGGCAACGTCGGAGCGACTACCTCACGCATCCGGTCTTCCGCACGCACCGTTCCGAGACGGCGATGATGCGCTATCTCAAGCATCTCTCCGACTACGACTACGCCCTCGATCGCGGCATGATCCCGCTCGGGTCGTGCACGATGAAGCTCAACGCGGCCACCGAGATGGAGGCGGTCACCTGGCCCGAGTTCGCCGGGTTGCATCCGTTCGCCCCCGAGTCCGACGTCGAGGGCTACCTCGCCCTCATCGATCAGCTGCAGGGCTGGCTCGCGGATGTCACGGGGTACGACTCCGTGTCGCTGCAGCCCAATGCGGGCAGCCAGGGGGAGCTCGCGGGCCTGCTCGCGATCCGCGGATACCACCTCGGGCGCGGTGACACGCAGCGCACGGTGTGTCTCATCCCGTCGAGCGCGCACGGAACCAACGCGGCGTCCGCGGTGCTCGCGGGCATGAAGGTCGTCGTGGTGGCCTGCGACGAACTCGGCAACGTCGACCTCGACGATCTCCGGGCCAAGATCGTCGAGCACGGCGACGCCCTCGCGGCGCTGATGATCACCTACCCGTCGACGCACGGGGTGTACGAGCACGAGGTCGGCACGATCTGCCAGGCCGTGCACGACGCCGGCGGTCAGGTGTACGTCGACGGCGCCAACCTCAACGCCCTGCTCGGCTTCGCCCGCTTCGGCGACTTCGGCGGAGACGTCTCGCACCTCAACCTGCACAAGACGTTCTGCATCCCCCACGGTGGTGGGGGGCCGGGCGTCGGACCCGTAGCGGCGAAGGCGCACCTCGCGCCGTACCTGCCAGGGCATCCGATGGCTCAGCGGGACCTCATCGCGCACCGTTCCGCAGCGCCCGCCGATGCTCACGCGGGGATCGTGAGTGCGGCGCCGTTCGGCAGCCCGAGCATCCTGCCGATCTCCTGGGCCTACATCCGGATGATGGGATCCGACGGTCTGCGCGAGGCGACCGGTGCTGCGGTGCTCGCCGCGAACTACGTGGCGGCGCGCCTGAGGGACTACTACCCCGTGCTCTACTCGGGCGACAATGGACTGATCGCGCACGAGTGCATCCTCGATGTCCGACCACTCACGGCGGCGACCGGCGTCACCGTCGACGATGTCGCCAAACGTCTCATCGACTACGGCTTCCACGCGCCGACGATGTCGTTCCCGGTCGCGGGCACGCTCATGGTCGAGCCGACCGAGAGTGAGGACCTCGCCGAGATCGACAGGTTCATCGACGCGATGATCGCGATCAGACTCGAGGCCGACGCCGTCGGCTCAGGTGAGCTGTCAGTCGATGACAACCTGCTGCGTAACGCGCCGCACACCGCGCAGTCGGTCATCGAGGGGGAGTGGGGTCATCCGTACTCCCGTGAGGAGGCCGTCTACCCCGTCCGCACCCTGATCCGCTCGAAGTACTGGCCGCCGGTGCGCCGCATCGACCAGGCCTACGGCGACCGCAACCTCGTGTGTGCCTGCCCACCCCCCGAGGCGTTCGCCGACTGAGCCGGCAGCCCGCAGGGTGCCGCGGCCGGGGGCATAGTCTGGCACGCGGCCCGGCACGCGGCCTGCGCACCGGCCTGGCACGCGGCCTGGCACGCGGCCTGGCACGCGGCCTGCCCACCGGCCGGTCGGGGGCGCCCGGTCGATTGAGCGGTGCCGTCTCCAGGTTGGAGGGTGGGGCGAGAACTGCGGCGGCGTGGCGCCGGGCGGCGTGGCGCCGGGCGGCGGGGGTTATTGCGGTGCGGCGGGAGTTGCTTCTCCTGCCGACGGACCGTTTCTCCCGCGGTCCGGGTGGGGTGGGCCGTGTGGCGGGGGTTATGACGGTGTGGCGGGGGTTGTTTCTCCCGCCGTGGGATCGTTTCTCCCGCCGTCGGGGTGGGGTGGTGGGTGTGGCGGGGGTTATGACGGTGTGGCGGGGGTTGTTTCTCCCGCCGTGGGACCATTTCTCCCGCCGTCCGGGTGGGGTGGTGGGTGTGGGTGGGGTTGCTGCGGTGTGGCGGGGGTTGCTGCGATGCGGCGGGGGTTGTTTCTCCCGCCGAGGGACCGTTTCTCCCGCCGTCCGGGTGGGGTGGTGGGTGTGGCGGGGGTTATTGCGGTGTGGCGGGAGTTGTTTCTCCCGCCGGGCAGCTGTTTCTCCCGCCGACCGGGTGCCGCGCGCGTCCCTAGTGGTCGCTCGCGCCCTCTGCGCCGTGGCCGGTGAGCGAGCGCACCTCCATCTCGGCGGCGACCGCGGCATCCTCGATCCGGCGGCTCGTGATCGTGCCGAGCCACCCCAGCAGGAATCCGAGCGGGATCGACACGATGCCGGGATTGCTGAGCGGGAACCAGTGGAAGTCCACCCCCTGGATCATGGATGTCTCGCCCCCCGACACCACGGGCGAGAACGCGATGAGCACGATCGCCGACCCGAGCCCGCCGTACATGCTCCACAGAGCGCCTCGGGTGTTGAACCGCTTCCAGAACAGCGAGTACAGAATCGTCGGCAGGTTGGCGGATGCCGCGACGGCGAACGCCAGCGCCACGAGGAACGCGATGTTCTGCCCCTGAACCCCGATCCCGCCGACGATCGCGAGGATGCCGATGATCACCACCGTGATCCGCGCCACCTTCACCTCGGTACCGGGAGCAGCTCTGCCCTTCTTGATCACGCTCGCGTAGACGTCATGGGAGAACGATGCCGCGGCGGTGATCGTGAGTCCGGCGACGACGGCCAGGATGGTCGCGAACGCCACCGCGGAGATGAGCCCGAGGAGCACAGGACCACCGAGTTCGAACGCGAGCAGCGGGGCTGCCGAGTTCACCCCGCCGGGTGCTGCGAGGATCGTCTCCTTGCCGATGAGGGCGCCGGCGCCGTAGCCGAGCACGAGGGTGAACAGGTAGAACACGCCGATGAGCCAGATCGCCCAGACAACCGAACGGCGCGCCTCCTTCGCTGTCGGCACCGTGTAGAAGCGCATGAGCACGTGGGGTAGCCCCGCCGTTCCGAGCACGAGGGCGAGGGCGAGAGACAGGAAGTCGAGCCTCGACAAATCGGTCAGCCCGTACTGCAATCCGGGACTCAGCACCGCCGCGCCGCCGTTCTCCGCGGCCGCTCCCAGCAGCTCGGACAGGTTGAACCCGTGGATCGCGAGCACCCAGATCGTCATGATGAAGGCGCCCGCGATGAGCAGGAAGGCCTTGATGATCTGCACCCAGGTGGTGCCCTTCATCCCGCCGACGAGCACGTAGACGATCATCAGCGCTCCGACGACGGCGATCACCACCGACTGCCCGATCCGATCGTCGATCCCGAGCAGAAGCGACACCAGCCCACCCGCGCCCGCCATCTGCGCCAGGAGGTAGAAGAAGCAGACCGCGAGGGTCGTCGTCGCAGCGGCGAGACGCACAGGCCGCTGCTTGAGGCGGAACGAGAGCACATCCGCCATCGTGAACTTGCCGGTGTTGCGCATGAGCTCTGCCACGAGCAGCAGGGCTACCAGCCAGGCGACCAGGAACCCGATCGAGTACAGGAACCCGTCGTATCCGTTCACGGCGATCGCGCCGCAGATGCCGAGGAAGGATGCCGCGGACAGGTAGTCCCCGGCGATGGCGGTGCCGTTCTGCGGCCCGGTGAACGATCGGCCTGCCGCGTAGTAGTCCGCCGCGGTCTTGTTGTTACGGCTGGCCCGCAGCACGACGATCAGGGTGACGGCCACGAAGGCCCCGAAAATCGAGATGTTGAGCACAGGGCTTCCTACGGATGCCGGCGCGGCCGCGGCCTGCACGAGGGCGGGCACGACGGCGGAGAGGAGCGCGGCGTTCATCGACGGCTCCCCTCGGCCGCGGCGAGATCGGTGCGGATCTCCTCGGCGAGCGGATCGAGTCGGCGGTTCGCGTACGAGACATACCACATGGTGATCGCGAAGGTGGTCACGAACTGACCGAGCCCGAGCAGCAGCCCGACGTTGATGTTGCCGAAGACCGGAGTGGCCATGAAGTCGTGCGCGTAGTCGGCGAGGAGCACGTAGGCGAAGTACCAGACCAGAAAGCCGACGGCCACCGGGAACACGAACGATCGATGGCGTCTCTTCAGTCTGACGAAGGGCTCTGTCCGTTCCACTTCGCGGAAGTCGGTGGCGTGATGTGCGGGTGCCTGTGAAGCGTCGTCGCTCATGATGTCCCCTCGTGAGGTCGCGCGGCATCGAGCCACGCTCCGGTGTGTGGTCACCCCCACCCTACGCCGAACACTGACCCGCGCTCAGGAGCCGGGCGGCCCGAACAGGTCGGGCAGCGCTCCGACGGCCCACGGATACCCCACGAACACGGCGATGTCGATGAGCAGATGCGCCACCACGAGGGGGAGTACCCGGCCGGTTCGCGAATAGAGCCATCCGAAGAGCACTCCCATGGCGACGTTGCCGATGAACGCGGGCACACCCTGATAGAGGTGGTACGTGCCGCGCAGCAGAGCGGTGCCGACGATGATCGTCCAGGTGTTCCAACCGAGGTCCCGCAGCCTGGCGAAGAGGTAGCCGATCACGATGAACTCCTCGGTCGCCGCCGCCCGGAAGGCCGACAGGATGAGGATCGGCACGGTCCACCAGTAGGCGTCGAGCGGTGAGGGCGCGACGTAGAGACTCTGGTCGAACGCGCGGCCGGCCAGGTACACCCCGATGCCCGGCACGCCGATGACCACCGCGAGGAGGGCTCCGGATGCCAGGTCCCGCCCGGTCCTGTCGAAGCGGATACCCAGGCGGCCGAGGTGTGGCCGCGCGGTCGACCAGAGCAGGTACATCACGAGTGCCACGGGTACGAGGTCGAACGCGATGCGCAGAAACTGGTAGGTCAGATCGAAGAACTCGCGCTCGTTGAGCGACTGATTGAGCGACGTCGTCTGAGACGAGAGGGATTCCGCCCGAGTGGACGCATCCAGGATCGCCACAACCGAATAGACGGCTGAGGCACCCAATGAGAGCCCGAGGATGATGAGGATCTCACCGGTGAGGCGCCGGCGTGATGGTGCACTCTCGTCCAGGCTGGCCTCCTCGGTCGGTCGATCGTAGCCGCATGAGGCATCGGATTCGGTCGTGGCAGCGGCCCGCGGTAGCGGAAACCGTGCGCATCTCCAGGCCGTCGCGCACGATTCCACTAACCACCGCACGATTCACGCGCACGAGTTACCAGTCTGTAACGTTTTGCGGCTCGGTTTGGCATCGGCAGTACCCCCTGTTTAGGGTTCAAGTATTCGGGGCGGCCGGCGGCATCGACGCGCGCAGTCGCACTACCCACTTTGCATGACATCCCAGGAGGAACATTGAGAGTGAACAGACTCGGCGCCGCATTCGCGGGTGTCGGCATCGCCACGGCGCTCGTGCTGACGGGTTGCGCGGGTGGTGGGGACACCCCCGCTGCAAGCGGTGACTCGACCGCGATCATCACGACCAACGGATCCGAGCCCCAGAACCCGTTGATCCCCACCAACACCAACGAAACCGGTGGCGGCAAGATCATCGACAACATCTTCGCGGGTCTGGTGTCCTATGAGGCTGATGGGACGGCGGTCAACGACGTCGCCGAGTCCATCGAGACAGAAGACGCCCAGACCTACACGATCACGATCAAATCAGGTCTGAAGTTCACCAACGATGAGGCTGTCACGGCCAGCTCGTTCGTCGACGCGTGGCAGTACGGCGCACTTCTCAGCAACGCCCAGCTCTCGAGCTACTTCTTCGAGTCCATCGAGGGGTTCAGCTACGACGAGGACAGCGAACTGACTGGGCTCGAGGTCGTAGATGACACCACCTTCACCGTCACGCTCAAGCAGCCCGAGTCGGACTTCCCGCTGCGACTCGGCTACTCCGCGTTCTACCCGCTGCCCTCGGTCGCGTTCGATGACATCGAGGCCTTCGGCGAGAACCCGATCGGCAACGGCCCCTACATGCTCAAGGAAGAGGGCGCATGGCAGCACAACGTGCGCATCGACCTCATCGCGAATCCCGACTACGACGGTGTGCGCAAGGCGCAGAACGCAGGCCTCGACATCGTCTTCTACGCCACGCAGGAAGCGGCCTACGCCGATTTGCAGGGTGGCAACGTCGATGTGTTGGATGCGGTGCCGGACAGCGCGCTTGCGACGTTCGAAGACGACCTGGGCGACCGCGCCGTCAACCAGCCTGCGGCTGTCTTCCAGTCGTTCACTATCCCGGACCGACTCGCTCACTTCGGAGGAGAGGAGGGACTGCTGCGTCGTGCCGCCATCTCGATGGCCATCGACCGCGAGGAGGTCACCGATGTGATCTTCCAAGGTTCGCGGACCCCTGCCACCGACTTCACCTCGCCCGTGATCGACGGCTACTCGGACAGCCTTCCGGGTGCCGAGGTGCTGGAGTTCAACGCCGAGGAGGCGAAGAAGCTGTGGGCTGAAGCGGACGCCATCTCGCCATGGGAAGGCACCTTCTCGATCGCCTACAACGCCGACGGCGGACACGCCGGCTGGGTCGACGCGGTGTCCAATCAGATCAAGAACAACCTCGGTATCGAGGCCTCCGGCACCCCTTACCCGACCTTCGCCGAGGCCCGCACTCTCATTACCGAGCGCACGATCCAGACCGCGTTCCGCACGGGGTGGCAGGCCGACTATCCGGCCCTGGCCAACTTCCTCGGACCGATCTACTTCACCGGCGCTGGATCGAACGACGG
>JBEANR010000002.1:0-27913 GCA_041165365.1 Actinomycetota bacterium | reverse complement strand
GCACGGCCGATCGCCGCAGCGGTTCCCGCGTTGTCGCCGGTGAGCAGGACCGGTCGGAGTCCGAGTTCACGGAAGCGGGCGATAGCTTCGATACTCGAATCCTTGACGGTGTCGCCGACGGCGATGGCGCCTCGGAGGACGCCGTCCCACCCGACGGCGACGACGGTTCGCCCCTCTGCCTCGTCGTGCGCGATCGATGCAGCGATGGTCGCCTCGATCGGGATCGACCATGCTTCGGTCAACCAGCTCGGCCGGCCGACGACGACCAGCCGTCCGTCGATAACGGCTTGGACGCCTCGACCCGGGTGCGACATGAAGTCTTCAGGAACGGTCACCTCGACACCGCGCTCCCGTCCGTCAGCGACGATGGCGCGTCCGACCGGGTGTTCCGATCCATGCTCGGCGATCGCCGCGGCGCGGACGAGCTCGGCTTCGGTCGCGTCACCCGATGGCTTGACCGACAGCACGCTCATCCGTCCGCTGGTGATGGTTCCTGTCTTGTCGAGCACGACGGTGTCGATCGTGCGGGTCTGCTCCAGCACCTGCGGTCCGCGGATGATGATTCCGAGCTGCGAGCCGCGCCCGGTGCCGACCAGGAGGGCGGTGGGTGTCGCCAACCCGAGTGCGCACGGGCAGGCGATGATCAACGTCGCGACGGCGGCGGTGAACGCCGACTCGATCGATCCACCGGTCAGCAGCCACCCGGCGAACGCGACCACTGCGAGACCGATGACGATCGGCACGAACACAGCAGATACACGATCGGCCAGTCGTTGCGCTTCGGCCTTGCCGCTCTGCGCTTCCTCGACGAGGCGACCCATCCGGGCGAGCTCTGTGTCGGCTCCGACCCTGGTGACCTCGACGGTCAGGCGTCCACTGATGTTGACGGTGGCTCCGATCACACGATCGCCGATGCCGACCTCGACGGGAACGGCCTCGCCGGTGATCATGCTGAGATCGACCGCGGATGCGCCGTCGATGACCAGTCCGTCGGTCGCGACCTTCTCACCCGGTCGTACGAGGATGGTGTCCCCCGATACCAGGCTTCCGACCGGAACGAGGGATTCGGCACCGTGAGAGAGGAGAGTCGCCTCTTTGGCGCCGAGTTCGAGCAGGGCTTTCAGTGCGGCTCCGGACTGCTTTTTCGCGCGGGCTTCGATGTAGCGGCCGGCGAGGATGAAGACCGTGACGGCGGCGGCGACCTCGAGGTAGATCTCGCCCGCACCGCCCCCGGAGAACAGGCTGAAGCTCATGTGCATCCCGACCATCCCGGCGGTGCCGAAGAACAGGGCGTACAGCGACCAGCCGAACGCGGCGATCACTCCGATGCTGATGAGGGTGTCCATCGTCGCTGCACCGTGGCGTGCGTTGACGGCGGCGGCGCGATGGAACGGCCACGCTCCCCACACCACTACCGGTGAGGCAAGGGTGAGAGCGAGCCACTGCCAATTCGGGAACTGCAGGACCGGGATCATCGACAGCACCACGACCGGCACGGTGAGGACGAGCGAGATCAGCAGCCGTCGACGCAGCTCGGTGGTCTCATGCTCGACCGGATCGGTCGTCGGCACCTCGTCCTCCGGAAGGGGCGGAGCAGGGGTGGCCGCGGTATACCCGGCGGATTCAACGGCGGCGATCAGCGCCGCCGTGTCGATGCCGTCCGCCTGGACGCGTGCCTTCTCGGTCGCGTAGTTGACGGTGGCCGTGACACCGTCGATGCGGTTGAGCTTGCGTTCGATCCGGGTGGCGCAGGATGCGCAGGTCATCCCGCCGATATCGAGAGCGACATCGGTCACGCTCATCAGTGAGCGACCGCGAGTTCGTAGCCGGCTTCGCTGACAGCGGCACGGATGGTCTCGAGTGGGATCGGCTGGGCGCTGGCGACCATGACGCGGGATGTCCCGCCCGCGTTGAGGTCGACGCTGACGCTGGCAACTCCTTCCACTGCACTGAGTTCCTCCGTGACGCTGGACACGCAGTGGCTGCAGGTCATCCCGTCGACGAGGTAATGCTCGCGAATGGCGTCCGCGCTGATCGGACCCGCAGCTGTGCTGTCGGTGGCGGTGCCGCACGTGCAGTTGTGGTCTTTGTCGGTCAGTCCGAGGTCGTTGGTGGTGGCCGTGGAGCACATGGCTGGTTCCTTACTGTTGCGGCGGTTGAGTGGTCGGTTCAGGAGCGGACGAGGCGCGCGATCGCCGCGGATGCTTCGCGGATCTTCTCGTCGGCGACGGGGCCGCCCTGTGCGCTGGCTTCGGCGACGCAGTGGCTGAGATGGTCGTCGAGCAGGGCGAGGGCGACGCTTTCGAGGGCTTTGGTCGCGGCGGAGACCTGGGTGAGGACGTCGATGCAATAGGTGTCCTCCTCGACCATCCGCTGAATGCCGCGGACTTGACCTTCGGCGCGACGGAGGCGCTTCAGAATGGTGTCTTTGTTGTCGATGTAGCCGATCACGCGGTCTTCTTCCTGTGTCAGAGGGTGTCTACGTCTCATCCCTATGCCTTGACCAATACCCTAGTGGGGTATATGTTAGCCGACATGAGCCAGCCGCACAACACCGCACGCACCGGCCAGACAGACTCCCCCGCCGACCCGCACACCGGGGAAAGTCACGAGGCGATGGATCACGACGCCATGCAGGCCGACGGCACTGACAACGGCGGGCACGGCCAACACGGCGGGCACGGCGATCACGTCGCACAGTTCCGGCGTCTGTTCTGGATCATGCTGATCATCGCTATTCCGGTAGTGGGTTTCAGCGGGATGTTCTCGTCGCTCCTGGGGTATCCCCTGCCCGATGTCGGCCTGATCGCGTGGATCTCCCCGGTGCTCGGCACGGTGATGTACTTCTGGGGCGGCCGGCCATTTCTCACCGGCGCCGTCTCGGAGCTGAAGACTCGCAAGCCCGGGATGATGCTGCTCATCGCCCTCGCGATCACCGTCGCGTTCATCTCCTCCTGGGGTTCCAGCTTCGGGCTGCTCGACAGGGAGCTCGACTTCTGGTGGGAGCTCGCGCTCCTGATCGTGATCATGCTGCTCGGGCACTGGATCGAGATGCGTTCCCTCGCCCGGACATCCAGTGCCCTCGAGTCGCTCGCGGCGTTGCTGCCGGATGAGGCCGAGCGAATCGAGGGCGACGACATCGTCATCGTCTCTCCCGCCGATCTGAGGGTCGGCGACATCGTCATCGTGCGCCCGGGTAGCAGAGTGCCGGCAGACGGGACGGTGACCGAAGGCACGGCGGATGTCGACGAGTCGATGATCACCGGGGAGTCCCGCCCGGTGAGCCGGGGACCGGGCGCCGCGGTGGTCGCGGGGACGGTCGCGACCGACACCGCCATCCGGGTGCGGATCGGCGCGGTCGGTGACGACACCGCACTCGCCGGTATCCAGCGCCTGGTCACCGAGGCGCAGAACTCGACCTCTCCCGCTCAGCGGATCGCCGACACCGCCGCCGGTTGGCTGTTCTGGTTCGCGCTCGGCGCCGGCGTCATCACCGCGATCGTCTGGACGCTCGTGGGCAGCCCGAACGACGCCATCATCCGTACCATCACCGTGCTCGTCATCGCCTGCCCGCACGCCCTCGGCCTCGCGATCCCGCTGGTCGTCGCGATCTCCACCGAGCGTGCCGCGAAAGCCGGCGTTCTGGTCAAGGACCGTCTCGCACTCGAGGGCATGCGCACCATCACGTCGGTGCTGTTCGACAAGACCGGCACCCTCACCAAGGGCGAACCGACCGTCAGCCACGTCCTCTCGGTCGGTACGCACACCGACCACGAGGTAGTCGCCCGGGCCGCAGCGGCCGAGGGAGACAGCGAGCACCCGCTCGCCAAAGCCATCGTCCACGCGGCGAAATCGCGAGAGCTGCAGGTCGCGCGCGCAACAGACTTCCAGGCATCGACCGCGGTCGGCGTCACCGCGACCGTCGACGGGCACCGCATCAGCGTCGGTGGGCCTGGCCTGCTGCGAAACGGCGGCCTCGAGCCCCTCGCAGCGGCCGAGTCCTGGAAGGAGGAGGGGGCGATCATCCTGCACGTCCTCTCCGATGGCGAGGTGATCGGCGCGATCGGTCTCGCGGACGAGATCCGCGAGGAGTCCCGCCAGGCCGTGGACGCTCTCCACGCCCTCGACATCCAGGTCGTGATGATCACCGGAGACGCTGAAGCGGTCGCGAACTCGGTGGCGGCCGAGCTCGGCATCGACCGGGTCTTCGCCGGCGTGCACCCCGAGGACAAGTCCGCCAAGGTCGCCGAGCTGCAGAAGGAGGGCCGCAAGGTCGCGATGGTCGGCGACGGAGTGAACGACGCTCCCGCTCTCGCTCAGGCCGACGTCGGCATCGCGATCGGTGCAGGGACGGATGTCGCGATCGCCTCGGCCGGGGTCATCCTGGCGAGCTCCGACCCTCGCTCCGTGCTCTCGGTCATCGACCTGTCACGGAAGAGCTACCGCAAGATGAAGCAGAACCTGTGGTGGGCCGCCGGCTACAACCTCATCTCCGTTCCCCTCGCCGCCGGGGTCCTCGCCCCGATCGGATTCGTTTTGCCGATGGAGATCGGCGCCCTCCTCATGTCGGCATCCACCGTCGTCGTCGCACTCAACGCGCAACTGCTGCGACGGCTCGACCTGCGACCGGACCGTATCGTCAGCGACTCAGTCGCCGACGCGAGACCGGCGCTTGTATCGGCTTGAGGCGCCGCGTTCGAAAGGTGCTACCCGTTCGGAACCGAATACGCGGCGAGAACCGTGGCGACGAGCCAGCGCGGTGCATCCACCGCCGCCAGCCGTCCACTCGAGACATCGGCCGCTGCGCCCTTCATCAGGTGATGCAGCGCATCAGTGAGCCAGGGAGCAGGGAGGTCCTGTCGGAAGACACCCTCCGCTTGACCGCGGCGGATGAGTTCGTGCACGCGCAGTTCCGAACTCTCGTGTAACGCCTGGATTCGGCCGGGGGGCAAACTATGTCTTGCCGCTTCGAGAACGGCGCTCGCCTGAGCGGTCAGAAGCCAACTCGACTCGATCAGTGACTGCAGCGCTATTCGCGGATCCCCACCCAGGTCGACCCCCTTCAGTACCTGGTCACCGTCCGCGAGCACCCGCTTTAGCGCCGCCTCGACAAGCGCCTCTCTAGTGGGGAAGTGCCCGTAGACGGTCACTCTTCCGACCCCTGCCGCATGCGCGATGTCGGCGATACTCGCTGAAGGCTGACGGCTCAGACAGTCCACCGTCGCCGCGATGATGCGGTCGATGTTGTGGCGAGCATCAGCCCTTCGTAGTGGCGGGGTCCCTGTCTGCATGGTGTCCTTATGTCAATCAGGAATGTTTGAGTTACAGTACCTCTTGTAAATCAAACAGACTTGTACAACTTAGGAAAGGGAGGTGGGCGTCATGACTGAATCGACAACTGCTACCGGCACCATCCAGAGCCCGAACCCACAGCGCTGGAGAATATTGTGGGCGGTCGGTATCGCACAGTTGATGCTGATTCTCGACGTCACAGTCGTCGCCGTCGCGCTCCCCACCATGGGCGCGGATCTCGGACTCGATCGGGAAGAGCTCACCTGGGTTGTCAGCGGCTACACGCTCGCCTTCGGTGGCCTTCTCCTCCTCGGCGGTCGCGCAGCCGACCTGATCGGAGCTCGCCGATTACTGCTCGCCGGACTTCTGCTCTTCGCCGCCTCATCCCTCGTCGCGGGCCTAGCCGTATCCGGACCCCTGCTCCTAGCCGGCCGCATCGTCCAGGGCATCGCAGCAGCGATCCTCTCCCCAGCCGCGCTATCGATCATCGTCACGACCTTCACCGGCGACGAACGCAACAAAGCGCTCGGGATCTGGTCGGCGCTGGGCGGCAGCGGAGCTGCGCTCGGCGTCCTCCTAGGGGGGCTGATCACGGCAGGGCCCGGCTGGCCGTGGATCTTCTTCATCAACATCCCAGTCGGGATCGTGTTGTTCTCCACCCTTCGCCGGCAGCTTCCGATTCAGCATGAGCGGGTCAACAACGACCGGCTCGACGTTCTCGGAGCGGCCCTGGTCACCGCCGCGACGGGCACGCTGATCTACGCTCTGATCAGAGCGGGAGAAGAAGGCTGGCTGACTATCAGCACCGGCCTGTTGGTCCTGGTCTCGATCATCTTGTATGTCGGGTTCGTGATCCGGCAACGGACGGCCGAGAGTCCGCTGATGGACCTTCGATTGTTGACTCGGCGCCCGGTCGCCACTGGGACGATGCTGATCATGGTCGCGACCGCGCTGATGATCATGGTGTTCTTCCTCGGCACCTTCTACCTCCAGAACTACCGAGGATTCAACGCGCTCGCCACCGGATTGTTCTTCCTCCCCGTGGCGCTTTCCACGATGGTCGGTGCCAACCTCGCTGGACGTATCATCGGCCGAGTCGGTGCACGAGTACTCGGGGTGATCGGACTCCTCATCGCCGCAGCAGGCATGGCCGTCCCAGCGGTCTGGGACTCGACCACGGCTCTAGCCATTGGAGTGGGAGTGGCCGCGGCAGGAACGGGGTCTCTGTTCGTCGTCGCATCCGCCACAGCTCTCGGGCAGGTCTCCCCCCAAGAAGCCGGCCTCGCCTCTGGCATTGTCAGCACCTTCCACGAGTTCGGCGCGTCGATCGGCGTGGCGGTCGTATCGAGCATGGCCGCGGTGAGTATCGCTGGAGTCGGCTACGGGGGGTTCGCGCGAGGCTTCCTGACCGGAGCCGTCATTGCCGTCATCGCCGCCGTGATCACCGCGCTGTTCGTTCCCTCGCCGGCGAGAAGGTCGACGATCGCCAGTTGAGTTCGCCTTGCCGTCGTGCGTCTCGTCATAGGAGCACGACGGCAGGCCATGCGGTGGCGCTCACGGCGGCTGTGCCCGCCACACGCGATGCTCCAAACGCCGATCTGGCGGCAGCCGGCATCCGGAAGATCCTGGACGTCCTCGATCCCCGGACCCTGGCACGAGCCAACGAACTGGCCGACCGCGTCTGGATCAGTGCGCCCCCCTCTGCTTCGCGCGCGATCAGGTCGGCGGTTGAGGATGCGATGGCCGATCAACGAGTCGTCCGCATTCGCTACACGTCGAGAGATGGGGAGACGACCACCCGCGACGTCGAGCCCGTGCTGTTCGCCTCCTCGAACGGCCAGTGGTATCTGGTCGGCTGGTGCCGACTGCGCGACGCGATGCGATGGTTCACGATGTCGCGCGTCGTGCGCGCCACCATGACCACGACGGCTTGCAGCGGCCACAGCAGCCACGAAGTCGGAGCACCCCCGGCAAACGCCAGACCAGTGCACGGTCGGACCGAGTGAGTCGCTTCGACCGGGGATCTGCTACCGGGTGGCATCCGTAAAGTGTCGCCACGCGTCTCGGATGCTGGTGGTCTGCTCGTCGACCGTCATTCCGTTGACATCGAGCACCAGATCCACGTCGGGCGGTGACTTCATGAGCGCATGCAACAGCTCGAACTCCTCGGCCACGGCATCCTGCCTCTCTCCCTCCTGCCCGCTCCACAGTGTTTCGCCTCCGGCCACCACGAGCTCACGGATGTCGTCAGCGTCCACGAAAGCCGCCCGAGTGTGTTCTGCCGCGAGGCGGCGAGCGCAGGTGCTTTTGCCCACTGCGGGGCCGCCTGAGAGCACGAGAGGTCGCATCGGTGTCCTTCCGTCATGTCCGAAGCTAGCAACGTTCCCGAGGTGAGATTCGACCTGGGCGACGGGCTCGCGAATCGCCCCGCTGGTATCGTGCACTCGGCGATGAAGTCACCCAAGCTGGTCGGGATCGAGGAGTTGCATCCATGAGCGACACGGCGCCGAGCGACCCCCGGGTGTTCTATCGGAATATCAAGTTCTACGACGTCCCCGACCAGCTCGAGCAGCTGCAGGGGCCGCAGAGCGGTCCCGTCCAGCTGCCATTGAACGTGTACTGGGGTCCGCCGCACACGTTCGATCTGGGCAACGAATCTGATCTCGTGGAGGCGTATGAGTCCACCTTGCGGGAAGGCCGAGTGATCGACCAGGTGGAGTTGCTCAATCGGGATGACCCGCGTAGCACTCACCGTGCTCCACGGCCGAGGCTTCGCCCTCGCCGGATCCGGCGCGATCCGAGAGCACGGCATCGTGGACCGGCCGACCCGCGACGTGGACAGCATTCGCGCATCCGGGCGTCTCACCGACGCTCAGCTCATCGCGGCGGCCGCTGAGCGCGACGGGGGATTCGACACGGGGATGTTCGCCAGTCAGCTCGAGCAGGTGACGCGGCTACGGCCCGCCATGGTCGAGAGAAACGGCGTGAACCCCGACCAGCTCGCTGCCTCGAATCACGTCTGACGAGCTGGGCGGCCGAACTTCGCGGCTAGCTGTGAACGGCACGACCGACCCCAGACCATCTGGGCGTCGGTGCGGGGCGCTTCAGCCGGTGCAGGATGTTCCCATGACCGAACCCGCGCCGCAGCATCCGAAGCTCGACGAACTGATCGCAGTGCTCGCGACCCTGCGCGCTCCCGGCGGTTGCGCCTGGGACCGCGAACAGACCCACGAATCCCTCGTGCAATACCTGCTCGAGGAGACCTGGGAGCTCGTCGACGCCATCGAGTCCGGCACCCGCGACGAGCTGATCGAGGAGCTCGGCGACGTTCTGTATCAGGTGATCTTCCACGCGGACATCGCCGCCCACGACCCAGCACGGTCCTTCACCATCGAGGATGTCGCGTCGCAGATGACTGCGAAGATGATCGGCCGCCACCCCCACGTCTTCGGTGACGCGGTAGCGGATACCGCGAACGACGTGGGCACCCTCTGGGACGAAGTGAAGGCTGTCGAGAAGTCGTCGCGCACGAGCGTGATCGACGGGATCCCCCAGCGGATGCCGTCACTTCTGCTGGCGGCCAAGCTGGTCGGCCGAGCCGAACGCGTGGGTATCGCCGGGCCGGAGGCGGGTTCCGGGCAGGCCGAACTCTCGGACCGCACCAGCCCGACCGACGAGACCGAACTCGGAGCGAGGCTCCTAGAACTCGTCACCGTGGCGCGTGCCCGCGGCCTCGACGCAGAGCGCGCGCTCCGCATGACGCTCCGAGGGTTGGAGGACGACATCCGGCGCGCGGAGTCGCTGTCCGAGCCCCGGGAATGAGTTGTTGGGCGCCCTCCCGAGCGGGGCTCTGAAGGGCGCCCGGCAGACAGAACGCCCGCCCCGGCGATGCCGGTGCGAGCGTCTGCGCTGCCATGGGCCGACACAGCTACCCGAAAGCGTGCCGAACCCGTGTGAAATGAGGCAACCCGAATGCCTCATCGCGTCAAGTCTAAGCGCTTCCCCCGAGCAATGGCAAACGGTTGTTATGCTCTGAGCGAATGCGCAGAATGAGCGGAGGTCGGCGATGTCCAGACGCGCCGACCCCGACCGCAGGCCCCGCCTCGTGGCGTCGATCATCGAGTACCTGCTCGATCATCCTCTGTCGTCGATGAGCTTCCGCACCGTCGCGGAGCATCTCGACGTGAGCACCTTCACCCTGGTGTACCACTTCGGCACCAAGAGCAGCCTGATCGCCGCCGTGGTCGGGGGCGTCCGAGCAGAGCAACTCGACGCGGTCGAATCGGCCGACATCAGGATCGAATCGGTCGACACCTTCTTCGACGGCATCGTCACCTACTGGCACGGCACCCTCGACTCCCGCTCGCGGCAGCTGCAGCGCATCGAGTTCGAAGCCGCCCTCCTGGAGTCGTTCACCTCGGATGCCGCGCTCGCCGCCCGGCGCAGCCTCGACGGCTGGCACGGCCTCGTCAGACAGGGGCTCATCGACCTCGGCGTTCCCGAGAGCCTCGCCACGGCCGAGTCGCGGGCCATGGCGAGCATGCTCTACGGGCTCCGCTACGACCTCGTCGTGCTCGGCGACCGCGAGGGGGCGACCGCGGCTTTCGATCGTGGACTCGAGGTCTACCGCGAGCGCGTGCGGTCGCTCACGCGATCCGGCTCCCGCGGCTGAGCCTCGCCGCCGGGGTGCGGGTACGCGCCCACGCGCCGACCAGCGCGGCGATCGCCAGTGCCAGGTGGATGATCACGCCGACGAACCATCCCGGCACCGTCGACTCGATCGTCTCCCGGGCGCTGGGGAAGTCGTCTTCGTAGGTCGCGCTGTCGCACTCGTCGAAGGAGGTGGTGAGTTCGGGCGGGATCTGCGCGCTCCTCACTCCCACCTTGATGAAGCCGAACAGGTCCTGCGCGTTGCCCTGACTGTCGTACTCGGTGGGCACGGCATCCGCCAGCAGCACGTACGGGTTGGCCACCAGTACGCCCCAGAAATAGTCGAAGCGTGGTACGGGGTAGGTGTTGACCTGTGGGGCGGAGCAACTCGTCGGCTCGCCGGTCTGATCGTCGTAGGTGGCCCCGGCGATCGTCGTGGCGGTGACCTCCGACTGCACGGCGATGCCGCCGAGCGTGAAGGCGATGAGCGAGCCGACGCTCAAGGCGGCCACGACCAGGTAGCTCACCACGATCGAGAACAGCGGACGCACGATGATGCCAGACAGCCCGACGCCGACCGCTGCGACCACGCCGAGCTCGAAGGCGAGCACCGCGATCGACACGATCATCGAGCCGATGCTCAGACCGCCCATGAAGCTGGAGAACGCAAGGAACGGCACCGCCGACACGAGGAAGGCGAGGGCGGTGACCCACGCGGCGAGGAACTTGCCGACCACCAGTTCCCCCGTGGTGACGAGCGTCACCTGGGTGGTGGCGAGAGTGCCGGCCTCCCGGTCGCCGTTGATCGCGTTGCCGCTGAGCGCGGGAGCCACGAGGGTGCCGAGCAGCAGCACGAAGTAGATGATCGTCGAGAAGGTGCCGCCCCCGGCATCCCCGCCGAACGCGCCCAACGACACCGTGAGTAGAACGGTCACGATCGCGATGAGGCCGACGAAGACGCCGAGGAGCACGTACCAGGCCACCCCCCGCACGCGCTGGCGCAGTTCGAGCATGAAGATCACCCCCACCCCGGAGAAGAAGTCCAGGGCTCGACCTGAGTTCGGCGGTCGGGGGGTGGTGGGTGTGGCGGATGTCTCGAGGGTGCTGGTCATCGGGTGCCTCCGCGGCTCAGATCGAGGAAGGTGTGTTCGAGGTCGCCGACGGCGGGGGCGAAGGTGGTGACCCGCACCCCGGCGGCGACGAGCCCGGCGAGGAGGTCCGCCGCGGCATCCTCCCCCTGGATGGGCACGATCGACTCCCCGCGTTCGGTGGTGATGTGCGCGGCCGGGAAGCCGAGGCCGAGTAGGGCACCCGACAGCGCGATCTGGTCGACCGCCCTGATGCGCCAGGGCCGCGCGCTCGTGCGCGTGCCGGCGATCGTCTCGGCGGAGGCGGTGACCCCCGCCTCCATGTACACGGCGGCGTCGGCCATCTCGTCGAGCTCGGCGAGTACGTGACTCGACACGAGCACCGTCGCCCCCTCGGCGGCGACGCGGCGGACGAGTTTGCGCAGATCGACACGCGCCCCGGGGTCGAGGCCCGAGGCCGGCTCGTCGAGGAGGAGCACGCTCGGCCGGTGCACCAGAGCTCTCGCGAGACTCAGCCTCTGCTTCTGGCCGCGGGAGAGCACCCGGGTGGGCTGGGCGGCGAGCTGGGTGAGTCCGGCGATCTGGATGAGCTCCTCCGCGCGCTGCGCCGCGGTCGCCCGATCCATCCGGTACAGGCGAGCGGTGGTCTCGAGGGTGCTGCGCACGGTGAGGCTCGACCATGAACCGAGCACGTCGGGCATCCACCCGAGGCTCGACCGCGCCGCCGCGGTCTGAGTGACCGGGTCGTGGCCGGCGATGCGGATGCCGCCGGCGTCGGGCTTGAGCAACGACGCGAGCATGAGCATGAGGGTCGTCTTGCCCGATCCGTTGGGTCCGATGAGGGCGGTGACCGTGCCAGCCTCGGCGACGAGGCTAGCGCTGGTGACCGCGCGCACCTCTCCAAATGATCGGCCGACGCCGTCGGCGACGATGCCGGCCAGCGGGGCGGTCGTCGTGGGCGGAGACTGGGGCTGGGGGTCGCTCATGACCTCCACCTCACCAGCGCGCGGAATCACTCGCGTCAGCCTGGCGGATGACATGGGTCGGACTGTCGGCCGAACCCCCCCCACCTCGACCCTGCGAGAATCGGGGCATGGCCTCCTCCGTCTCCCCGCCGCGCGGGATGCGCGACTTCCTGCCCGCAGACAAGGCGAGGCGGGAGCAGGTGCTCGGCGTGATCCGCTCGACCTATCGCGCGCACGGATTCGACGAGATCGAGACCCCCGTAATGGAGGACAGCACCAGGCTCCACGCCGGGCTCGGAGGAGACAACGAGAAACTGGCGTTCGGTGTGCTCAGACGTGGGCTGACCCTCGACGACCTCGCCGCGGCATCCGACCCGCTCGACCTGGCCGACCTCGGTCTGCGGTTCGATCTCACGGTGCCTCTCACGAGGTTCTATGCGACCCACCGATCCGTGCTGCCCGCGGTGTTCCACTCGATCCAGATCGCGCCGGTCTGGCGCGCGGAGCGGCCGCAGAAGGGGCGCTACCGGCAGTTTCTGCAGTGCGACATCGACATCATCGGCGAGGCGGGCACGCTGGCCGAGATCGAGTTGATCTCCGCGACGGCGGCCACGCTCGACGCCCTCGGGCTCGACGGCTGCACCATCCGCCTCAACGACAGACGCATCCTCCGCGGGCTCACCGATTACGCGGGCGTCGCCCCCGAGCACTTCGACCGGGTGCTGGTCGTCATCGACAAAGAAGACAAGATCGGCATCGCCGGGGTGGTCGCCGAACTGGCCGAGTCGGGTCTCGGCGATGCGGTGCGCATCGAGTCCGCGCTGCAGCTGGCCCGCGCCGTGGCCGACGGCGGCTGGGCCCTGCTCGACGACCCGCCGGTGTGGCTCGACGTCGACGCCTACCGGTCGCTCGTCGACATCCGGAACGCCGTCGGGTCTGCTGCCGAGGTCGTGTTCTCCCCCCTCCTCGTGCGAGGGATGGGCTATTACACGGGCGCGATCTTCGAGATCGCGCACCCGTCGTCGACGAGCTCGCTGGGCGGCGGCGGACGCTATGACGGCATGATCGGTCGGTTCCTCGGCGTCGATGTGCCCGCGGCCGGCTTCTCGATCGGCTTCGAACGCATCGTCGACCTGGTCGAGCTGCCCGACGACGGCAGTGCGGATGCCGCGGCACTCGTCTTCGACGACGGCGTCGAACCGGTCAGGCTGCTCGAGCTGCAGTCCGCGCTGCTCGCCGAGGGGGCGGAGCGGGTGCGCCTCGAACACCGCCCGCGCAATCTCAAGGCTCTGCTCGAGCAGTTGGCGGTCTCGGGTTTCGCGCGGGTGGCCATGGTCTAAGCGCAAACCACCACGGTCGCCGACCTGCGGTTCCGACCGCTCGGCGGCCCGTGATCGAGTGCCTGCCAGCGGGGGACCCGCGGGTAGGATCGAGGCGCGCGAGTCGGCGCACCCCACCCCCTGAACACCGTCCGAGGAGTTGCGCATGTCAGCGATCGAGGTAGTCCGAGCCCGCGAGATTCTCGATTCCCGGGGCAACCCCACGGTCGAGGTGGAGGTCGCCCTCGAAGACGGCACGGTCTCCCGCGCGGCGGTTCCCTCAGGAGCCTCCACCGGCGCCTTCGAAGCGTATGAACTGCGTGACGGTGACACGTCCAGGTACCTCGGCAAGGGCGTGCTGAAGGCCGTCGACGCGGTCAACGACGAGATCTCGCTGCAGGTCGAGGGCATCGACGCCACCGACCAGCGTCTCGTCGATCAGGCCCTCCTCGAACTCGACGGCACCGATAACAAGAAGCGGCTGGGAGCCAACGCCATCCTCGGGGTCTCCCTCGCGGTGGCGAAGGCCGCAGCCGACTCCGCCGACCTCCCGCTGTTCCGTTACCTCGGCGGACCGAACGCCCACACCCTCCCGGTGCCGATGCTCAACGTGATCAACGGGGGATCGCACGCCGACAGCAACGTCGACATCCAGGAATTCATGATCCTGCCGGTCGGTGCGTCGACCTTCGGCGAGGGGCTGCGCTGGGGCGCGGAGACCTACCACGCGCTCAAGAGCCTGCTGCACGGCAAGGGACTCAGCACCGGGCTCGGCGACGAGGGCGGTTTCGCGCCGAACCTCGACAGCAACCGCGCCGCTCTCGATCTGCTCATGGAGGCGATCGCCAAGGCCGGTTTCACTCCCGGGACCGACATCGCCCTCGGGCTGGATGTCGCGTCCACCGAGTTCTTCGACAAGGGCAGCTACCTCTTCGAGGGCAAGAACATCACCGCTGCCGACCTCGGAGCGATCTACACCGAGTGGGTCGGCGCCTACCCGCTCGTCACCATCGAGGATCCGCTCGCCGAAGACGACTGGGAGGGCTGGGCGCAGCTCACCTCGGAACTCGGCGGCAGGGTGCAGATCGTCGGTGACGACCTCTTCGTCACGAACCCCGAGCGCCTCGCGAAGGGGATCTCGCTCGGCACGGCCAACTCGATCCTCGTGAAGGTCAACCAGATCGGCACGCTCACCGAGACCCTCGACGCCGTCGCCCTGGCCCAGCGCAGCGGCTACACCGCGGTGCTCTCGCACCGCTCGGGCGAGACCGAGGACACCACGATCGCCGATCTCGCCGTGGCCACGGACTGCGGCCAGATCAAGACCGGCGCGCCGGCGCGCTCGGAGCGGGTCGCGAAGTACAACCAGCTCCTGCGCATCGAAGAAGAACTGGGCGACGCCGCGGTCTACGCGGGGCGCAGCGCGTTCCCACGTTTCACGGCCTGAGCACGTTTAGTCTGGGCGGCATGATCGTCAGGTCGAAGGGGGAGCGGCAACCGCGCGCCGAGAAGCGCGCGGTCTCGCTGCCGACGCTCGACACGGCCCCGGCACAGTGGCTGCGCAGCATCCGGCTGTCGGGGTTCACGATCGTCGCGCTCGTACTGATCGTGCTGACCGTCGTGGTGCTGGCGCCGAACGTGAGGATCCTGGTCGAGCAGCGCCAGGAGGTGGCCGCGCTGCAGGCTCAGGTCGATCAGGCCGAGTCCGACCTCGACGAGCTCGCCGAGCAGCGGGCGCGCTGGGACGATCCGAGCTACATCCAATCGCAGGCGCGGGAACGCCTCGACTACGTGTATCCGGGGGAGTTCACCTTCCTCGTGGTCGACGACGGCCAGACCGTGGTGGCCGACGACGGACTCCCGATCAGCGAGGACATCCAGACCACCGACGTGGATTGGGTGTCGTCGATGTTGTCGTCGCTGCTCACCGCCGGGCTGACCCAGGATGCCGCCGGCGACATCGTCGCCCCGTCGTTGGGCGGTCAGGCGCCGGGCACCGACGCCGAGCCTGCGGGGTGAGATGAGCAGACCACCGTTCGCACCGCCCGGTGACGACGACATCCGTGCGGTGTCCGAACAGCTCGGTCGCCCGGCTCGCGACGTGGTCGGCATCGCTGCGCGCTGCGTGTGCGGGGCGCCCACCGTCGTGTCCACCCGACCGCGGCTCGGCGACGGCACCCCGTTCCCGACCCTCTACTACCTGTGCCACCCGGCAGCGACTGCGGCGGTCTCCGCCCTCGAGGCGAACGGAGTGATGCCCGAACTCGCGGAGCTGCTCGCGGACGACGGGGTCGCCGCCTCGTACTCGGCGGCCCACCGTTCGTACCTCGCCGACCGCGAGAGCCTCGACGCCGTGCCCGAGATCGCCGGCATCTCGGCAGGAGGTATGCCGACCCGGGTGAAGTGCCTGCACGCGCTCGTGGGGCACAGCCTCGCTGCCGGGCCGGGGGTGAACCCGATCGGCGATCTCGCTCTCGCCCGGGCCGACTGGTCGCCCGATGTCTGCCGCTGCCCCATCGAGCCCGTGCGGCCATGACCCGGCGTTCCGTGCGCACACGGGGGGCCGTCGCGATGGTGCTCGCCGCGGCATCCGTACTGCTCATGGCGACGCCGGCCGCGGCCGACGAGATCCGCGACAGGCAGTACTGGCTCGCCGACTACGGCATCGAGCGGGCCTGGGCGACGACGAGGGGCGCTGGAGTCACCGTCGCGGTGATCGACACGGGAGTCGACGGCAGTGTGCAAGACCTCGCCGGCGCCGTCGTGGGCGGCACGGATGTCTCGGGCCTCGGCTCTCCGGACGGCCAGACCCCCGTAGGCGACGACAGCGGTCACGGCACCCTCGTCGCCTCGATGCTCGCGGGTCGCGGGCACGGCGCCGGCGGCGCTGACGGGGTCATCGGGGTAGCCCCGGAAGCCGATTTGCTCGCCGTCTCGGTCGGGTTCGGCGTGAGCGGGCGGTCGTCGGACGAGCAGATCGCCGAGGCCGTTCGCTGGTCGGTCGACAACGGGGCCGATGTGATCAACATGTCGCTCACCCGCAACACCCTCGAGTGGCCGGAGAGCTGGGATGACGCGTTCCTCTACGCCATGGAGAACGACGTCGTGATCGTGGCCGCCGCCGGCAATCGCGGCAGCGGAACCACCGAGGTCGGCGCCCCCGCCACCATGCCGGGTGTGCTCACCGTGGCAGGAGTCGACCGCGCCGGGAGGGCGAGCTTCGACGCGTCGTCGCAGGGCATCACGATCTCGGTGTCCGCGCCGAGCGAGGACCTGGTGGGGGCTGGGCCGGGCGAGCAGTACTTCAGCTGGGCCGGCACGAGCGGTGCGGCGCCACTCGTCGCCGGCCTCGTCGCACTCGTGCGCGCCGCGCATCCGGAACTCGATGCCGACAACGTCATCAACCGGCTCATCGCTACGGCGGACCCGGTGGGCGCGGCGCCCTCTCCGATCTACGGGTACGGCCTGATCGACGGTGCGGCCGCGGTCACCGCCGAGGTGCCCCTCGTCGACGCGAATCCGATGGGCGACCTCACGGAGTGGATACGCCTCTACCGCAGAGCCGACTCGGGCGCGGTGCCGCCCGCCGCGCCATCCACGACACCCTCGCCGCCGACGCCGAGTCGGGAGCCGCTCGGTGGGCCCGATGAGGTCGATCCGTGGGTGGCGATGTTGCCCACCAGCACGACGATCCGAGCCGTGGGTGTGCCGATGTTCGTGTTCGGGTTGTTCGGCGGTGGACTCGCGATCTGCATCACCCTCGCGGTCCGCCAGTACAGGCGGTTGCCGCGCGAGTGACCGGGCCGCAGCGCGGCGTCCGTCGCGTGTACATTGGGCGGGTGCCGAAAATCCTGATCGTTGGCGGCGGATACGCCGGTTTCTACACCGCTCTCGGGCTCGAGAAGTGGCTCGCCCCTGGCGAGGCCGAGGTCGTTCTCGTCGACCCTCTCGCCTACATGACCTATCAGCCGTTCCTCCCCGAGGTCGCCGCAGGGTCCATCGAACCGCGCCACGCCGTGGTGTCGCTGCGCAGGCACCTCGACAAGACCGAGGTCATCACGGCCAAGGTCACCCACGTCGATCACGCGTCGAAGGTCGCCACCATCACACCCGAGATCGGCGAGCCGTGGACCATCGACTACGACGTCGTCGTCATGACGGCCGGCGCGGTCTCGCGCACCTTCCCCATCCCCGGAGTGGCGGATGAGGCGATCGGCCTCAAGACCATCGAAGAGGCGACCGCCGTGCGCGACCGGGTGCTCGCGAACTTCGCCCGCGCCGCGAACCTGCCCGCCGGGCCCGAGCGCGAGCGGCTTCTCACCTTCACCGTGGTCGGGGGCGGCTTCGCCGGCATCGAGGTCTTCGGCGAGCTCCGCAGCCTCGCGAGTTCGCTGCTGCGGTACTACCCCAACCTCACCTTCGACGACACCCACTTCCACCTCATCGAGGCGATGGGCCGCATCATGCCCGAGGTGTCGCTGCCGTCGAGCCACTGGGTGCTCAAGAACCTCGCCCAGCGTGGCGCGCAAGTGCACCTCGAGACCCAGCTCACCTCGGCGGTCGGCGGCAAGATCGAGCTTTCGACGGGTGAGAGCTTCGAGTCCGACTTGATCGTCTGGACAGCCGGCGTCATGGCCAACCCGATGCTCAAGAACACCGATCTGCCCACCGAGGAGCGCGGTCGTCTGCGGGTCGGCGCCGACCTCCGGGTCGTGGGCGATGATGGTCCGATCGAGGGCGCGTGGGGCAGCGGCGACGTCTCCGCCGTGCCGGATCTCACCGGCAAGGGCGTCGGCGGATACTGCGTGCCGAACGCCCAGCACGCCGTGCGTCAGGGCAAGCTGCTCGCGAAGAACATCGTGGGAGTCATCCGCGGGGACCTCCCGAAGGAGTACCGCCACGACAACCTCGGCGCGGTCGCGTCGATCGGTCTCGGCGAGGGCGTCTTCCAGTCGGGCAAAATCGCGATCAAGGGCGTCCCGGCCTGGTTCATGCACCGCGGCTACCACGGCCTGGCGATTCCGATGTGGGAGCGCAAGATCCGCGTCTTCACCAACTGGATCCTCAACTTCTTCTTACGTCGCGACATCGTCGGCATCGAGGCGCGGGAGACGCCGCGCGAGGCGTTCGTCGAGTACGCGTCGAGGCCCAAGGCGAAGTAGCCCCTCCTCGCGCGCCCTGGCCGGCGCGTGCGGTGGTCTGCCGAGGTCCCGCCCTCGTAGCCCAATGGCAGAGGCAGGCGACTTAAAATCGCTTCAGTGTGGGTTCGAGTCCCACCGAGGGCACCATCGGCCCGACGGTGCGGTGCCCGCGTCTCGCCGCGCGGGGCGTGTCGAACACAGGACGATCGGCGACACGCCGCTGCTCAGCGCCACTCGAGGCGGCGTGTCGCGAAAACTCCTGTGTTCGGTGACGCCGGCGCACGCCGCGCCTACGTTTCGCCGCGCGCGGTGGCTGCGGGGTGGCGATGCCTCGATCAGCCTCGATCAGGTACGCGACGCCTATGGTTTGCCGGCACATCTGAGCTTGCACCCGCATTCGCACTCGCCCTCGCATCCCGCACCCCGGATGTCGGCGGCTCCACGAACCGCGCGAACGCCCAGGTCGCGACGCTCAGGCACGCGAACACCGTCGTCGCGGCGAACAGGGGGATCAGCACCGCGGGCTCCGCCGATCCGAGCACGGCGAGCGCCGACATGGTCGCGACGACGGTTATCGACACAGCCCACACGGGCGTCGACCACTTCAGGATCGCCCTTCCGGGCAGTGATGCGATCGGGATCATCATCACCAGCGCCGACCCGAGGCCGGCGAGGCACAGGGTGGCGAGTGTCTCGCTCGCGAGGGCGACCCAGAACCCGCCGAGTGACCCGAACCCGCCGAGTGATCCCGACCCGCCGAGCGACCCCGACCCGCCGAGCGATTCATATCCACCGACCCCGCCAGAACCGTCGAAGGCGCCCGGTCCGCCCACGGCGCCGAGCAGCTCGTGCAGCAACCACCCGACGGCCCCGAGGCCCGCGAGCGCACCGACTTGCGCGAGGTCGACGAGGGCGCGTGGGCGAGCGGATGCGCCGCTGGCGACGGCGGCACCGGTCAGTACACCCGCGACGAGGGGCGGATCGAGGTCGAAGACGCGAGAGCCGACGGCCGTCACCGCGGCCGCGACGAGCATGAGCGGCAGGAATCTGAGCCGTGTGGCCACACCGAGGGCCCGTCCCGCACGACGCGTCGCCACGACCGATCCGACCACGGTGAGGATTCCGAGTCCGAGCAGCACCGCCAGGAACAGCCGAACGTACCGCACCTCACCCTCCACGCCACCGGCGAACAGCGCGAGTGCCGCACAGAGCGCCAGTGCGAGGGCGCCGACGATCCAGGGGTTCGCCGGTTTCCGGTCGGCGAGAGTGCCGCGCAGCGTCAGCCGATCGCGTCGATCGTGATTGCGACCGGTGAGGTGAGGATGCGGCATCCGCACCCTCGTGCGCAGCACGCCGGCCAGCAGCCGCAACGGCAGCACCACGAGCACGATGAACAGCACGGCCAGCAGGGGGGCGGTGTACCAGGATCCGCCACGGGTCAACTCCGCGCCGCTGAGCAGGTCGGCACCGAAACCGGTCGGCGAACCCCAGCCGCCCGCGGAGTCCGAGCCCCCTTGCCCTTCTCGAGCACCGGCGGCCGGGAGGTCTGACGGCTCAGGGGCGGCGCTCGGCGCCGGGGTCGCCTCAGCGGGGTCAGGAGTCTCGGTCGGCGCCGGATCGCTGGATGCCGGCGGGGCAGGCGTCGCCGGACCGGCCGCGGCCACGGGGCCGAAGAACACCCTCGACACCGCGCTCGGCGGCGCGTAGTTGCCTGCCGCGTCGCGGTGGATCGCCTGCATGCTGTGCTCGCCGTCGGCGATGGACGTCACCGAGCACGACCAGGCCCCTCCGACGACGAGGGTCGAACACACGGGGGAGTCGTCGACGTACAGGTCGACGCTCGCTCCCTCCTCGCCGATGCCGGCGACCGTCACCGGCAGTCGCTCGACCCGCGACCCGGCCGCGGGCGACGCGATGGTCGCGCTGGCCGGCGCATCGCGGTCGATGATGATCGGTCTGGTCGGCGACGCCACCGAGCTGGTTCCCGATCCGATCGCGGGATGCGACTGTCGCGCGGAGACCGGCAGCGGGCCGCCGCTGCCCCTCGCGAGGCTGCACGACCAGAATCCGCTCGCCTGCACCGGCACGGCACCGCAGGTGGCATCCGGTCGCCCCTCGACCCAGACCGACACGGAACCCCCGGGATGCCCTGTGCCGGAGACGAGCCCGGTGGTGATCGTGGCGCCGTCGAGCGTGGGGGGCCCCAGCACATCGACGGTCGTCGTGCCTGGCGGGATCTCGGCGCCGGAGGTCGACTCGATGGCCGCGAGTTCGATGCCCGCGCCGTTCGGGAGCGCGACCTCCCCGCACGACCAGGTGGTCGCGGCATCCGCTCGCACCGTGCACAGCGAAGCGCCAGCGGTGTTGACGACGACTCCGCTGCCCTGACGCTTGGTGCCCGAGACGATCACCGTGCCGGTGCCGGTGAAGTCCGCCGGGTCGGTGGTGACGGTGGTGCGGCCGAACGACTGCGGGCTGGGTGTCGGGCTGGGTGTCGGGCTCGGAGTCGCGGTCGGGGCGGGCGCCCGCCGAGGCGCGGGTGCAGTCGTAGAGGCGGTCGCCGGTGCCGTCGCCGGTGCCGTCGCCGGTGCCGGAGACGGCGTCGTGACAGCCGTCTCATCGGGTGCCGCGGCGGTGGACGACGGCGCCGCGCCGGTTGCGGACGCCACCTGACCGGGCAGCACGACCGTCACGAGAGCGATCAGCACGACACCCAGTGCCCGAGCCGCGCGCACGCGCGAAAGACCGCTCCCCCTCGCGTGACAGCGAGACGACGGTCTGGCGACGATCGTTCCTGAACTCTGCACCGTGCATCCACGGTGACGGCATGGCGCCGTCAAGTCAATCCGCCGGAGGTACTGTTGCCGTTTTGTTCGCGGCCATCCGGCTCGGGTCTACTCGTCGACCCGACGCCCGAGGTGGCCCAGGATGGCGCAGACGAGGGTGACCACGGCGGCGAGCACCATCCCCGCGCCGATGTGCCACAGCAGCAGGAGCGCCCCGGCGGATGCGCCCGCGCCGATCAGAACGAGCGCGCCGAGCCTGCGTTTCCAGGGCTGCGCTGAGCGCCCGCCGAACCACGAGTCGAAGGCGAGCCCGACCATGGTCGAGGTCACCACGACCGTCGTGACGTCTTTCACGGCGATGTGGCGCGCGGCGCCCGCCTGCATGCCCATGGCGGCGCCGAGCAAGGCGGTGATGGTGAGGGCCAGCCATTCGGGGCGCCCCTCGTCGGTGACGAAGGTCGGGATCGCCGCAGCGAGGATGATCACCCCGACCACCGCGAAGAGCACCGAGGAACGGGTCGACCACCCCACCTCGACCGGTCGCAGAGCGCGGCCGGCGATCATGGCGCCGATCACGAAGCCGATGATGGCGACGATCGGACCCACGACGGGCAGATCGTCCGCGCCGATGAGTGCCATCCCGAGGATCACCACGTTGCCCGTCATGTTGCCGGTGAAGACCCGGTCGAGGCCGAGGTAGCCGACGGCGTCGATCACCCCGGTCGAGAAGGTGAGGGCGAGCATGAGGGCGAGGTGGAGGCCCGTGGTGCGTCGTCTGAGCCAGGTGCGCACTGTACTCCCGGGTGAGGCGGGGCGGATGCCGCGGGCGAGGCCTGCTCGTCGTCGGATGGCCCGTGGTGGATGAAGCTGTCTGCAAGGATATGGGCAACGCCACCGCCACCGTGACCGCGCGTCATCCGACGGCGGGCGTCAGACCACCGATGACCGACCGATGGGCGACCGCCGTGAGCTTCGAGAGCCGAACCGGTCGGACGCCGGTGCTCGACGCGGGTGTCGGACCCATCACCCACGAGCGCTATCTGCCCGTCGAGCGGGGGAGTCACCTCTGGGGGAGGCTGCCGTGCGCGGCCGACTCCCCGGTGATGACCGTCGAGCCCGGCGACTCCGTCACGGTGGACACCCTGAGCCACGAGGGGATCCTCGAGGATCAGGGCAGGGATCCGCGCGCCTTCTTCGGTGCGGAGGGTGTGCCGCCCGAGCTCGTGCTCGCCGATGCGGTCGAGGTCGCGGCATCCGGTCCGTTCCGGGATCCGACGAAGGATGGCCCGCACGTGGTCAGTGGCCCGATCAGGGTGACGGGCGCGCGACCGGGCGACCTGCTCAAGATCAGCGTGCTCGGCACGCAGCAGCGGGTGCCCTACGGGGTGATCTCGAATCGGCACGGTCGCGGGGCACTGCCCGATCGGTTTCCGGAGGGGGCCGACCCCGTCAGCGTGTTCGCCGCCGTCGAGGAGGGCGGCGACTTCGCCTCGATCCCGATCAGACGGGGTGATCCGCGCCGGGTCAGATTCCCGCTCAGGCCGTTCCTCGGCGTGATGGGGGTCGCGGTGAGCGGCGACATCCGCCCGCATTCCGTGCCGCCCGGCCCGCACGGCGGCAACATCGACATCACTCTGCTCACCGCCGGCAGCGCCCTATACCTACCGGTACAGGTCGACGGTGCCCTCGCCTACGTCGGCGACCCGCACTTCGCCCAGGGTGACGGCGAGGTCGCCCTCACCGCCATGGAGGCGTCGTTGCGTGTCGACCTGAGATTCGACGTGCTGTCGCAGTCCGACGCCCAGCGTGAATTCGGCGACCTCGCGGGGCCGCTCGCCGAGACGAGCGAGTTCCTGGTGCCGACGGGCATGCACGAAGACCTCGACGAGGCGATGCGCGAATGCGTGCGCGCCGCCGTCGCCCTTCTCGAGGCCCGTTTCGGCATGGAGCCCCACCTCGCCTACGCCTACCTCAGCGCCGCCACGGATTTCTCCATCTCTCAGGTGGTAGACCTCGTGAAGGGCGTCCATGCCAGGGTGCGCGTCGCCGACTTCGGCGCGATCAGGGGGCCGGGCCGTGGGTGACACCGCGCCGCCCACAGGTGCGGACGATGATCGGATGCCGCGGGGCCTCCTCGAGGCGGTGCGCGCCTACGAATCGGCGCTCATGCAGAACGACCTCGCGATTCTCGACGCGTTCTTCGCCCCCGGCGCCGACACCCTGCGCGGGGACGCCGCCGGAGTGCTCGTCGGCCACGAGGCCATCGCCCTGTTCAGGGCGGGGCGTGGTGGCACCCCGCGCCGCGAGATCGTGCAGACCCACCTGCGGGTGATCGACGATGATCACGCGGTCGTGGTGACCGTCGGGGCGCCGGAGCGCGGGGGGCGCGGGCAGCAGACCCAGCTCTGGCGACGCGCGGCGACCGGGTGGGTGATCGACGTCGCCCACGTGAGCGCGCCGCCGCCCGCGGTCGACGCGAGCATCTGGAGACTCGTCGGCACCCCGCTGGTCGGGGGCGCGTCATCCGGTCCGCTCGCGCGGAGGCGGGTCGCGGTGAAGGACCTCTTCGAGATCGACGGGATCGCGCTGGGCGGGGGAGTGCCCGCCCATCTCGCCGAGTCCGCGCCGGCAACCCGCACCGCGCCGGCCGTGCAGTCACTGATCGACGCCGGCGCCGATGTCACCGGTGTCGCGCGCACCGACGAGTTCGCGTACAGCATCGCGGGACGCAACCCCCACTACGGCAGCCCGCCGAACCCGGCGGTGGTCGGCGGCATCCCCGGCGGCTCGTCGAGCGGGCCGGCCTCGGCCGTGGCCACCGGGCAGGCCGACATCGGGCTCGGCACCGACACCGGCGGATCCGTGCGGGTTCCCGCGTCGTACCAGGGGCTGTGGGGGCTTCGTACGACGCACGGCGCCGTCGACCGCGGAGGGATGCTGGCGCTCGCGCCCTCGTTCGACACCGTCGGATGGCTCACCCGGGACGCCGCGACATTGCACGCCGCGGCCGCCGCCAGCCTGGGCGACTCGGGCCTGACTAGCCCCGATGATGTCGGCCCCGGTCATGCGGGCGCCGGTTATCTCGGCGCCGGTCAGGTCGCCGCCGCCACCCCCGCGGGCTTCGTGGTCTGCGACTCCGTGGTCGCCCTCGCCGACGACGGGGTCCGCGCGGCATTCGACGCCACGGTCGGAGGGCTTCCCGGTCTCGGTTCCATCGACCTGCCGGGCGGATTCGCAGATGTCGCGTTCGAGGCCTTTCGCACCGTGCAGGCTCGCGAGGCCTGGGCCACCCACGGTGCTTGGATCACCGCGCACCCCGGCGCCCTCGGCGACGACATCGCGGCGCGCTTCGCCTGGGCGTCGACGGTCACCGCTGACGACGAGCGCGCCGCCGGCGAGCGGGTCGCGGAACTACGACGCGAGCTCGAGGGCGCGCTCGCGGGCCGAACACTCCTGCTGCCCTCGGCGTCGTCCGCCGCTCCGCAGGTGACGGCGACAGCGGAACAGAACGAGCGCACCCGCGCGGGCACGCTCCGACTGACGTGCCTCGCCGGCATCCTCGGGGCACCGGCGCTCTCAGTACCCCTGCTGCAGACGGGCGACGGGCCTGTCGGGCTGTGCCTCGTGGGGCCGCGCGGCTCGGATCTGGCACTGATCGGGGCGGGTCGGGCACTGGCGGAGTCGACAGCGCTCCGCTGAGTCGCGCCGCACCGCACTGCACTGCACCGCACCGCACCGCACCGCACTGCACTGCACTGCACTGCATCGAGCTCACCGCAGTTGGCTGTACTCCTCCACGCGGTTCGGCAACCCGGCGATGAGGATGATGTCGCCCTTCTGCAGCACGGTGTCGAGGCTGATCGCGGTCCATCCCTCACCCCGCCGGTGGTACGCGGTGACGGTGACGCCGTGCTCCTTGCGGATGTTGGATTCGCCGATCGGTCGTCCGAGTAGGGCCTCGGGAGCCGTCGTCTTGACCAGGGCGAAGTCGTCGCCGAGTTCGAGATAGTCGTCCATCGCGCCCCGCACGAGGTGGGCGACCCTGCGCCCCATGTCCTTCTCCGGGTACACGATGTGGTGCACACCGAGTTGCTCGAGGATGATGCCGTGCGGGTCGGTCACCGCCTTCGCCCACACGTTCGGGATGCCGAGGCGCAGCAGCAGCGACGAGGTCAGGATGTTGGCCTGGATGTCGGAACCGATCGCCACGACGACGCGGTCGAAGTCGGGCACCGAGAGTTGACGCAGCGTCTCCTCTCTGGTCGAATCGGCGCGGACGACGTGGGTGAGCAGGCCGTTGTGGTTCTGCACGATGTCTTCCCGGCCGTCGATGCCGAGCACTTCGACTCCGGTCTCCATGAGTTCGAGGGCGAGGGCGCTGCCGAACCGTCCAAGGCCGATGACCGCGACGGAGTCGGCCTCGGCGATGCGGGTGGCACTGGATTTGCCGAGGAGTGAGAATCTAGCCAAGGACGGGCCTTTCCTGCGGGAATTCGTAGGTGATGCGGCGTTCGCGCACGGCGAGGGCCGACGCGAGGGTGATCGGACCGAGTCGGCCGATGAACATGAGCACGATCAGGATGACCTGGCCGGCGGGCGGCAGATCCGCGGTGATACCCGTCGAGAGCCCGACGGTGCCGAACGCCGACACCACTTCGAACAGCAGGCGGTCCATGCCGAAATCGGTCATCAGCATGAGGGTCACCGTGGCGGTGACGACGACGGCGACCGACAGCAGCACGATCGTGATGGCCTGCCTGTGCACCGCACGCGAGAGCCTCTTGCCCATGACGTTGACCGCGCCATCCCCTCGCACCTCGGTCAGGAGGATGAAGAAGAGCACCGCGAAGGTCGTGATCTTGATACCGCCCGCCGTACCCGCCGGCCCACCGCCGATGAGCATGAGGGCGTCCATGCCGAGCCAGCTCGCCGGATTCATCGCGCCGACGTCGATGCTGTTGAAGCCCGCGGTGCGGGTCTGCACCGACATGACGAAGCCGTTGAGGATTTTCGCCGGCCAGTCCATCGGACCGAGCGTGCCGGGGTTCGACCACTCGACCGCGGTGATGTAGACCGAGCCGCTGACCAGCAGCACGACGGTGCCGGTCACGACGAGGCGGGTGTTCATCGTCCACTTGCGGCTGACGCGCAGATGCTTGCGCAGCTGCATGATCACGGGGAAGCCGAGGCCGCCGATGATGACTGCGACACAGAGCGGCAGCAGCACGAGAGGGTCGTTTTGGTAGCCGACCATGTTGTCGCTGAACAGGGCGAACCCCGCATTGTTGAACGACGAGACCGCGTGGAACACGCCCAGCCATACCGCCCTCCCGAGCGGCTCGCCGTAACCGAGGGTGAACCGCAGCACCAGGGCGATCGCCACCGCCGCCTGCACCACGAGGGTGATCTTCACCACGCCGAGCAGCAGGCTCGAGATGCCCTCCAGGCCCACGCTGTGCGCCTCGGCGGCGGAGGTGATCTTCGAGCGCAGCGACATCCGACGCACCACCGCGAGTCCGACCACCGAGGCGAAGGTCATGATGCCGAATCCGCCGATCTGGATGAGCACGAGGATCACCACCTGACCGAACGGCGTCCAGTAGGTCGCCGTGTCGACGACGACATGCCCGGTGACACAGACCGCGGAGGTCGCAGTGAAGAGCGCCTCGAGGAAGGAGGCGCCGCCCGTTCCGACTTTTGCGATCGGGATCATCAGCAGTGCTGTGCCGGCGAGGATCGTGCCCGCGAAGCCGAGGGCGATCAGCTGCGGCGGGTGCAGGGATCTCCTCCGGACCCGGCGTCGTGGAGCTGTGGTCGCCGAGGATGTCACGCGCTCACCCTACTTGCCGCATGCCGGTTGCGAAACGGACGCGAAACCTCGGCTCCGTAGACTCGCAGCATGACCGCGCTGCCCATCGATCCGCCCGCCAGACTGCTCATGGGGCCGGGTCCGATCGACGCCGATCCGCGGGTGCTGCGGGCGATGTCGGCTCAGCTCGTCGGGCAGTACGACGCGTGGATGACGGCGACCATGACCGAGACGATGGAGCTCTATCGCGAGGTGTTCCAGACCTCCAACGAGCAGACCTTCCTCGTGGACGGCACCTCGCGCGCGGGCATCGAGGCGGCCCTCGTGTCGCTCATCGAACCGGGCGACCGGGTGCTGGTTCCGATCTTCGGACGCTTCGGGCATCTGCTCCGCGAGATCGCCGAGCGTTGCGGCGCCGAGGTGCACGTGATCGAGACCGAGTGGGGCACCGTGTTCCCGCCCGAGCAGATCGAGCAGGCGATCATCCGGGTGCGACCGAAGCTGCTCGCCGTGGTGCACGGGGACACCTCGACGACTCTGGCTCAGCCGCTCGACGCCCTCGGCGCGATCTGCCGTGAGCACAGCGTGCTGTTCTACACGGATGTGACGGCCTCCCTCGCCGGCAATTCCTTCCTCGCCGACGAGTGGGGTGTCGACGCGGTCACCGCGGGCCTGCAGAAGTGTCTCGCCGGGCCCTCCGGCAGCGCCCCGATCAGCTTGTCTGCGCGGGCTGTCGAGACCATCACAGCGCGCTCGAGCGTGGAGGCGGGCATCCGTTCCGAGGGGGATCCGGTGTCGGCGAACCCGATCCGCTCCAACTACTTCGACCTCGCCATGATCATGGACTACTGGGGTCCGAAGCG
>JBEANR010000001.1:0-4593 GCA_041165365.1 Actinomycetota bacterium | reverse complement strand
CTCCGCTGGTCTCGCTCCTCGGTGACGAGGGCCTCGGCATCCTCGGCCTCGACACCTCCGCGGGGTTGGTGGCGGGTGCCGCAGCCGGCGCCGGCCTGCTGAGGGAGACCCCGGTGCGGGTCACCGCCGTCGCGTCGACGACCACGGCACCCGCGTCCGGCTTCGCCGATCGGGCGTCCCGCATCCCGACCACCGTTCACCCGCCGACCGCCGTTCAGCCGCCCGCCGCGACGCCGTTTCCTCCCGGCGCTCCGCGACCCGGCATCGGGCAGCAGCCCGACCAGGTTCCGCAGATCCGTGTCGATCGCTACAGCGAGCCCGGCCGCCCGGATCGATTCGAGGTCTACCTCGGTGGCACGCTCGATTTCGCCCCGCGGGCCACCGACGAGCCGTGGGACCTCACGAGCAACGTGGGCGGCATAGCCGGATCGGATGCCGCCGGGTCGTACCGCGCGGTCGAGCAGGCACTGGCGGCGTCCGGCGCCACGGCACAGTCGGACGTGGTCGTGACCGGCTACTCCCAGGGAGGTCTCGTGGCCGCCATGCTCGCGGCATCCGACGATCACCACGTGACCGGCCTGTACACCCTCGGGGCTCCCGCGGCCCAGGTGCCGGTTCCGGCCGACGTGCCCTGGGTGGCGGTCGAGCACAGCGACGACATCGTGCCGGCGCTCGGAGGCACGTGGGACTCGACGGCTCCCGTCGTCGTGCGGCGCGAGGTCTTCGGCGATGGCCCGCCCCCCGGCGAACTCTTCTTTCCCGCTCACGAGCTCGCGAGGTACCGGGATTCAGCCGCCCTGCTGGATGCCGCGGCAGACCCGAGGATCGCGCGGGTGGGGGATGCGCTCGCACCCGAGGAGAACGCCGCAGTCCGGTCGACGTGGTACCACGCGGAGCGGACGCCCTAGCCCGCGATGATGCCGTGCATCTGGTTATCACGACCCGCCGTCGTCATGCAGGAAGACTGGTTGCTCGCCACGAAGATCGCCACAGTCCTCGTGGTGCCGCTGACCTCGAACCTCACGCTCGAAGCATCCGACGGCATCCGCCCCGTCACGGGAATCTGAACGGGGGCGACAGAAAGACCGCGACGTGTGCGCTGTGGTGGGGTGAGGCGTTCCGGTATCAGCGGCAGGCGCAACGCACACCTCCCGTCGATCAGCGCCGGTGGTCGTCCCTGCCGACGATCGGGCGCACCACGATGCCGATGAGCCAGCTGATGAGGGCGAGCACCAGAGCCCCGAGCACTCCCCACCAGAAGCCGTCGACCTCGAGCCCGAAGCGCGCCAGTGAGCTGATCCACGCGACCAGCAGAAGTAGCAGCGCGTTGACCACGAGCGCGATCAGGCCGAGCGTGAGGATGTAGAGGGGGAAGGCCACGATCCTGATGAAGTTGCCGATCACCCCGTTCACGATTCCGAACACCAGGGCGACCAGAAGGTACGTGAGCACGGTGGCGAGGGCGTCACCCGGGGCGTACGGCACCACGCTCACGCCGGCCACGAGCAGCGTCGTCAGCCAGAGGGCGATCGCGTTGATGACCAGGCGCACCAGGAATCTCTTCATGCCCCCCATGATGCACCGGCCTGCCAGAGGGTGCAATCGGTGGACGGCCGCGCGGGCATCAGCGAACCAGGGGTACATTCCCGCCGCGGCATCTAATCATGTGGGGGGCCACCGTAGACTTCGAGGGTGACGGATGACAGCTCCCCCCGCGTGCGCCTCCGGCCGGAGGTGGCCGCCCTCACCGCCTACCGGCAGGGCGGGCCGGCTCCCGCGGACGCCTATAAGCTGTCGTCCAACGAGAACCCCTTCGAGCCGATCGCCGCCATCCGGGACGCCATCGCCGCCTCGTCGATCAACCGCTACCCGGATGGCGCGGCCGTCGCCGTACGCGAGCGACTGGCTCAGCGGCACGGCGTGACCCTCGGCGAGGTACACGTCGGTGCGGGATCCGTCGCGATCCTCCAGCAGATCATGCTCGCCGTGGCGAGCGCCGGAGACGAGGTCGTCTTCGCCTGGCGTTCCTTCGAGGCCTACCCGGGACTGGTCGCCGTCTCCGGGGCGACGGCGGTGAGGGTGCCGCTCACCGCCACCGCCGAGCACGACCTCGACGCGATGGCCGGGGCTGTGACGTCGGCCACGAAGATCGTGATCGTCTGTTCGCCCAACAACCCGACGGGCACGGCCGTCTCCGCGGGGGCGTTCACCGCCTTCATGCAGCGCGTGCCCGCCCACGTTCTGGTGGTGCTCGACGAGGCCTACGCCGAGTTCGTGACCGACCCGGCGGCCGTCGACGGCGCAGCTCAGCTAGGCCGCTACCCCAACCTCCTCGTACTGCGCACGTTCTCGAAGGCCTACGGCCTCGCCGGACTCCGGTTCGGGTATGTGATCGGTGCGGAGTGGATCCTCGACGCGCTCCGTGCGGTCGCCATCCCGCTCTCCGTGATCGAGCCGGCGCAACGCGCGGCCATCGCCGCCCTCGACAACGAGGCGATCCTGCTCGAGAGGGTCGCCCGCCTGGCCCGCCTGCGAGACCAGGTGCGTCTCGCTCTCCTCGACCGCGGATGGCGCGTCCCGGAGGCCCAGGGCAACTTCCTGTGGCTCGCCACCGGCGAGCACACGGCGGCGGTCGCCGAGATCTTCCTCGCGGGCGGCATCGTCACGCGACCCCTCGGTCAGGACGGGGTCCGCGTGTCGATCGGGGAGTCTCAGGCTGTGGACAAACTCCTCCGCGCAGCGGAAGAAGTTGTGCGCACCCTACCAACGGCCGTTCCGCGGCCGGGGCTAGATTAGAGAGTCGATGCCGGTCGCCTGAGCGCCGCATCATCCGCATTGCCCCCCGTCGCGGAGGCGACGAACAGGACTGCGAGGTCACCGTGACACACGGCACCCAGGCCACAGAAGCACAGCCCGCAGAGAGACACGCCGCGGAAGCACAGTCCACAGAAGCACGGGCCACGGAAGCACCGGCCACCGAAGCACAGGCCACAGAAGCACAGGCCGCCGAAGTACACGTGACGCAAGAACAGCCCACCGAAGCACGGGCCATGCCCTCCCCTGCCTCGCCCACGCCGATGTCCGGCGCGATCACCGCCGACACGATCCAGTTGCTCACCCCCGACGGCGTGCTGCAGACGGAGGGGCCGTCGGCCGACTACCTCCCCCTGGTGGAAGCGCTCGGTGACGACGAGTTGCGTCGATTCCACCGCGACATGGTCGTCATCCGCCGCTTCGACAACGAGGGCACCAACCTGCAGCGGCAGGGCCAGATGGGCCTCTGGGTGCCGAGCACCGGCCAGGAGGCCGCTCAGGTCGGATCGGCGCGGGCGACCCGGGCGCACGACCACATCTTCCCGGCCTACCGCGAGCACGCCATCGCCATGATCCGCGGGGTCGACGTGCTCGACATCGTGCGCCTTCTCCGCGGGGTCACGCACGGCGGCTGGGATCCGGCGGAGCACGGCAACTTCCACCTGTACACCCTCGTGATCGGCTCCCATGCGCTGCACGCCACCGGCTACGCGATGGGCATCGGGTTCGACGGAACGACGGCCACCGGTCATCCCGACACCGACGAGGCCGTGATCGTCTACTTCGGCGATGGGGCGATGAGTCAAGGCGACGTCAACGAGGCCCTCGTCTTCGCCGCGAGCTACCAGACACCCCAGGTGTTCTTCGTGCAGAACAACCACTGGGCGATCTCGGTGCCGGTGAGCGTGCAGTCGAGGGTGCCGTTGTTCCGACGGGCCGGTGGGTTCGGCATGCCAGGCATCCAGATCGACGGCAACGACGTGCTCGCGTCGTACGCGGTGACGAAGTCGAACCTCGATGCGGCGAGGTCGGGAGGTGGACCGCGGATGATCGAAGCCCTCACGTATCGCATCGGTGCCCACACCTCCTCCGACGACCCGACCAAGTACCGCACCGACGCTGAACTGCAGTCCTGGGTCGCGAGGGACCCGATCTCGCGATTCGAGAAGTATTTGCGCTCGCGCGGCGAGGGGGATGCGTTCTTCGCCGCAGTCGCGGAGGAGGCTGAGGATTTCGCCGCCGACATCCGCCGTCGCACCCTCGCGCTCGAGACTCCGGATGCCGGGCTCATGTTCGACCACGTGTACTCCGATCCGCATCCGGTGCCGGCGGCGCAGAAGCAGTGGCTCGCGGAGTACGAGGAGTCGTTCGACCAGGCGGAGGGCACGGCGTGACCGGCACCGAGGTGCGGTCGATACCGGGGGTCGCCGGCGCGCAGCCCGCCGCCGCCCAACCCGCCGCCGCCCAGCCCGCCGCCGCCCAACCCGCCGCCGCCCAACCCGCCGCCGCCCAACCCACCCCGACCAGCGCCCAGTTGCCGATGGCGAAGGCTCTCAACGCCGGTCTCGCCGCCGCCATGCGCGACGACGACCGCGTGCTGCTCATGGGCGAGGACATCGGTCCTCTCGGGGGTGTCTTCAGGGTGACCGAGGGGCTGCAGAGCGAGTTCGGCACCAGTCGCGTTCTCGACACCCCGCTCGCCGAGTCCGGCATCATCGGCACCGCCATCGGACTCGCGATGCGCGGCTACCGGCCGGTGTGCGAGATCCAGTTCGACGG